>JBJHBG010000099.1:0-18782 GCA_050485385.1 Geminicoccaceae bacterium | reverse complement strand
GGCGGCAGCTCGCTCCCGAGCAGGCGGTGGAACGCGCCGACCTCGCAGCCCTCCTCCAGAGCCAGGCGGCGGCCCTGGACCTGGCCGAGCCGGAGCCGGCCTGGGGCGTCCAGGCGACGGCGCGGGTGGCCAAGCTCGGCGCCGCCGTGGTGGAACTGGAGTACACCCTCATCCCGCACGGCCTGCACGTGGTCGGCGAGCCGCCCAGCGCCGAGGAGCGGGTCGACCTCCTGCTCGCCGTGGCCGAGGCCTCGCACGGCGCCCGGCCGGCGCGGATCGCCGTCGAGAAGCTGGTGGCGGGCAGTTCCGTCGAGGAAGCGCTCGCCCACGACGGCACCGAGGCGACCATCGAGTTGTTCCGCGAACTGGCGCAGACGGCCAAGCTGCTCGCCGAGGAGCACGAGCTGGGCGGTATCCTGCATGCCCTGGACGCCGGCTTCGTGCGGCCGGTGCCGGGCGGCGACCTCTTGCGCAACCCCGCCATCCTGCCGACCGGCCGCAACCTGCACGGCTTCGATCCCTTCCGCATCCCGAGCGCCTTCGCGCTGGCCGACGGCAAGCGGCAGGCCGAGCGGCTGCTCGCCCGCCACGCCGCCGAGGGCAACGGCCTGCCCGAGACGGTCGCCATCGTGCTCTGGGGCACCGACAATCTGAAGAGCGAGGGCGGCCCGATCGCCCAGGCGCTCGCCATGGTCGGTGCGGTGCCGCGCTTCGACAGCTACAGCCGCCTCTGCGGTGCCGAGCTGATCCCGCTGGACGAACTCGGCCGGCCGCGGATCGACGTGCTGGCGACCTTGTCCGGCATCTTCCGCGACCTTTTGCCCCTGCAGACCACGCTTTTGGCCGAGGCCATGTGGCTCGCCGCCAGTGCCGACGAGCCCGTCGAGCAGAACTTCGTCAGGCAGCACGCGCTCGCCTACCAGGCGACGCACGGCTGCGATCTGGAGACGGCGGCCTTGCGCGTCTTCTCGAACGCCGATGGCGCCTACGGCTCCAACGTCAACCAGCTGATCGACAGCGGTGCCTGGGAGGACGAGGAGGAGTTGTCCAACGCCTATACCAAGCGCAAGTGCTTCGCCTACGGCCGCAGCGGCAAGCCCGTGCGCCAGGCGGACCTGTTGAAGAGCGTGCTCGCCGACGTCCAACTCGCCTACCAAAACCTCGAATCGGTCGAGGTCGGCGTCACCACCATCGACCACTATTTCGACACCCTCGGCGGCATCGGCCGAGCGGTCAGCTCCGCGCGCGGCAAGCAGGTCCCGGTCTACATCGGCGACCAGACCCGAGGCGAGGGCCTCGTGCGCACGCTCGGCGAGCAGGTGGCACTCGAGACCAGGACGCGGATGCTCAACCCCAAATGGTACGAATCGATGCTGAAGCACGGCTACGAGGGCGTGCGCAACATCGAGGCGGCGGTGACCAACACCATGGGCTGGTCGGCGACCACGGGCGAAGTGGCGCCTTGGGTCTACGAGCAACTCACCCGAACCTACGTCCTCGATCCGGACATGCGCGAGCGGCTGGCGACCTTGAACCCCAAGGCGTCGGCGAAGGTCGCGCACCGGCTCCTGGAGGCGCACGAGCGCCACTACTGGACCCCGGACGACGACGTCCTGGAAGCACTGAAGCGGGCCGGCGAAGAGCTGGAAGACCGCGTCGAAGGCATCACGGAGGGAGTGGCGGCGTGACCATCGTACTGGACCGGACACCGAAACGACCCGACGGCGAGGGCAGCGTGCAGGTGCACCTCGACCCCACCGCCAAGATCGAGGGCGCCAAGGTGTTCGCGGTCTACGGCAAGGGCGGGATCGGCAAGAGCACCACCTCGTCCAACCTGTCGGTCGCGTTTTCGAAGCTGGGCAAGCGCGTGCTGCAGATCGGCTGCGATCCGAAGCACGACAGCACCTTCACCCTGACCAAGTGTCTGGTGCCGACGGTGATCGACGTGCTGGAGCAGGTGAACTTCCACTCGGAGGAACTGCGCGTCGAGGACTTCGTCTACGAGGGCTACAACGGCGTCATGTGCGTCGAGGCGGGCGGGCCGCCCGCCGGCACCGGCTGCGGCGGCTACGTCGTCGGCCAGACGGTGAAGCTGTTGAAGGAGCATCACCTCCTGGACGACACCGACGTCGTCATCTTCGACGTCCTGGGCGACGTGGTCTGTGGCGGCTTCGCCGCCCCGCTCCAGCACGCCGACCGCGCGATCATCGTCACCGCCAACGACTTCGATTCGATCTACGCCATGAACCGCATCGTCGCGGCGATCCTGGCGAAGTCGAAGAACTATGCCGTGCGTCTGGGCGGGGTGATCTGCAACCGCAGCCGCGACACCGATCAGGTGGCCAAGTTCAACGACGTGGTCGGCCTCGATCTGATGGCGCATTTCCCCGACCTCGACGTCATCCGCCGCTCGCGGTTGAAGAAGTCGACGCTGTTCGAGATGGAGGAGAGCCCCGAACTCAACGCCGTCATGGCGGGCTACATGCAACTCGCCGAGGCCTTGTGGCAGGGCACCGACGAGGAGCCGAAGGTGGCGCAGCCGATGCGCGACCGCGACATCTTCGAGCTCTTGGGATTCGACTGATGGAAACGGCGAGCTACCGGAGCCGCCGCGGCGAGCTGTTGACCTATTTCGACCGGACGGCGGCCGAAGCGTGGTCGAGGCTGACCTCGGACGCGCCGGTCAGCGGGATCCGCGCCACCGTCCGTGCCGGCCGCGACCGCATGCGCGCCACGCTCCTGTCGTGGTTGCCGGCGGACCTCTCCGGCTGCCGCCTGCTCGACGCCGGCTGCGGTACCGGCGCCCTGGCGGTCGAGGCGGCGCGGCGCGGCGCCGACGTGGTCGCCATCGACCTCGCCCCGACCCTGGTCTGCCTCGCCCGCGAGCGGGCCGCCGCCGAGACCTTCGCCGGGACGATCGACTTCCGCAGCGGCGACATGCTCGATCCGGCACTCGGCCGGTTCGACCACGTCGTCGCGATGGACTCGCTCATCCACTACCGCGTCGACGACGTGGTCCGCGTCGTGGGCCTCCTCGCCGAACGATGCACGGCCTCGGCAGTGTTCACCTTCGCGCCGCGTACGCCGGCGCTGACGGCGATGCACGTGGTCGGCCGCTGCTTCCCGCGGAGCGACCGGGCGCCGGCCATCGAGCCAGTGGCCGAGACCACCCTGCACCGGCGGCTGGCCGCGCTGCTCGGCGCCGCGCGGCTCGGCCGCACGCAGCGCATTGCCAGCGGTTTCTACACCTCCCAAGCGCAGGAGGTGCTGGCCGGATGATCTCCGCCGCCGCCCGCCGCCGCTTCTGGACCCGCCTCGTGCCGCGGCTGTTGCCGTTCGCCGACGCGGCGACGCGCGACCTGCCGCTGCCGCGGCTGTTGCGCCTGTCGCTGTTCCAGGTTTCGGTCGGCATGGCGGCGGCGCTGCTGACGGGCACGCTCAATCGGGTGATGATCCTCGAGATGGGCGTGCCGGCCTCGCTGGTCGCCCTCATGGTGTCGCTGCCGTTGGTCTTCGCGCCCTTGCGTGCGCTGATCGGCTTTCGCTCGGACACCCACCGCTCCAAGCTCGGCTGGCGCCGCGTCCCCTACATCTGGTTCGGCACGCTGTTGCAGTTCGGCGGCCTCGCCATCATGCCGTTCGCCCTCATCATCCTCTCGGGCGACACGCACGGTCCGGCCTGGGCCGGCCACGTCGGCGCCGGGCTCGCCTTCCTGCTGGTCGGCGCCGGCCTGCACACCACCCAGACGGCGGGCTTGGCGCTCGCCACCGACCTTGCCCCGGAGAAGGCCAGGCCGCGCGTCGTCGCCCTGCTCTACGTCGTGCTGCTGGTCGGCATGTTCGGCAGTGCCATGATCCTCGGCTGGCTGCTCGCCGACTTCTCGCAGTTGCGGCTGATCGAGGTGATCCAGGGTGCGGCGGTCGTCACCATCGTCTTGAACCTCTTGGCCTTGTGGCGCCAGGAGGCGCGCGATCCGAGCGTCACCGCCGAGGACCGCGAGCGGCCGACCTTCGCCGAGGCGTGGCAGAAGATCGCCCAGCACGGGCGCACCGCGCGGCTGCTCGTCGCGATCGGTCTGGGGACCGCCGCGTTCTCGATGCAGGACATCCTGCTCGAGCCCTATGGCGGCGAGATCCTGCACCTCTCCGTCAGTGCGACGACGCAATTGACGGCGATCCTCGCGGCCGGCTCGCTGGTCGGTTTCGCCCTCGCCGCGCGCGCCTTGACCCGCGGCTACAACCCCTATCGGCTGGCCGCCACCGGCTCGTTGATCGGCGTTGTGGCCTTTTCGGCCGTGATCTTCGCGGCGCCGTTGCAGTCGGCGGAGCTGTTCCGCGTCGGTACGGCGTTGATCGGACTGGGTGGCGGCCTGTTCGCCGTCTCCACCCTGACCGCCGCCATGGCGCTTGCCCGGGCCGGCGACAGCGGCATTGCACTCGGCGCCTGGGGGGCCGTCCAGGCCACCGCCGCCGGGGTCGCCATCGCCGTTGGCGGTGCGATCCGCGACGTCGTCTCGATGTTCGCCGTCCAGGGCAGCCTGGGGACGGCATTGATGGACCCGGCGACGGGCTATGCCGTGGTCTACCACATCGAGATCGCTCTTTTGTTCCTGACCCTGGTTGCCATCGGTCCGCTCGTGCGCCCCGCGAGCGAGACCTATGCGCAGCCGAACACGGGCTTCGGACTGGACCGCTTTCCGGCCTAGGCCCCCTGCTGGAGGAGTTCGACCATGGCCACCGGCGCCATCACCGGGCACATCGACGTAGCGCTGGTCGCGCTCTACGTCTTTTGGGCCTTTTTCTTCGGCCTGATCTACTGGCTCCGCAAGGAGGACCAGCGCGAGGGCTATCTCCTGGAGGAGAAGAAGGGCGACCCGCTGGAGATTCTGGTTCCGGCCGTCCCCTCCCCCAAGGCCTACTACCTCGCCGACGGCACCGTCGCGATGAAGCCCGACGGCATCGCCGACAGCCGCGAGCTGAACCTGAAGAAGTTCGATCCGGCCTTCGGCGCGCCGGCCGAGCCGACCGGCGCCAACCCCATGCTCGACAGCGTCGGCCCCGCCGCCTACGCGATGCGCAAGGACGAACCCGAGCGCGACCACGAAGGTCGGCCCAAGATCGCGCCGATGCGCATCCTGCCGGACTTCCAGATCGCCGCCGAGGACCCCGATCCGCGCGGCCTTCCGGTCTATGCCCGCGACGAACTCCTGGCGGGCAAGATCGTCGACGCCTGGGTCGACCGCGCCGAAGCCCTGATCCGCTACTACGAGGTCGAGCTTGCCGGCAGCGAGCCGTTGCGCACCGTGCTCGTGCCTGCCGTCTACGTCGATCTGAACGTCTGGCGCGGCCGGTCCACCGTCAGCATGATCACCAGCGAGCAGTTCGGCCTCGTGCCGGCGCTGAAGGCGCCGGACGTGGTGACCAAGCTGGAGGAGGACAAGATCGGCGCCTACTACGCCGGCGCCGACATGTACGGCGGTGCGGTGCGCAAGAAGGCGTGGTCGTTCTGATGCGCGAGCACGAGAACGAGCCGATCCCCGGCCTGCCGGAAGCGCTTCCGGCAGGCGAGCGGATCCTGTGGCAGGGGGCGCCCGATTGGCGCGCCCTCGCCCGCCGCGCGCTGCATGTCTACAAGGTGGCGATCTACTGTTTGGTCCTGCTCGCCTGGAATGGCACCGCCGCCGTCACGGGCGGTGCCACCGTGGCCGAAGCGCTGGTCCACACGCTTTGGATTCTGCCGCTGCCGCTGATCGCCGTCGGCATCCTCCTCACCCTCGGATGGCTGTACGCGAAGTCGACCGTCTACACGGTGACCAACCGACGGCTCGTCGTCCGTTCGGGTGTAGCGCTGCCGCTGACGATCAACTTGCCCTTCCGGGTGATCGACAGCGCTTCGCTCAAGGTGCACGGCGACGGGACGGGGGACGTGCCCTTCGCGCTGAAGCCGGGCAACCGGGTGGCCTTCATTCAGCTTTGGCCGAACGTGCGGCCCTGGCACGTCAACCACCCGCAGCCGATGCTGCGCTGCATTCCCGAGCCGGAGGTGGCCGCGCGAATCGTCGCCGACGCCCTGCGCGACTACGTCGCAGAGCACGGCGAAACCCGCAGGAATCCTGGTATGGCGACGCCTCTCGCCCGTTCGAACGAGTTGACCCCGCATGCACCAGGGCACCCACTGCCCAGTGCCGGCCGCTGAGGGTCCACGCATGGTCGCCCCCACGCTCCCGGCACGCGCGAAGACCAGGGAGGAAGCCATGCCCGAAGCCAAGTCCGAGCGACGGCCGCTGCGCGGCGAATACGTCGCGGCGATGCTGGTCGCCGGCTGCGTCGCCGTGGGCTTCGGCGTCGGCCAGTTGCCGAAGATGGAACTGGCCGATGCCGAGGCGCGGCCGACGATGATGCGCGACCTCAGGTTCGCCGACCGGGCCGACGGCGGTATCGTCGTCCTCGATGCCTACAGCGACCGCGTCGTCCAGGAGATGGAGCCGGGTGACGGTGGCTTCGTGCGCGGTGTGCTGCGCGCCATCGCCCGCGAGCGCAAGCGCCAGGATATCGGCGGCGAGGCCGCGTTCCGCATGGTCGCCTGGAGCGATGGCCGCCTGTCCCTGGAGGACACGGTGACGGGCCACCGCGCCGAGCTGATCGGCGCCTTCGGCCAGGACAACACCCAATCCATGGTCGAACTCTTCGAGGCCGGGAGCCCGATGCGATGAGCGGTCGCAACGACACCGCCGCTTGGTTCACGCGGCGCCGCTTCGACGTCGCCTGCACGATCGAGGTGGAGCACACCCACGACAGCCTGCACGCGCATGTCGAACTCGACGACGGTGTGGTCGTCCATCCGGGCGACGAGGTGATCGTCCACGGTCCCGAGTTGGACGTGCCGTTCGGCGAGCGCGTGGTGGAACGGCGCGAGGCGACCGTGGTGCGGGCCAGCCTCGTCGAGCGCTGCTGGACGGAACTGACCGGCGATCTCGAGTTCATGGAGCTGCTCGAGTTCAGCTTCACGTCGGGCAAGAAGGTTTGAGGGGGAACGATCGATGAGCGAAGTCAACTGGCTCCAACGGCAGCCCAATGCCGCCACCCGCAAGGCCCAGGAGAACACGCTCCTGAGCCCGCGCTTCTACACCACCGACTTCGCAGCACTGGACAAGCTCGACGTGTCGTCGATCCAGGCGGAGTGGGACGAACTGCTGGACGAGATGAAGAGCGACCCGAACAAGGGGCACTTCGTCCGCACCGGCGAGTTCGACGCGTTCGACCCCAACTCGCTGCCCGCGCCCCTGAAGAAGGAGTTCATCGACTTCCTCATCAGCTCCGTCACCGCCGAGTTCTCCGGCTGCGTGCTCTATGCCGAGATCAAGAAGCGGATCAAGAATCAGCCGCTCCGCCAGCTCTTTACCTACATGAGCCGCGACGAGGCCCGCCATGCCGGCTTCATCAACGAGACCTTGAAGGACTTCGATGTCGGTGTCGACCTCGGCTTCCTCACCCGTTCGAAGAAGTACACGTTCTTCAGGCCCAAGTTCATCTTCTACGCGACCTATCTTTCGGAAAAGATCGGCTACGCCCGCTACATCACGATCTATCGCCATTTGGAGCGCAACCCGGAACTGCGCTTCCATCCGATCTTCAAGTGGTTCGAGCAGTGGTGCAACGACGAGTTCCGCCACGGCGAGGCGTTCGCCCTGTTGATGCGCGCCAACCCGGACATGCTGACTGGCTGGAACAAGCTCTGGATCCGCTTCTTCGTCCTCGCGGTGTTCGCCACCATGTACGTGCGCGACCACGCTCGGCCGGAGTTCCACAAGGCGCTGCGGATCGACCCGACCGAGTACGACTACCGCGTGTTCGAGATCACCACCGAGATCACCCGGCAGGTCTTCCCGCTGTCGCTCGACCTGGACTCGCCGACGTTCCGCAAGGGGCTGGAGCGTCTCCGGGTGCTCAACGAGCGGATCACCGCCGCCGACGCCGAGGGCGGGCTGGCAGCGCGCATGCGCAAGGGCGTGGCGATGGCACAGGCCGCCGCCACCTTCCTCCGCCTCTACGTGCTACGGCCGAAGCGGCATCCGCTGCCGGCGCAGATCCGCCTGTCGCCGGTCTGGTGAGGCGAGGCGCCCGGCGATGATCGACTACGGTCTCCCGCTGCTCTACGCCACCTTCCTCTGGTGGTTCAGCACGGGTCTGATCCTGTTCGCGATCGGACTGCCGCGGCGGACCCACGTTTGGACCCTCGCCGCGGCGTCGGTCTTCGCCGTGTTCGGCCTCGCCGGGTTTGCGCTCTCGCTGGGCGATGTCACCGTCACCGGCGCCTACGTCGCGTTCACCTCGGCCATCGTCGTCTGGGGCTGGCACGAGGTGGCGTTCCTCACCGGCTACGTCACCGGTACCCGGCGCGCGCCCGCGACCGTCGGGGCCGGGGGTTGGCTGCGTTTTCGCGAGGCCTTCGCCACCATCGTCCACCACGAGCTCGCCATCCTCGCAACCGGTCTCGGGCTCGTTTGGCTCGCCTGGGGTGCCCCCAACCAGGTCGGCGTTTGGACCTTCCTCGTCCTCTGGGTGATGCGCGTCAGCGCCAAACTGAACGTGTTCTGGGGCGTGCCGAACATCAACGAGGAGTTCCTGCCCCGGCAGCTCGCCTTCCTCACCACCTATTTCCGCAAAGGCCCGACCAACGCCTTCTTCCCGTTCGCGGTCAGCCTCTCGACCATCGTGGCGGCAGCCCTCCTGGTGCACGCGGTGGTGCTCGAACCGGGGCCGGTGACGACGGCCGGCCTGATGCTGGTCGGGGCGTTGCTCGCCCTCGCCATCGTCGAGCACTGGTTCATGGTCCTGCCGCTGCGCGATGCCACCCTTTGGCGGTGGGCGCTACGTACCGCCCCCATGGTGATCCCGCCCGCTGCCGAGGACGCGAATGCGCTGCAATTCTGGCGCAGCGATCTTGCCGGCGCCTACGACCGCCGGGGGCTGGAGCGACTCCTGCACGACCTGACACGAGGTGCCTTCGGCGAGGTCGCCGAGTTGCGCGGCATGGTCCGCGCCTGCTCCGGCTGGGTCCGCTTCGACCTCGTCGGCGGTCGCATCAGCCTCGCTGCCTGCACGCCACCCACGGTCGACCAGCCGTGGGTCGAGGCCCAGGGACGCGCCTTCGACGCGCCCGGCCTCGCCGCCGCCTTCGACGCCTGCCTTGCCCGAAGGGCGGCCTGAAACGATGGCCGCTCCCCTACCTGCCCGTTCGCAACTCGCGCCATTTCGGAGCCCGCGATGAACTACGAGACCTTCTTCCAGACCAAGCTCGACGGCCTGCACGAGGAGGGCCGCTATCGAGTCTTCGCCGATCTGGAGCGCAAGGCCGGAGCGTTCCCGCGCGCGCGCCACTACTCGGACGACGGCCCGCGCGAGGTCACCGTCTGGTGCTCCAACGACTATCTCGGCATGGGCCAGCACCCGGCGGTGCTGGCCGCCATGCACGAAGCGCTCGACCGCTGCGGCGCCGGTGCCGGCGGCACCCGCAACATCTCCGGCACCAACCACTATCACGTCGAGCTGGAGCGCGAGCTGGCGAGCCTGCACGGCAAGGAAGCGGCGCTGCTCTTCACCTCGGGCTACGTCTCGAACTGGGCCGCCCTCGGCACCCTCGCCTCGCAGATCCCCGGCTGCGTCGTCTTCTCCGACGCGCTCAACCACGCCTCGATGATCGAGGGCATTCGTCAGAGCCGGGCCACGAAGTGCATCTTCCGCCACAACGACCCCGAGGACCTCGACCGACAACTGCGCCAACTCGACCCGGCAACGCCGAAGCTGGTAGCGTTCGAGTCGGTCTACTCGATGGATGGCGACATCGCCCCCATCGCCGAACTGTGCGACGTGGCCGAGGCGCACGGTGCCATGACGTATCTCGACGAGGTCCACGCGGTCGGGCTCTACGGCCCCACCGGTGCGGGTGTCGCCGAACGGGAGGGCGTCGCCCATCGCCTCACCGTGATCGAGGGGACGCTCGGCAAGGCGTTCGGCGTGCTCGGCGGCTACATCGCTGCCTCGACCGCGCTTTGCGACTTCGTGCGCAGCTTCGCGTCGGGCTTCATCTTCACCACGGCCCTGCCGCCGGCGGTCGCGGCCGGCGCCTGCGCCTCGATCCGCCACCTCAAGCAAAGTTCGGCCGAGCGCGAGCGGCAGCAGGACCGGGTGCGCCGCGTTCGGCAGCGGCTCGACGCGGCGGGCATTCCGCACCTGTCGAACCCGAGCCACATCGTGCCGGTGATGGTGGGCGATCCCGTCTGCTGCAAGCAGATCAGCGACGCGCTGTTGGACCGCTTCGGCATCTACGTACAGCCGATCAACTATCCGACGGTGCCGCGCGGCACCGAGCGCCTGCGCTTCACGCCCTCGCCCCTGCACAGCGACGCCGACATCGACCGCCTGATGGCGGCACTGACGACCGTCTGGGCCGAGGTCGGCCTGCGGCAGGCCGCCTGACACCGCGCACCGACGACTTTTGTCCAGTAAAACTCGGGAGTTTTGCAATAAATCATTGACCTAAATCAAGGCCGCATCAGCAGGGCGATCTATCCTGACACGTAAGGCGCCACGAAGTTGAGGGGAATTCGCCATGCGTGTCTTGATGATCCAGCCGAACTACCATTGCGGTGGAGCGGAGATCGCCGGCAACTGGCCTCCGGGATGGGTCGCTTACATCGGCGGCGCCTTGAAGGCGGTGGGTATCGACAATATCCGCTTCGTCGACGCGATGACCAACCACATCGACGACGACGAGTTGGCGCGCATCGTCCGCGCCAACCAGCCGGACGTGGTGCTGACGACTGCGATCACGCCGATGATCTACCAGGCGCAGACGACGCTGGAGATCGTGCGCCGCGAGGTGCCGGACGCCGTGACCGTGCTCGGCGGCATCCACCCCACCTTCATGTACGCCCAAGTCCTCGGCGAAGCGCCGTGGATCGACTACATCGTCCGCGGCGAAGGCGAGGAGATCGTCGTCAACCTCCTGAAGGCGATTCAGGACGGCACGCATCTCGCCCGTCGGCGGGAGATCCGGGGGCTCGCCTTCCTCGACGGCGATCAGGTCGTCGCCACGCCCGCCCAGCCGGTGATCAAGGACCTGGACGCGCTGACGCCCGACTGGTCGCTGTTGGAGTGGGAGAAGTACGTCTACGTGCCGCTCGGCGTCCGCGTCGCCGTGCCGAACTTCGCCCGCGGCTGCCCCTTCACCTGCCGCTTCTGCTCGCAGTGGAAGTTCTGGCGGCGCTACCGCACCCGCGACCCCAAGAAGTTCGTCGACGAAATCGAAACGCTGGTGCGCGATCATCAGGTTGGCTTCTTCATCCTCGCCGACGAGGAACCGACCATCAACAAGAAGAAGTTCATCGCCCTGTGCGAGGAACTGATCGAGCGCAACCTGCCGGTGACCTGGGGGATCAACACGCGGGTGACGGACATCCTGCGCGACCGCGATCTTCTGCCGTTCTACCGCAAGGCCGGGCTGGTCCACGTCTCGCTCGGCACCGAGGCGGCGGCGCAGATGAACCTCGACCGCTTCCGCAAGGAGACGACGATCGAGCAGAACAAGCTGGCGATCAAGCTGCTCAAGGAGGCGGGCATGGTCGCCGAGGCGCAGTTCATCATGGGGCTGGAGAACGAGACGCCCGAGACCATCGAGGAGACCTATCGGCTTGCCCAGGACTGGCAGCCGGACATGGCCAACTGGAACATGTACACGCCCTGGCCGTTCGCCGAGCTGTTCGAGGAGTTGGGCGACAAGGTCGAGGTGCGCGACTACGCCAAGTACAACTTCGTCACGCCGATCATCCAGCCCGAGGGCATGACCCGCGAGCAGGTGCTCAAAGGTGTGTTGAAGAACTACGCACGCTTCTACATGCGCAAAGCGTTCTTCTCCTATCCTTGGATTCGCGACCGTTACAAGCGGAAGTACATGCTGGGCTGTCTCAAGGCGTTCGCCATGACGACGTGGACCAAGAAGTTCTACGACCTGGAGCGGCTGAAGGTGAACGGGATGAGCGCCGACGTCGACCTCGGCTTCGACGAGAGCAAGGTGCTCACCGCCCAACAGATCCAGGACATCAAGGCGAGCCGGCCGGACCTCGCCGCCGACGTCGACTATCGGGGGGCGCGGGACCGCGCGCCGGTCATGGCGTGCGGGCGGCCGAACCCGGTGCGGCCGGCGGACGACGCCGCCGCGCTGCGGGCACGGGAGGCGCAGGCGAAGAACGCGAAGGTGGCAGCCATGGGCTCGGACTGACCGACGCCCATGGGCCGGATCGGCCCCAACGCCATCCTGCGGCTGGTGGAGGCGGTCGGCGAGCGCCAGGGCACCGACGTCGCCCTCGACCTCCTCCACCGCGCCGGCCTCGGCGCCTACGCCGAGCGCCCGCCGCAGCGGATGGTCGACGAGGCCCACGTCGCCCGTCTCTACCTGGCGCTCGTCGCGGCGCTCGGCGCCACCTTGGCGGCGGAAATGGGCAGCGACGCCGGGCGACGCACCGGCAACTACCTGCTGACGCACCGCATCCCGCAAGTGGCCAAGCGCCTCCTGCCCTGGCTGCCGCCGTTCCTGGCGAGCCGCGCGCTGGCCGGCGCCATCGGCCGTCACGCGTGGACGTTCGCCGGCAGCGGCCGCTTCGCCATGCGCCAAGGCCATCCCCTCGACATCGCCATCATCGGTGGCCCGGTCGACCTCGCCGGGCCTGCTGCGTTCCCCTTGTGCCGGTTCTACGCCACCACGTTCGAGCGGCTCTACCGCGCCCTCGTCAGCCCGCGCACGGTCGTCACGGCCCGGCTGGAGACCACGAGCGGGGAGCCGGCGTGCCGGCTGAAGCTACGCTGGCGTTGACCCTCAACCGGCAGCGGCAAGATCGGCGAAGAGGCTCCGCAGCCCCGCGGCACTCGCCGCGCATACGCCCCGGTCCGTGATCAGCCCGGTCACCAGCGCCGCGGGCGTGACGTCGAAGGCGTAGTTGGCGGCGTCGCTGCCTTCGGGCGTGAGGCGCACCTCGACCACCTCGCCGCGGTCGTCGAGCCCTTGGATGTGGGTGACTTCGCGGGCGTCGCGCTCCTCGATGGGGATCTCGGCAAGGCCGTCCTCGACCGTCCAGTCGATGGTGGTGTGCGGCAGGGCGACGTAGAAGGGCACGCCGGTATCGCGGGCGGCCAGCGCCTTCAGGTAGGTGCCGATCTTGTTGGCGACGTCCCCGTTGGCCGCGGTCCGGTCGGTGCCGACGATGCACATGTCGACCATGCCCTGCTGCATCAGATGGCCGCCGACGTTGTCCGCGATCACGCGGTGCGGCACGCCGTGGCGGCCCAGCTCCCACGCCGTCAGCGCCGCCCCCTGGTTGCGCGGGCGGGTCTCGTCGACCCAGACCTCGACCGGCAGGCCCGCGTCGTGCGCCATGTAGATCGGTGCCAGTGCGGTGCCCCAGTCGACCGTGGCGAGCCAGCCGGCGTTGCAGTGGGTGAGCACGCGCAACGGCCCCTCGCGCTTGCGGCCGTGGACCTCGCGGAACACGTCGAGCCCGTGCTCGCCGATGCGGCGGCAGACCTCGACGTCGGCATCGCAGATGGCGGCGGCGCGCCGCCAGGCGGCAGCGGCGCGTGCGGCGGACGGCAGCGGTGCCAAGCGGCGGCGCAGATCGTCGAGCGCCCAGCGCAGGTTGACGGCCGTGGGCCGGGTGCGGAACAGGCGGTCGTAGGCCGCCTCCAGCATCGCATCGCCGGCATCGGCACGCATGGCAAGGGCCATGCCGTAGGCCGCCGTGGCGCCGATCAAGGGTGCCCCTCGCACCACCATGCGCTCGATGGCGCGAGCGGCGTCCTCCAGCGCGTGCAGCGTCAGCACCTCGAAGCGGTGCGGCAGGCGGGTCTGGTCGATGACCTCGACGGCACTGCCGTCGGCGCTCGGCCAGATGGTGCGATAGGGCTTGCCGTCGATCCTCATGGGCTCGGCTCCCGGCGCAGGGTGCGCGCGAGGTCCAACACCTCACCCATGTCGGCGAAGCGGCCGCGGTCGACCATCAGCGCGCGGCCCATGGCCAAGGCCCGGCGCTCGCAGGCGGCGCGGAGGTCGGGATCGGCGATGCATTCCAGGTCCTCGACATGGGCGAGACCCAGGATGCGCCGCACCATCTTGGCCCCGGCGAAGCCGAGGCTGTCGGCGAAGAGCGTCAGCATGGTCGCTTGGCGCTTCGCCTCCAAGGCCGCCGAGGCGACGGCGTCCTCGAACAGCTCGGGGGCGAACGCGTCGCCCAGGGCGTGCGCTCGCCAAAGCGCGAGGAACCGGGTGCGGAAGCCGGTCCAGACCGCCTTCGCCGTCTCCAGCAGCCACGCCTCGTAGCGCGCGCGCTCGTCGTCCTCCGCCGCGTGCCCGGCTTTGGCGAAATAGGCGAGGAAGAGGTTGGCGAGGAAGGCGCCCACGTCGAAGCCGATCGGGCCGACGCAGGCGAACTCCGGGTCGATGACGCGGGTGTCGGCCTCGGTCACCATCACCGAGCCGGTGTGCAGGTCGCCGTGGATCAGCGCTTGGCCGTTCGCGAGGAAGGCCCATTTCAGCTCCTGCACCGCCACCTTGAGCGGCGCGTCCGCGCGGAAGGCCGCGGCCACGTCGTCGAGCTGCGGGCTGGTCCACCGGTTCAGCTCGGCGATCCGGTAGGGATCGGTGAAGACGAGGTCCTCGGTGACCTTGCAGAGCTCGACGTTGTGAGAGAAGTCGGCCTGAAGAGCGCGCTTTTCCGCTGCCTTCATGCCGAGGTCGGAGGTCAGGAACAGGGTGCGCGCCATGAAGGCGGCGACGTGGTCGGCGAGTAACGGGTAGCCCCGTCCCTGGATCAGCCCCTTGCGAAGGATGATGTGCGGGCTGAGAAGCTCCATCACGACGGCCGCGCGTTCGGCGTCGAAGTGGTAGAGGCCCGGCACCAGTTCCGGGGCGAAACGGGTCTGGGTCACCAGCGCCCGGTGCTCGAACCAGGCACGGTCCAAGGGGAAGGGCCAGCTCTCGCCGACGAGACGGACGTAGGGCAGCGCCTGCTTGACCACGAGTCCGCCGGCCGGGCCCTCGACGATGAAGACGAGGTTGAGGTTGCCGTCGCCGACCTCGCGTACCCGCCAACCATCCGGGGGACCACCGAGGACGGGTGCGGCGATGCCGGTGGCCGCGAGCCAAGACGGCAGCGAGGTCGCGTCCAGCGGCGCATAGCCGGGGCCGCCCGTGAAGCGATTGGCGATCGTCGTCATGGCCATCCCTGCGGTTCGGGCTCGTGCCCCGTACCTAGCGAACGCTCGGCGGATGGCAAAGGCTCAGTGCGGCAGGTGGCGGGCGAGGACCGCGGTGAAGGCGCGCGCCCGGTTGGCGATGCGCTCGCCCCGCGGGGTACCGCTTTCGTCCCAGGCGTCGGTGCGCTCGAGGTCGGCGTTGACGATGCGGCGCGCCTGGACGAAGTCGCCGTCCGTAGCCTGCAAATGGTCGGCCAGCTTGTGCTGGGTGAACATGCCGTCGCGCATGCCGACGACGGTGATGGTGGCGGCAACGTCCGGCTCGGCGGCGCGCTGGGGCTCGGCCACGAGGTCGAGGCCGCCGACGATGGCGCCGAACTTTTGGTAGTTGCCCTTGAAGGTAATCTGGACGTAGCCGCGGCCGCGATAGCGTTTGCCGTCGCCCGGCTGATCGTTGCCGAAGCGGCCCTCGTAGCGGAGTTGCTCCGGCGAGTTGGTCCACGTCTCCTCCATCAGCCGGCCGAAATTGGTCTCGTGCTCGGCGGTCGCCAGCACGTAGCCGATATGCGCCGGCCGATCGACGCCGTTGGCGAGGCAGCAGGCGACGAGCACCGGCATGGCCTGGCGGGCATGGCCGCGCGACCAGGGTGCTGCCAGGTCGACCAACTCGGCGACGAGGTCGTCCGCCACCGGCGCCTTCTCGGCCGGGGCTGCAAGGCCGCGCCGGCGGGTGTCGCGGGCAAGGGGCACGAGCACGCGCGCGCCTACCTGGAGCCGGCGCGCCGTCTCGCGGGTGAAGGCCGCGCCGTCGGCGTCGCGGATCTCCCCCCAGCGGCCGGCGTCGCCCAACAGCCGGGCCGCGAGTGCAGCGAGCGTGTCACCGCGCGCAACGGTGACGGTGCGGAAGCGCCGCCGGTCGGCCACGACCTCGGCCTCGGCCGCGTCCCCGTCCAGGCGCACGCCCCCGCCATCGTCGGCTAGCGTGACCGTGAGACCCAGTTGTTCCGCTACCTCTTGGGCGCGGACGAAACCGCGGGCAAGCACGCAGTCGCGGTCACAGACGATGGCCGGATCGCTCGGATCCTCCGGCGCGTAGGCGAAGGGAAGGTAGAGCGCCTTGGCCTCCGGGGCGATCAGGGTGACACCGCCGGCGTCGGCCTCGGGGAGTTCCCAGCCGAGATCGGCGACCAGCCCTTCCACGGGCAGCCAGATGCCGCAGTCGAAGGCGCGGGCCTCGCGCATGGCCTTGCCCGCCACCGCTGCCGCCAAGAGCCTGGGCGCTTCGGGCTCGTCCGCCTCGTGCAGGGCGGCCCGCACCGCCGAGCGGAAGCGGTCGCCGACTTCGGCGGCGGAGAGGTCGGGCTGCCACGGCAGGGCCAACGGGTCCCACTTGCCGCGCTGCATCACGCCCAGCATGCGCTGCACCTCACCGTGGCCCAGCACCGTCTGGGGCGCGACCTCGATGCCGTAGCGCCGGCAAAGCTGGGCGGCGAGTTGCACCAGCCGTCGCCACTGCGTCTCCAGCAACGGGAAGGATCCGGGGGTGAAGGGACGCTCGGTGGCACCGAACATGCAGCAGACGGCGATGCCGACGGAACCGGTGTTGAGCGCCCGCGTGTGCGCGGCGTAGACGCCGTCCTTGGTGGAATCGTTGGCGTCGACGCCGTGCCGCCCCCGCACCACCTCGCCGTCGCCCTGCACCAGGAAATGGTAGTGCTCGCGATCCTCGGCCGAGGCGGTGTAGTTGCCGCCGGTCCAATGGACGACGATGCGCAGCGCTCGGGCATCCGGCAACCAGTCGGCCGGGACGATCTCCGCGATCGCGGCCGGGCGGGCACGGGCGTCGGGGGGCGGCTCGGACAGGACCAGCGTCGACGGCCGCAGCGCCGGCCTGGGGGGCTGCCATGGCGCCGCCTCCTCGGCCAGAACGGCCGGAGCCTCGGTCATCAGGGCCGCCATCGTCCGCTCGCCGACGATGCCGTCGGGCTGGAGGTCGCGGTCGCCCTGGAACGCCTTGACGGCACTGCGGGTGCGGGGTCCGTACAGGCCGTCCGCAGCGCCACTGCCGGCATAGCCGAGGGCGATCAGGCGGAGTTGGACGATGCGCACGTCGCTGCCGCGGAGCATCGGCAGACGGTAGTCCAGCCGCCGGTCCAACCACGTCTTGGGAAGGTCCATCACCATTCCCCCCTCTCCGCCGCTCTCGGCCGTGCTAGCTCGCGACGTCGCACTCGTGGACGCGCGACGCGTTGGCGAGGTCGCGCTGAAGTTGCGCTACGTCGACCTCGCCGGCGCCCGCGACGGGCATGGCGCGGGCAACGAGCGCTTCCGCTGCCGCGATGCCGGGACAGGCCGGCCGCTCCAGCCCGGCGTTCACCGTCCAGACCCGCGCGTCGGCCAGGTAGTACGGCCCCTCGGGACGTCCCGGCTGCGCCGTCGCCACCTGCTCCGCTCGCTCGGCGAGGGTCGCGTTCAAGGTCGCACCCTCGCTGCGTGCCACGGCATCGCGCCAGAAGCGCAGCGCCTCCAGCTCCCAGCGCGCCAAGCGTCCCGCATCCACCTGCGGGTCCGGACGGGCAGCCACGGCCTGCGACGCCGCTCGGTAGCTCTCGGCGGCGCAAGCGGCATAGGGTGCCCTGGCCGTCACCTCGACACCCTGCGCCATGCGCAGGCAGGCGTCGGCCTTGATCGTGTGCGCCTGGGCGCAGCCGGGCTCCACCGGCGCGCAGGCGACGTCGAAGGCGACGATGGTCTCGAGGTCCCGCGCTTCCACCAGCTCCTTCAAGGTGGCCACGTCCCGCACCGTCGCCACCGCGCAGGCGGCGAGCAGCAGGCCGAATGCCAGAACGCCCAGACGGCCAGCGGCGCTCGCGCTCATCGCTCGTCTCCGATCTCGGCGACGGCCTCCTCGATGTCGGCAAGGCTGACCTCGCCGCTGCGCACGCGCTCGCCGAGCAACGCCAACAGCTCCAAATCCTGCCGTGCCGCCGGATCGGCACGCACCGCGTCCAGCGCCTGCAACAGTGCTTCGGGGGAGTCGGCCCCCGTCTCCTTCAGGGTCTCGCTCGGGATGTCCGGCGCCAGCACGCCGCCGAGCAGCGCCCGGCGGAAATCCTGCAGACCCTTGGCGAACACGGCCTCGTCGGCGAAGCGCTCGGCATAACGCGCCCGCAACGCCTCGCCCTCGCCGTCGAGCGCCAACTCGCCGATCTCCATGATCGTGGCGGGCTCGGGCTCCGCGAGCAGATCGGCGAAGGCGTCCGCGAAAACCGGGCTGAGCTTCAACGCCGGCAGGACGGAGTTGAAGGTGATCGCGGCGGGCGGCAGCAGTTCCGGCCGGTAGGGTGCGTCGAGCACGCGCGTCTTCCAGCGCTCGTAGGCGTCGTCGGCGAGCCGGGTACCGATGCCGACCACGCCGAGCACGAGGCCGACGGGCGAGGCGGCGGCGAGGCCCGGCAGGCCGAGCCCGAGGACGGCACCGACGGTGCCGAGCGCCGTCCGCAGGATGCGGGCCAGCGGGTTCTCCTCGCCGAGCA
>JBJHBG010000098.1:0-19011 GCA_050485385.1 Geminicoccaceae bacterium | reverse complement strand
CTTCGGTGGTGGCCGGGCGGAACTGACGCTCGCCGAGGACCCGAGCGATCCGCTCGGCGCCGGCCTCGACCTGTCGGCGAGCCCGCCCGGTAAGCGGTTGCAGGCGCTCTCGCTGCTGTCGGGTGGCGAGAAGGCGCTGACGGCAACCGCGCTGATCTTCGCGTTCTTCCGCACCCAGCCGGCTCCCTTGTGCGTGCTCGACGAGGTCGACGCCCCGCTCGACGACGCCAACGTCGCCCGGCTCGGCGATCTCATGGCGGAGATCGCGGAGGCGACGGCGACCCGCTTCTTGGTGGTCACCCATCACCCCTTGACGATGGCGCGGATGCACCGCCTCTACGGTGTGACGATGATCGAGCGCGGCCTGTCGAGCCTCGTCGCGGTCGAGCTGGAGCGAGCGGTGGCGTTGCGGGATGCCGGCTGACCGCTTGTGCGGTGCTGCCGCGCTTGACAGTGTAATCGGCCGGACATTAGGGTCCGGCCGCCTCGGGTTGGACGGGGCAGAACGGCGATGAGCAAGCCCGATCCGGAGCGCTTCGACGACTTCGACGCGCGGCTGCGGTCGGCGCGTGCCGAGCGCGGTACCAAGCCGGAACCCGGGACGATCGACAGATCGGGCATCGGACCCGGCATGCAGGCCGGGATCGACGTCGTTGCCGGCGTCGGCGGCGGGCTGCTGGTCGGTTGGGCGCTCGACGCTTGGCTGGGCACCTCGCCGTTTCTGCTCGTCCTGTTTCTCTTTCTCGGGGCCGCTGCCGGCACGCGCAATGCGTTCCGCACCGTGCAGCGGCTGATGCGGGATGGGGACCGAAGGTAGGACTCGCGGGCGAGGGTGGCTTGGGGAACAACCCGGTCGCGCAGTGCTGCGGGACGGTGCGGGGACGGTCGGTGGTCGACCGCCTTCGAACAGGCGAAGGGTACGACGTGGCCAGTCCTCTC
Source organism: Geminicoccaceae bacterium (assembly GCA_050485385.1). Taxonomy (GTDB): domain Bacteria; phylum Pseudomonadota; class Alphaproteobacteria; order Geminicoccales; family Geminicoccaceae; genus RECO01. Next base: position 18,072 of record JBJHBG010000098.1, on the reverse strand, counting down.
GATCAGTTCGTGATCAAGCCGATCATCCCGATCCACGTAGCGGGCGCCGACTTCTCCTTCACCAACTCGTCCTTGTGGATGGCCATCGCCGTCGTCTGCATCTACGCGCTGGTCATGCTCGGCACGCGGCAGGCCGCTCTGGTGCCGGGCCGTCTCCAATCCGTCGTCGAACTCGGCTATGAGTTCGTTGCCTCGATGATCCGTGATAATGCCGGTCGCGAGGGCATGAAGTACTTCCCGATCATTTTTAGCCTCTTCATGTTCATTCTGTTCGGTAACATGTTGGGGATGATTCCGGGCAGCTTCACCTTCACCAGTCACATCGTCGTTACCTTCTTCATGGCGATCTGCGTGTTCCTGGCGGTGACGGTCATCGGTTTCATGAAGCACGGTTGGCACTTCTTGAGCCTGTTCACGCCGCCCGGCGCGCCCAAGGCGATCTGGCCGCTGCTCGTACCGGTCGAGATCCTGTCCTACTGCGTGCGCCCAGTCAGCCTGTCGGTTCGCCTCTTCTGCAACATGCTAGCCGGTCTCACGATGATGAAGGTGTTCGCGACCTTCGCCGTGGCCCTCGGCATCTTCGGCTTCGCGCCGTTGTTGATCATCATCGCGTTGACCGGCCTCAAGATCCTGGTCGCGTTCCTGCAGGCGTACATCTTCACGGTGCTCACCTGCGTCTACCTGCACGACGCGCTGCATCTGCACTGAGCGGTCGGGCACGTCACCTCAACCACCACCAACCCGTTCGAACGAGAGGGCAATCATGGAACTCGATGCGGCCAAGATGATCGGCGCCGGCCTCGCCACCTTCGCGCTGTTCGGTGTCGGCCTCGGCATCGGCAACATTTTCTCGACGCTGATCTCGACCGTCGGCCGCAACCCGTCGGTGCAGCAGCGCGTCTTTCCCTTCGCGATCATCGGCTTCGCGTTCGTGGAATCGATCGCGCTGTTCTCGCTGCTGATCGCCTTCCTCATCCTCTTCACCTGACGTGCTTCGCCTCTCGGCGCTGGCGACCGCGGCGATCCTCGGATCGGGCGCGGCGCTGGCCGCCACCGACGGCGGTGGCGGAATGCCGCAGCTCGACGCGTCGACTTTCCCCAGCCAAGTGTTCTGGCTCGTCGTCATCTTCGGCGTGCTCACTTGGCTGATGGCGACCCGAGGCGTGCCGCGGGTGGCCGACATCCTGGAGACGCGCCAGGACCGCATCGCCGCCGACCTCGACCGTGCCGCCGTGCTGCGCGCCGAGGCCGAGGAGGCGATGCAGCGGAATGCGGCGATGATCGCCGAGGCGCAGGCTCGTGCCCGCACCGCGTTGCAGGCGGCGCAGGAGAAGAGCGCCGCCGAGGCGGAACGCCGCGAGCGTGAGTTGGAGGCATCCCTTCAGCACCAGCTCAAGGAGGCGGAGGCCCGCATTCAGGCCGCCCGTGCGCAGGCCTTGGGTGAGTTGGAGACCGTTGCCGCCGAGGTCAGCCGGGCCGCGAGCGGTCACTTGTTGGGCCTGGATATCGGCGCCGACGAAGCGATCCGCGCCGTTGCGACGGCGCGTCAAGGAGCGCACTGACCATGGCCGAAGATCTCGTCAAACTGGCAGCGCTGGTCATTTTCCTGGCGCTCGTCTGGCGGCCGGCCGCGCGCTTCGTGACCAGCGCCTTGGACGGTCGTGCGTCCCGCATCAAGGCCGAATTGGAGCAGGCGCAGCGGCTGCGCGAGGAAGCGCAGACCATGCTCGCCAAGTACCAGCGCGAACTGCACGAGGGCGAGGCGCGGGCGCAGGCCATCCTGCGCCACGCCGAGGAGGAGGCGGAACGCCAGGAACGGCTTCTCCGCGACAAGCTGGAGGCGGCGATGCAGCGGCGGACCAAGCAGGCGATGGACCGTATCGCCACCGCCGAGGCCCGAGCGCTGCAGGACATCCGCGCCCAGGCCGCCATCCTGTCGGTGCGGGCGACCGAGACGCTGCTGCGCGAGCGGCTGCACGGCGACCAAGCGTCGCGGATGTTGGAGCGTTCGCTCGACGAGGTGCGCCGCAAGCTGGCGTAGATCGGCCGTCCGCCTCGGCTTTGGGTTCGAAACGGCGCTCACGGGCGCCGTTTTCGTGCGGGCGGAGCGCGGCTTGGTCGATGCGGCAAGGCGCTAGTCCGTGCAGACCAGCCTTGCAGCGGGCATCGCCTTTTCGCCGCGGCGCGGGTGGCCACATGCGTCTGCGGCGCCGACGACCGTAGCTCGCCGGTGCCGTCTACGACTGGATGACGCCTTGCCTATTGGGGCGTGACCGGTGTTCACTTGGGTGAAGGCGCCGGCCGTCCCTGGTGGGGTGCTGCTCGATGGAGGTGCCAAGACTCATGGCAGGCCGTGGTTCTGGACAGCGCGAGGTGGTGAAGATGGCGCTCCGTCATGCCCGCTTCGGCATCGGCCAAGTGGTCAAGCACCGCGTCTACCCCTTCCGCGGGGTGGTGTTCGATGTCGATCCACAGTTCAACAACACCGACGAGTGGTACGAGGCGATCCCAGAAGAGGTGCGTCCGCGCAAGGACCAGCCGTTCTATCACCTGCTCGCCGAGAACGAGGAAACCACGTACGTGGCCTACGTCTCCGAGCAGAATCTGCTGCCGGACGAGAGCGGCCGGCCGGTGACGCACCCGCAGATCGAGGCCTTCTTCACCGGCATCGAGGGCAACGCGTACCGGCCGAAGCCACGGCCGGTGCACTGAGCCCATAACCGGCGGCGGTCGTCAGCCGAAGTCGAGGAACCTGCATGGCGGCGACGACGTGGCGGACGACCGGCGTGATCGTCGCCGCCGGCTGCCTCCTCACCATCGTCGCCTTCGGCACGCGCGCCTCGTTCGGTCTCTTCCTGGAGCCGATGACGGTCTTCCACGGCTGGACGCGCGAGCATTTCGCGCTCGCCATGGCCGTCCAGAACCTGCTGTGGGGTGCGGCGCAGCCGTTTGCCGGTGCCTTGGCCGACCGCTACGGCGCACCTCGGATATTGGGCGCCGGGCTGGTCGCCTACGCCATCGGCACGGCGGCGATGGCCCTCAGTCCGTCGCCCGGCTGGCTGGTGCTGTCGGGTGGCGTCGTCATCGGTCTGGCGCAGGCATTCGCGGCCTTCTCCATCGTGCTTGCCGCCTTCGCCAAGCTGGTCCCCGAGGAGCGGCGGTCCTGGGCGTTCGGGATCGGCACAGCCGCAGGCTCCCTCGGCCAGTTCCTGATGGTGCCGTTGGGCCAAGCGTTCATCAGCGCCTTCGGCTGGCTCGACGCGCTGCTCTTGCTCGCCTGCTGCCTTGTGTTGGTGCTGCCGCTGGCCTGGGTTCTGCAGGCGCCGCGCGCGGCCGGGGGCATGATGGTCGCCGCACCCCTGCCGGTCGGCTCGGTGCTGCAGACCGCGTTCGGCCACCGCTCCTATCTTCTGCTCACGGCGGGCTTCTTCGTCTGCGGCTTCCACGTCGCCTTCATCGCCGTCCATCTGCCGGCGTTTTTGGGTGACCTCGGCTTCGGCCCCGGGGTCGGCGCGGCAGCACTCGCCCTGATCGGCCTCTTCAACGTGGGCGGGGCCTATGCCGCGGGGCTGATCGGCGGCCGGCACAGCAAGCGACTCCTGCTCTGCTGGATCTACGTGCTGCGCTCGGCGGTGATCCTCGCCTTCTTGGTGCTGCCGGTCACGACCGTTTCGGTCTACGCCTTCGCGGCGGCGATGGGGCTGTTGTGGCTCTCGACCGTGCCGCCCACGAGCGGTCTCGTTGCGTTGATGTTCGGTGTCCGCAACATGGCGATGTTGTTCGGCATCGTCTTCTTCAGCCATCAGGTGGGTGCGTTCCTCGGCGTATGGCTCGGCGGCTGGCTGTTCGAGACGACCGGCAGCTACGACGTCGTCTGGTGGCTGGCGATCGCGCTCGGCCTGTTCGCGGCGCTGGTCCACTGGCCGATCCGTGAGGTCGGCGCACCGGTGGCCCGGCCGGCGCCGGCCGTCCGCTGATGCGGCCGCATCGTCTCGCCACGATCCTGTGCCTCGCCGTGCTGCTCGCGTGGGGCGGGGCGATGGCCTGGGTGCTGGCGCGCGCGGCCCCGCAGGACGACCTCTTGGTGGCCGTGTTTCCGCCGGGGACTTCGGCGGAAGAAGCCTTTCGCAAGGTGATCGCTGCCGACGGTCTGCTCGTCGCGGCGACCTGGGCGCCCAACGCCTGGCTGGTGGCGGTTGCCGAGGATGGGGCCGTCGAGCGTTTGCGGGCGGCTGGCGCTTGGTGGGTCGGTGCTGCGGCGCCCTGGCGCTTCGCTTCGCTGGGAGGTTGCGGTCTGGCCATCGAACCGGCGGCGGCTCGCACCGCAAGGTCGCTCGGCGATTGATCCGCGTCATGGATTTCTCGGCCGTTTCGTGCTTCCTTTCCAGGTCAGGGAGCGCTCTGGCCGGGAGCGCCAACCGTCAACAGGGGGCATGACCATGTTGACCTATGACGACTGCGTCGCAATGAGCGATCTGACGGCCGACGAGATCGACGCCATCGCCGAGCACGAGCACGTCCCGGCGATCGTCGCCTTGGAGATGGGCCGCTACCTGATGACGTGCAAGGACGGCTCGCTGGTGCTGCGGAAGATGATCCTCGACGATATCGACGCGGCCCGTGCCCGCGGCGACACGCTGCACGCCGCCTGTCTGCGCATGGTGCTGCGCGACTTCTGCAAACGTTCGCACATCGGCGTCGACTGACGACGCCGACAACCTCGGGGGCACCCATGTCGTTCAAGACCATCGTCGTGCATGTCGACGTCGACCCCAATCGTGACGAGCGTCTGGCGATCGGCGAACGTCTGGCCTCGCGGCACGACGGGCACCTGATCGGGCTGCATCCGGCCGAGCCGCCCTATCTGCCGCCGAGCCTCGGCGAGCTGGCGGGGCCGGTCGAGGCCGAGATGATCGAGGCGCAGCGGCAGGCCGCGCGCGGACGGGCGGAGGACTTGCAGGCGGTCTTCGAGCAGCGCTTCGGCGACCGACGTCTGTCCACGGAGTGGCGAACCGAGGAAGGCGAACCGGCAACGGTCCTCGCACGCCACGGGCGCTATGCCGATCTTCTGGTCGTGCCGCAGGGCGAAGAGGGTTCGGTCTTTCCCGACGCTAGTCTCGCCGAGCGGATCATCCTGGAGGGCAGTTGTCCCGTACTGATGGTGCCGCGGGACGGCAGCTTCCCCAACTTTGGCGACACCGTGCTGATCGCCTGGAACGACAGCCGGGAAGCGACCCGCGCGGTGCGGGCGGCGATGCCGCTCCTCGTCGACGCGCAGAAGGTCGTGCTGCTGCAGGTGGACCCGCCCGATGGCTCGGACGCTCAGGTGATCGACAAGGCGACCCAGCTCGCCCGGCACGGCATCCGCGCCGATGTCCACCACACCGTCTCGGCTGGCGTGCCGATCGGCGAGGTGCTCCTGTCGAGCATCGCCGACCACGACGCCAGCGCACTGGTCATGGGCGCCTACGGCCACACGCGCCTGCGGGAGTGGGTGCTCGGCGGGGCCACCCGCTCCGTGCTCTCCAGCATGACCGTGCCCACCCTCCTGAGCAGCTGAGGCATGACCCGCGATCTGGCCGGCGAGCTTGCCGGCGCCTTCGCCGACGGACAGCTGATCGATCCGTTGCCCGAGGACCTCACCACGAACGAGGCGGCGGCGGCGAAGCTTGCCGCGGCCGCGCGGCAAGCCCTGGGCTGGCCGCTGGCAGGGTGGAAGATCGGCGCGACCAGCCCGACCGCCCGGCGGATCATGAAGACCGACGCACCGTTCTTCGGCCCGGTCTTCGCGGACCGCGTCGTGGCGAGCGGTGCTGCGGTCGAACTGCCGCCCGGCTTTCTCGGCTTCGAGTGCGAGCTGGCGTTGCGGCTCGGCGCAGACCTGCCGGCGAAGCCCGGCGGCTACGACGCGACCGGCCTCGCCATCGCGGTCGACGGCGTGGTGCTCGCGATCGAGGTCGTCGCGACCCGACAGCGGCTGAACGGCATGGGCGATGCCAGGGTCGCAGCCTGCGACTTCGGCTTCAACCACGGCCTCGTGCTCGGCCCGACCCTGGCGCCGCCGCCGCTCGACAGGCTCGCCGAGGTCGAGGTGGTGGCCTTGGTCGACGGCGCGGAGGTGGGCCGGGGCGCCGGCCGCGACGCCCTCGGCCATCCGTTGGAGGCCCTCGCTTGGCTGACGCGACAGGGCGTCGGCCTCGAAGCCGGCCAGATCGTGAGCACCGGCACCTGCACGGGTATCGCGCGCCTGCTGCCGGGCCAACGCGCGACCGCAACCTACACCGACGGCGGCAAGCCGCTCGGCGAGGTCACCTTCGAGGTGCCCGCGACGCCGTGAGGGCCCGTGGGCGGAGCGCGGCGGGGGGCGAAAAGCTCCCTGCCGCCGACTTGCCCATCCCGCGTCCGAACGCCGGGTTGTTCTCGGGCTTCAGCCGGCGGAAGCGGCCTGCGGCTCGGCCGGTGCCGTGGGTGGGCGCATCAGCACCGCTGCGACGTCCGTCGGCGGCATGGGTGCGCCCAGGAGGAAGCCCTGGCCCAGAGTGGCCCCGGCTTCGAGTAGGAAGCGGCGCTCGGCTTCCGTCTCGATACCCTCGGCCGTCACCTGGAGCGACAGGGCCTGGCCGACGCCGACGATGGCCCGGACGATGGCGGCGGCGTCCGGGCTCGTCGTCACCTCGCGGACGAACGAGCGGTCGATCTTCAACTCCTCGAAGGGCAGCCGGTTGAGGTGGCGGAGGGAGGCGTAGCCGGTGCCGAAGTCGTCCAGCGCCATGCGTACGCCGAGCGCGCCGAGGTCGTCCAGTGCCGCCAGTACGTTGGGGTCGTCGTCGGCGAACAGGCTTTCGGTGATCTCCAGCAGCAGGCGGCGCGGCGCGACGGCCGCGACCCGCAGAGCCTGCTCCACGTCGTCGGCGAAACCGGCACGGCGCAACTGGGTGAGCGAGAGATTGACCGCCACGGTGAAGTCGTCGCAGGCGAGCGCCTCCCAGTCGGCGACCGCCTCCAAGGCGCTGGTCAGCGCGCGGGTGCCGAGCGGCTCGATCAAGCCGGTGCTCTCGGCGATGGCGATGAACCTCTCCGGCGCCACGGTACCCCAGTCGGCGTGGCGCCAGCGGGCCAGCGTCTCGACGCCGACGATCCGGTTGGTGCGAAGGTCCAGCTTTGGCTGGTAGACGAACTGGACCTCGCCCGCCTCCAACGCGTGCCGCAGTTCCGTCTCCAGCCGGCGCCGCTCGACCACCGCGTCGTGCATGTCGCGGGTGAAGAACCGCCAGCCCTGACGACCCTGGGACTTGACCTCGTAGAGGGCAAGGTCCGCGTGCCGCAACAACTCGTCGTCGGCGATGCCGTCCTCCGGGCAAAGGGCGATGCCGACCGAGGCACCGACGTGGACGGTGTGACCGTCCACCTCGAACGGCTGCCGAGCGGCGTCGACGATCCGCTGGGCGAGCCGCTCCGAGGGCAGGTTGGCGTCGAGATCGGTCTGCAGCACCGCGAACTCGTCGCCGCCCAGCCGTGCCAGGGTATCGCTTGGCCTGACGGCGCGGCGCAGCCGTGCCGCCATCTGGGCGAGGAGGCGATCGCCGACGGCATGGCCCAGGCTGTCGTTGACCTCCTTGAAGTGGTCGAGGTCGAGCAGCAGCACGGCGAATCGCCGGCGATGGCGCTGCTGGTCGCCGAGTGCACGTCGCAGGTGCTGGAGGAAGGCCGATCGGTTGGCGACGCCGGTCAGCGGGTCGAAGAAGGCCCGCCGATGCAGGGTCTCGGCGGTGTCGCGAAAGCGATCGATCGCGACCGCGATCGCCCCGATCTCGTCGCGCCGTTGCCGTTCGGGGGTGGCTGCGCCGAGGTCGTTGTGGGCGAGTTCGAGGACGTGGCCCGCAAGCCCGCGCAGCGGGCGGGCGATCGTGGTTGCCGCCCGCTGTGCCACGGCGAGCGCCGCGGCGAGCGCGAGCGCCACGGCCGCCGCCACGACGGCCGCGCGTTGGGCGATCTCGCGGGTCCGGTCACGCCGCTCTGCCGCGAGCGTGGTCGCCGCCCGCTCGATGCCGGCGGCGAGTGCGCCGTCGACCGTGGCGAAGCGAAGGTCGGCGATGGTCGCGACGAGGTTGCGGTGGAGGGTGGCGCCCGGTTGGAGGCCGGCGAGCCCCGAAACCGCGGCTCCGTAGTCCAGGACGAGCAGGCGAAGTTCGGCGGCGCCATCGACATCGGTGAGTGCCGTCAGGGCGTCGTCGACGTGGCGCAGCGTAGTGGCGACGGTCACCGGACGTGCAGCCCCGACCGTCGTCGCCGTGGTGCGCAAAAGTGCGCCCTGGGCTTGCTGCAACTCGCTGCGGGCATGGTGGAGCCCGTCGAGGACGGCGACGATGCGCCCTTCCTCGGCTTCGTCACCCTGCGCCATGGCCAAGACGAGGGCGACGGCAATGGCGAGAAGAACGGCGGTGACGGCCAGGATCGGACCGAAAAGGACCTTGCGCATGACCGGTTGATCGGCCAGCCAGTCGTCGAGCGCACGTCGCGCCGCCTGCACCACACGCCGTCTCCCGCCACTGCGCCGGTAGCGATCCTGCGGTGCAACGGTTAACGAATGGTTGACGACCGGCGACGGTTGCCGTGCCGCGCACGATCCATGTGACACGGACGCGGCAAATGTGGGACAGTGCCGCGCCGAAGGGAACGGGGCGCATGGAAGAGCGATTGGGGGAACGGGCGCCGATGACGGTGGACGCGCCACGGCACGGCCGCAAGCAGAAGGCGGCGGCATGGGCGGTGCATGCCTTTACCGCCTCGGGCATCGTGCTCGGCTGTCTGGCCTTGATGGCCACGCTGGAGGGCGACCGGCTGGCCGCCTTCCTGTGGCTGGGGCTCGCGCTTTTCGTCGACGGCATCGACGGCACGCTGGCCCGCAAGGTCCGCGTGCGCGAGGTCATCCCGCAGTTCGACGGCGCCACGCTCGACAACGTCATCGACTACTTCAACTACGTCGCCGTGCCCGCCGTCATGGTCTACGCCTTCGGTCTCGTGCCGACCGGCTGGGAGACCTGGACGGCTGCGTTCATGATGGCGGTCTCCTGCTACACCTTCGCCAATGTCGGCATGAAGACGGCCGACTACTACTTCCAGGGCTTCCCGGCCTTGTGGAATTTGGTCGTCCTCTACCTGTTCGTGCTCGACACGGGACCGTGGACCAACCTCGCCGTAATCGGCATCTGCGGCCTGCTCACCTTCGTGCCGTGGAAGTACGTGCATCCGCTACGCGTCAAGAACTGGCGGCTCGCGACCTTGACCGTCACCGTGCTTTGGGCCGCGACCTCCCTGCGCCTCGTGTTCGAGCAGGCGGATACCGGTCATGCGCAGACGGCCTCGCCCTTGGTCTTCTGGCTCTGGGTCGGGGCGTCGGTCTATTTTGCGGCGTTGTCGGCTTGGCGCTCGGGTGTACGCTTGCGTCGGCTCGGCTGAGGCGACCGCCTCGTTCTGATCGGATCCCACGTGCCGCCACCGCTCGATCCCGGCAGCCTGATCCTCGATCCCGAAGGCGAACGCCCCAACGGCGCGCCGTTCGCCCAAAGCCCCGTCTTCGCCAGCACCTATCGCTTGGCGGGCGACCCCGCGTTGGAACCGATGCAGTACGGCCGCTTCGCCAATGCCGGCTGGCAGGCGCTCGAAGCAGTGCTCGGCCGGCTGGAGGGCGGCGAGGCGGTCCTCTTCCCTTCGGGCATGGCCGCTGCGGTGGCCGCGTTGAACCCGTTCCTCGGCCCCGGCGATACCGTGCTTCTGCCGAGCGACGGCTACTATACCGTGCGCGTCTACGCCGAGACCATGCTCGTACCCTGGGGCCTCCACGTGCGCACGGTGCCGACGGCGGAACTGGAGGGGGCCGATTTTGCCGGCGTGCGGCTCGTCTGGATCGAGACGCCGAGCAACCCCGGCCTCGACTGCGTCGATCTCGACGCCGTGGCCGCCCGCGCGCACGTGGCGGGTGCCTTGGTCGTCGTCGACAACACGACGGCAACGCCGCTCGGCCAGACGCCGTTGGCCCTCGGGGCGGACCTCGTCGTCAGTGCCGACACCAAGGCGGTAAACGGGCACAGCGACGTGCTCTACGGTCACGTCGCCGCGCGCGACGCCGCCCATGCGGCGCGGGTGCGGCAATGGCGCACCCTCAGCGGCTCGATCCCCGGGCCGATGGAGACTTGGCTGGTCCAGCGCGGCCTGATGACCCTGGACGTGCGCCTGGAGCGGGCGAGCGCCAATGCCCTGGCCCTGGCGCGTCGCCTCCGGGATCATCCGAAGGTCGAGGCGGTGCGCTATCCTGGCCTGGAGAGCGATCCGGCCCACCTCGTCGCGCGGCGGCAGATGCGCCGGTTCGGCGGTCTCGTCGGCATCACCTTCGCCGACGAGGCGACTGCGCGCGCGTTCCTCGAGCGCAGCGTGCTGATCACGGAGGCTACCAGCTTCGGCGGCGTGCACAGCACGGCCGAGCAGCGCAGTCGCTGGGGGCACGATCCGGTGCCGGATCGTTTCGTGCGTTTGTCGGTCGGTATCGAACCCCTGGCGGACCTCCTCCAGGACGTGGAGAGGGCATTGGCATGACACGGATGACGTGGGTGTTGGCGCTCCTATTGGGTCTGGTGGCGGGTGCGGCGTCGGCGATGCCGGAAGGCCGGTTCGCCAGCACGGACGGCGCCGCCGCCGTCACGCTGCAGCGCGTTGCCGACGGTGCGATCCGGGTCGAGATCCGCATCGAGCCGTTCGGCGAGCCCTTGACCGCCTCGCTGGTGCCGCGCCCCGGCGGCCTCGTCTACGAGGAGCCTGCGGCCCGGGTCGGGTGGATGGACCGGTTGATGAGCCGCCGGGCCGACCGGCTGCCGTTCGACGGCCGCCGCCTGACCTGGGCGACACGGGTGGACGGCAGCCTCGTGGTCACCACCTTGCAGGTCGACCAGGGCGGCCGGCCAGACCTTCGCCGCGCGCATCTGGCGACGACGGACGACGGTCGCCTGCGCGTCGAACTCTGGCGCTACGTCGACATGGAGGCGGTCGCCGCGTCGCCGGTGGTGTTGGAGCGCGCATCGTGACCCGGGTGGCGCGGCTCGCCGTTGCGGTCGTGTGCGCGCTCGCCGCGAACGGCCCGGCGCTGGCGCTGGAGCGCTTCCTCGGGACCTTTGTCGGCGACGCGGAACTGGTCGACCTCGTCCGCGGCACGGTGCAGGAGCGGGACGTCGTCACCGTCGTTCAGCGCCACGGCGAGCGCGGGTTCCGCATCGACTGGCAGAGCGTCATCCGCATCGACGGCCGGCGCGACGTGCCCGGTGTGCGGCTCGTCCTCCGCACCGCCGCGTTCGAGCCCTCCGGCGGTGGCTATTTCCTGCAGAGCCCGGACTACGACCCCTTCCGCGTCCGCGAGACGCTGGAACCGATGGCTGGCGATCCGATGGCCTGGGCGACCATCGACGGCGACGAGTTGGACCTCTACGTCTTCGCCCTCACCGACGAGGGCCTGGCCGAGTTGCAGCACCATCGTCGGCGGCTGACGCCGGACGGGATGGAACTGATCTACCAGGGTGTCGTCGATGGCCGCATCGTCGCCCGCGCGGTCGGTCGCATGGTCAAGGTGGACTAAGCGACGAGGCGTGAAACGCGGCATGCCACCCCCGCAGCCGATAGGCCCTGTTCTCCGGTTGTGTTATCCTTCCTGTAATACGACGTAAACGCGCTTCGGCATCGCCGGGATCGACTTCGATCCGGCGCGGGCACCGTAGATCGGCGCACGCCGGCGGCGGATGGGCCGGCACAACTCCTGGGGAGGGTGGTCGATGCCATCGATTGCATGGAGTGTCGGTGCGGGCGATGCGGCGGGCAGCGGCCTGCGGGCGAGCGGCAGCTTTGCCGCGGACGCGGTGATCACCGCGCGCGCGACCGTCGATGCGGGCGCCAGCCGGGCGTTGGAATTGCAGATCGACGACGTGGCGCGGGTGCTGCTCTTGATGGTGAGCTGCGATCGCTATGACGGCTCCGTCACGGTCACCGGCGGCGCCACCGACGATCCCGCCCTGCCGCTGACCGGGCCCATCGTCGCCTTCGGCGCCGCCGCCGAGCGGCTTGCCGCCTCGCTCGGTACGGTCACCGTCGAGGCCGCCGCTGATCCGGCGAGCCCCGCCACCGTCACCTTCTTCCTCGCCACCTCGCTGAGCTGAACGCCCGGCCGTGAGGTCTGGCGCACGGGAGAACATCCATGGCCGTCACGCTTACCCATCCAGGCGTCTACATCCAGGAGGTGCCGAGCGGCGTCCGCACGCTGGCGGCCGTCGCCACCTCGATCACGGCGTTCGTCGGACGCACTCCGCTCGGCGTCGTCGAGGAGCCGACGACCTGCTTCAGCTTCGGCGAGTTCTCGCGCCGCTTCGGCGGGCTCGCGGCGGACTTTCCGCTGAGCTACGCGGTGCGTGACTTCTTCGCCAACGGCGGCACCCAGGCCCTGATCGTCCGGCTCTACCGGGCGGGCGGCACCGACGGCCTCGCCCGCGTCACCGTCGGCGGAAACCTCGGCCTCGTCGCCGCGAATGCGGGCCTCTGGGGCAACGCGCTCCGCGCCACGGTCAGCTTCGCCGCCGCGACCCCGGCCGACACCGAGGCGTTGGAGGCCATCGCCGGGCCGCTCGGCCTGGAGCCCGACGACTTCTTCGACCTCGCCGTCGAGGACACGGCACGCGGCACGGTCGAGACCTTCAGGAACGTCAGCGTCGCCGAGACCGCGGGCGCGAGGCGTATCGACCGGAAGCTCGCGGCCAGCTCCAATCTGGTCAGACTCGACGGGGCATTGCCGGGCGCTCGGCCCGCCGAGGAGGCCAATGTCGAGGCGACAGGCGGCGACGACGGCGAGCCCTTGGACGTCATCACCTACCAAGGCGACGAGGAGGCGAAGACCGGGATGCGGGCCTTGGAGAAGGCCGATCTGTTCAATCTCCTCTGCATCCCGCCGGACACCCGCACGAGCGACGTTGCCCCCGAGGTCTGGGCCTCGGCCGGCACCTACTGCGCGCAGAAGCGCGCCTTTCTGATCGTCGACCCGCCGGCCACGTGGAGCGCCAATCCGGCGAATGCCGTGGCGACCGTGGCGGCGGCGGTGCGCGCCTCGCCGCTGGTCGCCGGCACCAACGCGCGCAACGCCGCCCTCTTCTTCCCCCGCCTGATGATGCGCGACCCGTTGCGCGACAACCAGCTCGAGGCGTTCGCACCGTGCGGGGTCGTCGCCGGCGTGTTCGCCAAGACCGACAGCAGCCGCGGCGTGTGGAAGGCGCCGGCGGGGCTGGATGCGGCCTTGGTCGGCGTCGAGAAGCTGGAGGTGCCGCTCACCGACGCCGAGAACGGCCAGCTCAACCCGCTGGCGGTGAACTGCTTTCGCGCCTTCCCCGGCGTCGGCCGCGTGCTGTGGGGAGCGAGGACCATGCGCGGCAGCGACCAACTGGGTGACGAGTACAAGTACGTTCCCGTCCGCCGCCTCGCGCTGTTCCTCCAGGAAAGCCTCTATCGCGGCACGCAGTGGGTGGTGTTCGAGCCCAACGACGAGCCGCTCTGGGCGCAGATCCGCCTCAACCTCGGCGCCTTCATGCAGCGGCTGTTCCGCCAGGGGGCGTTCCAGGGGGCGAGCCCGCGCGACGCCTATTTCGTCAAGTGCGACAGCGAGACGACGACCCAGGACGACATCGACCAGGGCATCGTGAACATCGTCGTCGGCTTCGCGCCGCTGAAGCCCGCCGAGTTCGTCGTCATCTCGATCCAGCAGATCCGCAACGCCGACTGAGGGGCCCGACCATGGCGCAGTTCAGCGTGAACACCGGCCGCTTCGATCCCTACAAGACCTACAAGTTCCGGGTGAAGTGGGACGGCCGCTACGTCGCCGGTGTGTCCAAGGTGGGGGCACTCAAGCGGACCACCGAGGTCGTCAAGCACCGGGAGGGCGGCGACCCCTCCTCGTCGCGCAAATCGCCCGGCCAGAGCGACTACGAGGCGGTGACCCTCGAGCGCGGCGTCACCCATGATCCCGAGTTCGAGCGCTGGGCCAACAAGGTCTGGAACTACGGCTCGGGCCTCGGCGCCGAGACCTCGCTCAAGGACTTCAGGAAGGACCTCATCGTCGAGATGTACAACGAGGCCGGTCAGCTCGTGATCGCCTACAAGATCTACCGCTGCTGGCCGTCGGAGTACCAGGCGCTGCCGGAGTTGGACGCCAACGCCAATGCCGTGGCGATCCAGACGCTCAAGCTGGAGAACGAGGGCTGGGAGCGCGACTACGACGTGACCGAGCCGGACGAGCCGAGCTTCGTGGAGCCGGCCTGATCGATGGTCGAGGGCGCCACGCTGCTGGCGCTTTGGCAGGCCGCACAAGGGCCGGCACCGGGCCGGGCGGCCCGGCTTTTGCGGGCCTTGGGCGAGCCGGCGCCGGAGACGCTGACGCTCGGTACCGCCACGCGGCGGCTCGTCGCGCATCGGGCGGACGTGGTGGGCGGGCCGCTCGAGGCCGTTGCCGCCTGCCCCGCCTGCGGGGTCGTCAACGCCATGGCCGTCGACCCGCTTTCGTGGCTGGAGACGACGGACGCGCCGTTGCCGCCGGTGGTCGAGGCGGCGGGCTGGCGCCTGCTGCCACGCCTGCTCACCGTGGCCGATCTGGAGGCGGCGGCGTACGCCGCGGACGGGGCCGCCTTCCTGCGCGAACGCGCACTGATCGCGGCGACCGGACCCGACGCGGCGCTACCGGCCGAGGCCGTGGCCGCCCTGGAGGCGGCGCTCGAGGCGGCGGAGCCCCTGGCCGATGCGGAGGTCGGCTTCACTTGCGTCGCGTGCGGGCACGGCTGGACGCTCGCCTTCGAGCCGGCGTCGTTTCTCGCCGAGGAACTGGCGGCGCGGGCGAAGCGCCTGATGGCCGAGGTGGCGACGCTGGCGCGTGCCTTCGGCTGGAGCGAGGCCGAGGTGCTGGCGCTGCCGGCCGAGCGCCGCCGCGTCTATTTGGACTTGGCGGCATGAGCGGTCTCTTCCGCCGCCTCGCCGACCGCGCGCAGGGCCGGGCAGCGCTGCTCCAGCCCCGCCGCCCCGGCCCGTTCGAGCCGGAGGCGGACGCCGCCGATGTCCCCGACGAGCCCTGGGCAGAGCCCGCGGCTGCGGCATCGCCGTCACCGGGCACTGCGGTTTCTCCCATCGGCCAGAACACATTGCCGTCCGGGACCGATCCGACGGTATCGCTCGGCTCGACGGCCGCTGCGGTCGTCGAGCCGTCCGCGCCGGCGTCGCCTTTCCTGCCCGTCGACGGTCCGGCTCGGCGCCCGAGCGCGCCGAGCCGTGCCGCCTCGTCTGCGGCGGCGCCTTTGCCGTCCGTGCCCACCACCGTGCCGGCAACGCCTTCGGGCGCGCATGCGGTCGAGCCGGCGCCGCACGCCGTGACGCCGCCCCTGCCGGCCACTCGGGCCGCGGCGACGCCCATGGTCAGCCGCAGCACGGCAGTGCCCACGAGCCCGCCCGCGTCGGCGGGCCTGCCGCCCTCGATCCCTCCTCGGCCCGATCCCGCTCCGGCCACCGCCGCGTCGACCGAGCGGCGAAGCCCGACTGCACCCCTGCCGGCCGACACCGTCCGCCCGGCGAATGCGCCAACATCGTCTGGCGACGGGCCAGAGCCGGCGGTCGGCCAAGCCGCCAAGGCCCCCCTCGTCACCGCACCGAGCCGGTTCCACGGTGCGCCTGCGGCGACCGCGCCCGCACCGGTCGAGATCGCCATCGGCCGCGTCGAGGTCCGCTTCGCGCCGCCGGCCCCGGCGCCCGCCAAGGCGACGTCGCGCAGCGTCGGCCCGCCGCCCCTGGCCGACCTCCTGCGTGGCGGGCGTGGGGGTGGGCGGTGAGCAACCACCTCGCCATCGGCGCCGCCTCGGCGGCCCTCGGCCGCCTCATCCAGACGGCGCTCGACGTCGACGTGCCGGGCGCCACGGTGAGCTACGAGCGGCCGGGCGGTGCGGGCGACGGCGACCGGGTCGGCGTCAACGTCTTTCTCTTCCAGGTCACGCCCAATGCGAGCCTGCGCAACGTCGACCTGCCGACGCGCGACGGTGCCGGCCGGCTGCGCGCCCGCCCCACCGCCGCCATCGACCTGCACTATCTGCTCACCTTCTACGGCGACGCCACGACCTTCGAGCCCGAGCGGATCTGCGCCAGTGCGGTCCGCCGCCTGCACGAGCAGCCGGTGCTCGACCGCGAGCTGATCGAGGCCGCCATCGAGGACACGAGCAACGCCGTGCATCTGGGCGACGCCGATCTCGCCGACGCGCCCGAACTGGTGAAGCTGGCGCCGACGCCCTTGAACCTGGAGGAGCTGTCCAAGCTCTGGTCGATCCTGTTCCAGACGCCCTACCGGCTGTCCGCCGCCTACCGCGCCAGTGCGGTACAGCTCGAGGCGCGCACGGCGACCGGACGCGCCCTCCAGGTCAGAAGCCGCGGCGGCTACGTCGTGCCGATCGCCAACGTCTCGATCACCCGCATCGAGGCGGCAACGGGACCGGGCGAGCCCATCGTCTGGGGTGGGCGCATCGTCGTCCGTGGCCGCGGCATCGGCCGCGCCGACGCCACCCTGGTCGTCAACGGCGAGGCGGCGACGCCCCATCCCACCACCGCCAGCCTCGACCGGCTGGAGGTCGACCTCGTGCCGGCCAGCTTCGGCGGTGCTGTCCTGCTGGCGGGCGTCGCCATCGCCCGCATCCGCCTCGCGCCGCCGCCCGACGCGCCTCCGTCCCTCGCCCGCGAAGTGGCGGCGACGCCGTTCCTCCTTCGCCCACGCCTCACGCCGGGTGCGGTCGATGCGGGGCCGGCCGACGCCGACGGCCGCCATGCCGGCAGCGTCACCGTCGCCTTCGAGCCGCCGATCGGCGAGGGGCAGCGCGTCCGTCTCGTTCTCGACCGCACCGATCCGCGCCCACCCACGGGCGCCGTGCTGGTGCCGGTGCCGCCTGCCGCCTTTCCAGCGGCCGAGCTGGACTTCGCCTTCGCCGACCTCGAGCCCGGCACCTACCTCGTGCGCGCCGAGGTGGACGGGGCGGAGAGCCCGCTCGACGTCGAGGACGATCCGACCGATCCCGCCTTCGGCACCATCGTCGGCCCACGGATCGTCGTGCCATGACCGCGCCCGACCCGCGCTGGCTCGCCGCCAATCAGGCGCTGCTCACGGGCCGCTTCGCCGACCTGCACCGGCGGCTGGCCGAGCGCTTGGGCCAGCCGGCACCCGAAGAGCGGCCACCGAATCTGGAGCGCCTGCACGCGGCGATGCCGGCCGCATCCGCCCTCGACCGGCTGGCCGAGCTCTTCGGCCTCGACGCCTTCGCCCTCGACCTCGTGCTGCTCGCCGCCGCGGTCGAGCTGGACGGGCGCATCGCCCGTCAAGTGGCCGAGTTCAACGGTGGCGGCGGCCATCAGCCCACCATCGCTGCCGCCTTCCAGGCCATCGACGGCGCGCATTGGAGTGCCTTGGGACCGGCGGCGCCGCTCCGCGCCTGGCGGCTGGTCGAGGTCGAGGGCGACGGCCGCTTCACCGCCAAGGCCATGCGCCTCGACGAGCGTATCCTCCACTTCCTTCTGGGTGCACCGGCGATCGACCCGCGCATCGAGCCGCTGCTGCATCCCTTGCCGAAGGGCGATGCCCCCGATGCCGAGGCCGTCGCGCGCGGCCTGGAGACGCCGGGCGTGGTGCTGGTGACGGGCCGCGACCCTTGGGTGTTGGCGGCGACGGCGGGGGCTGCTGCCGGCCCACGCCGGGCGGCGTGGCGGCTGGACTTGGGCGACCTGCCGTCGCAGCCCCTCGAGCGCGAGCCGCTGGCCCGGCTGTTGGCGCGCGAACTGAGGCTCTCGGGCGGGGTGCTCGCGGTGGCCTGCGACGATGCCGAGGAGGCGAGCCTGCGCGGCCTCGCCCCGCTGCTTCGCCGCCTGGAGCGGCCGGTCGCGGTCCTGGCGCGCGCACCGGTCGCGCTCGGCGACGTGCCGGCGGCGCGCGTCGAGGTGGCGGGTCTCGGCGCCACCGCCCGCGCCGACGTCCTGCGC
>JBJHBG010000097.1:0-19283 GCA_050485385.1 Geminicoccaceae bacterium | reverse complement strand
GCCTTGGCCGTCAGCCGGCGGTCCAGGGGGCCAAAAGCCCCCTGCTCCCTTGCATCGCAATCTGTGGGCACGTTCACCGGCGCTCAGACGGCGACCGTCGCCGGGTCGGACCGGAGGGCTCGGATCGCCTCGCCGTAGTCGGCCGCCTTGAAGATCGCCGAACCGGCGACCAGCACGTCGGCGCCGGCCCGCACCACGTCGCGCGCCGTCCTGGCGTCGATGCCGCCGTCGACCTGGAGGCGGATCGGGCGGTGGCCGATCATCGCCCGCACCCGGCGGATCTTTTCGAGCTGCGCCGGCAGGAAGGCTTGACCGCCGAAGCCCGGATTGACCGTCATGACGAGCACGAGGTCGACCTTGTCGAGGACGTAGAGGAGGGTGTCGGGCGGCGTGGACGGTGTGAGCGCCACACCGGCCCGTTTGCCGAGACCCTTGATCGCCTGGAGCGTGCGGTCCAGGTGCGGACCGGCCTCGGCGTGGACGGTGATCACGTCGCAACCGGCAGCGGCAAAGGCGGCAACGAACGGGTCGGCCGGCTGGATCATCAAATGGCAGTCGAAGACCTTGGCGCTGCGGGGGCGGATGGCGCGGATCACGTCCGGGCCGAAGGTGATGTTGGGCACGAAGTGGCCGTCCATCACGTCCAAGTGCAGCCAGTCGGCGCCCGCCGCGTCCACCGCCTCCACCTCGTCGCCCAGTCGGGCGAAGTCGGCGGCGAGCAGCGAGGGGGCGATGAGGACGTCGGCCGCCGTCATCCGCCGGCACCCTCGAGCAGCGCTTCGGCGCGCGCCGTCACCGCCTCCGCAGTGATGCCGAAATGGCGGAAGAGGTCGCTTGCCGGCGCCGACGCGCCGAACGAGGTCATGCCGACGACATGGGCCTCGCTCGCCACGTAGCGCGTCCAGCCGAAGGGTACGGCCGCCTCCACGGCGAGGCGCGGGGCGCTGCCGAGCACGCTCGCCCGATAGGCCGCGTCCTGTTCCTCGAACAGCTCGAAGGACGGCATGGAGACCACGGCGACGGCCTTACCCTTGGCCTGGAGGAGATCGCGCGCGGCAAGCGCCGTGCCGACCTCGGAGCCGGTGGCCAAGAGCGTCAGGTCGCGGTCGTCGTCGCCCGCGACCACGTACCCCCCCCTGGCGCACAGGTTCTCGGGCGTTGCCTCCAGGCGGAACGGCGTCAGGTTCTGACGGGTCAAGGCCAGCACGGTCGGGCGCCCCTTCTGCTCCAGGGCCGCCGCCCAGCACTCCGCCGTCTCCATGGCGTCGCCCGGCCGCATGACGAGGAGGTTGGGGATGGCGCGCAGGCTCGCCAGATGCTCGACCGGCTGATGCGTCGGTCCGTCCTCGCCGAGACCGATGGAATCGTGGGTGAGCACGAAGACGACCCGCAGATGGCTCAACGCGGCGAGGCGGATCGCCGGGCGGCAGTAGTCGGCGAAGACGAGGAACGTGCCGCCATACGGGATGAGCCCGCCATGCAGGGCGAGGCCGTTCATCGCCGCCGCCATGCCGTGCTCGCGCACGCCGTAATAGACGTAGCGCCCGGCGAAGTCGTCCGGCGTCACCGGAGCCGTCGCCTTCGTCTTGGTGTTGTTGGACCCGGTAAGGTCGGCCGAGCCGCCGATCAACTCCGGCACCGCCTCGGTCAGCACCTCCAGCACGTCCTGGCTCGCCTTGCGCGTAGCCACGGTCGGCGGGTTCTGGGCGAGGCTGGTCTTGATCGCCGCGAGGGTGGCGCCGAAACCTTCGGGGAGATCGCCACGTTGCGTCCGCTCCCACTCGGCGCGGCGCTCGACCGGCAGGGCATCGAGGCGCCGCACCCAGGCCGCACGTGCCTCCTGCCCGCGCGCGCCAGCCGCCCGCCACGCGGCGCGGACCCGCTCCGGCACCTCGAAGGGGGGATGCGCCCAGCCGAGGGTCTCGCGCGCACGGCCGATCTCCTCGGCACCGAGCGGTGAGCCGTGCGTCGCGGCGGTGCCCTGCTTGGTCGGTGCGCCGAAGCCGATCACCGTCTTGCAGGCGACGAGGCTTGGCCGGTCGCTGGCGCGCGCCGCCTCGATGGCCGCCGCCACGGCGTCCGGGTCGTGGCCGTCGACGGCCTGGACGTGCCAGCCGGAGGCGGAGAAGCGGGCCAGCTGGTCGTCGCTGCAAGCCAGGTCGACCTTGCCGTCGATGGAGATGCCGTTGTCGTCGAACAGCACGATCAACTTGGCGAGGCGGAGATGCCCCGCGAGCGAGATCGCCTCGTGGCTGATGCCCTCCATGAGACAGCCGTCACCGGCGATCACGTAGGTGTGGTGGTCGACCACGTCGTCACCGAAACGGGCGGCGAGCAGGCGCTCGGCGAGCGCCATCCCCACGGCGTTGGCGAGGCCCTGCCCCAAGGGACCGGTCGTCGTCTCGATGCCGTCGGCGTGGCCGTATTCCGGATGCCCGGCCGTCCGGCTGCCGAGCTGGCGAAAGCGCTTCAGCTCGTCGAGCGTCATGTCGCGATAGCCGGTCAGGTGGAGCAAGCCGTAGAGCAGCATGGAGCCGTGGCCGGCGGAGAGCACGAAGCGGTCGCGGTCGGCCCAGTGCGGTGCCGCGGCGTCGAACTTCAAAAAGCGCGTGAACAGCACCGTCGCCACGTCGGCCATGCCCATGGGCATGCCCGGATGGCCGGAATTGGCCTGCTGCACCGCATCCATCGCCAGCGCACGCAGCGCGTTGGCCATCTCACGGTGGGGAACGGTCGGCACCTCTGGCGCGGTGACGGTAGACGAAGACATCGAGCTCTCCGCGGGGACGTCGGCCGCGCTGTGCACGCCCGACCAGCTTCGGGATCCGGTCGCAAGCCGGCTGGCGCGGATCATCCCGATCCGTGCCGCAAAGTCGAGCCCCGAGCATCGTTCGAAACGGTGCGGGGGGCTCGAGGTCCCCTGCTCCCCTCCTTCTCCTCAGAAGCCGGCGCCGGGTTGGGCCAGATAGTCCTTTTCCCCGGCGGTGGAGGGCCGGCCGAGGGCGGCGTTGCGGTGGGGGAAGCGGCCGAAGCGGCGGATGACGTCGCGGTGACGCTCCGCGTAGTCGGTGTAGACGTCGTTGCCCAAGGGCGTGATCAGCGCGACCGACCAGTCCTGGTCGGCCAACGCCTCGCTGTGCTCGAAGGGCAGGTAGAAGAAGACCTGGCGCTCGGCGGCCACCGCGTGGTCGAAGCCGAGCCCCACCGCCTGCCTCGCCACCTCGCGCGCCTTGGCATCGTAGGCGAAGGCGCGGGCGGTGCCGCGGTAGAGGTTGCGGGGGAGTTGGTCGAGCACCAGGACCAGGGCGAGCGCGCCGTCGGCGGTCGCCGTCCAGCCATCCAGACGGCCGTCCAGCCCGGCGTCGGGCAGGTCGTCGAAGCGCTCGCGCAACGTGGCGTCGACGGCATCGTCGGCGGTGAACCACTGCTTTGGCGTCAGCTCGCCGAACCAGAAAGCGAGCAGGGCTCGGGCACCGGGCTGGGTCACGGCGGGCCTCTTCGGTTGCGCTGGATGCGGAGCAGCAGCGGCTTCAGTATCAGGGGCAGAAGGTAGATCGGGAACTGCGCGATGCCCAGGTACACGACGGTGGCATCGGTGGCGGCGGCGCCCATCGCCGCCACCACCACGCCGAAATTGTTGAACCCCGACAGGAGGCCGATGGTGCCGGCGGTGCGGCGGCCGCAGCCGAGGAAGAGCAACGTGCCGGTCAGCATGAGGCCGAGGGCGAGCGCGAAGGTCGCGACCAGACAGGCGAGCGCGAAGCCCGGCTCACGCCACGCGGTCAGCGCCACGCCATCCATCACGGCGAGGCCGAAGGCGAGCAAGGCCACCACGGCGAGGCCGTCCAAGGCCGCTGCTTGACGAGCGACCCAGGCTTGGCCCGCGCGGTGACGGATCAGACTAGCCACCAGGGCGGCACCGCCGATGAGGAGCAGCAGGCGCAGCCAGAGATCGAGCGGCGAGAGCGGCAGGTCGACGCCGAGTAGGAGGCCCGCCAGGAGCGGCAGCGTGAACGGTAGGAGGACGGTGGCGACGACGCCGACGGCAAGGGCGAAGGCGGCATCGAGGCCGAGCAGCAGCGCGAACGCAGCGGCACTCACGATCGGTGCCGAAGCGGCCGTCATCAGCAGGTGATCGCCGAGAAAACCGTCGAGACCGCCGAAGCGCAGCATCGGGGCGAGGACCAGCGGCATCACCACGAGGACCCAAGCGACCGTGGCGACGACCAGCAGCGGGCGTCCGAAAGCGACGCGCAGCGCCTCCGGGTCGATGCGCAAGAGCGTCACCAGCATCAGAACGAAGATGGCGAGCGTGAGGAACGGCCGCGCCAGCGCTGCGAGCGGCGGGATGGCCACGCCGAGGAAGATGCCGGCGGCGAGGAACCAGGTCGCGCGTTGGCCGAGACGTTGCAACAGTCGCTCGAACGCCCGCCCCAGCCGCGCGGGGCTCATGTCCCGACCGCGGCGGCGGCGGCAGCGGCGGGCGGGAGTCCGGCCAAGGGGTTCCTCTCGACGGATGCGGTCTGCTAGGTGCTAACGCCTAGCTGCCCGCAGCGCCGCCGACAACGCCCGGAGACCGATTCCCGCCATGATCCCCCGCTATAGCCGCCCGGCGATGGCCGGCCTGTTCGAGCCCGCCGCGAAGCTGGAGATATGGCTCGACGTAGAGCTCGCGGTCGCCGAGGCGATGGCCGACCTGGACCTGTTGCCACGCACGCCCATCGCCGTCCTGCGCCAGCGCGCCGACGCCGAGCGCGCCCGGCTGATCGACCCCGCACGGGTCGAGGAGATCGAGCGGACGACCCGCCACGACGTCATCGCCTTTCTCACCCACGTCGAGGCCGTGGTCGGCGCCGAGGCCCGCTTCCTCCACCTCGGCATGACCTCGTCCGACCTGTTGGACACCACGCTCGCCATCCAACTCAGCCAAGCGAGCGATCTCCTGTTGGCCGACGTGGACGCGGTGCTCGACGCGCTCCGGCGGCGCGCCTTCGAGCACGAGCGCACGCTGTGCATCGGCCGCTCGCACGGCATCCACGCCGAGCCCACGACCTTCGGCGTCAAGCTCGCCGGTCACCATGCCGAGTTCCAGCGGGCGCGACGACGGCTGGAGACGGCGAGGGAGGAGATCGCCACCTGTGCCATATCCGGTGCGGTCGGGACCTTCGCCAACATCGACCCGAGGGTCGAGGCGATGGTCGCCCAGCGCTTCGGTTTGGCACCGGAGCCCGTCTCCACCCAGGTCATCCCGCGCGACCGTCATGCCGCATTCGTCTGCGCACTGGCGGTCACGGCGGCGGCGATCGAGCGCCTCGCGGTCGAGATCCGCCATTTGCAGCGGACCGAGGTGGGCGAGGCGGAGGAGGCGTTCGGCCAGGGGCAGAAGGGCAGCTCCGCCATGCCGCACAAGCGCAACCCCGTGCTGAGCGAGAACCTGACCGGCCTCGCCCGGCTGATCCGCGCCCAGGTCGGCCCCAGCCTGGAGAACGTGGCGCTCTGGCACGAGCGGGACATCTCGCACAGCTCGGTCGAGCGCATCGCTCTGCCGGAGGCCTGCATCCTGCTCGACTTCGCCCTCGGTCGGCTTGCCGGGCTGGTCGCCGACCTCGTCGTCTTTCCGGAACGGATGCAGGCCAATCTGGATCGCACCCACGGGCTCGTGCATTCGCAACGCGTGCTGCTGGCACTCACCGCGGCCGGGCTGCCACGGCAGCAGGCCTACGAGGTGGTGCAGCGCCAAGCGATGCGCGCCTGGCAAGAGGGACGGCCGCTGCGCGACCTCTTGGCGGAAGACCCGTCGGTCGGACGCCACTTGGACGCGGCGAGCTTGGAGCGCTTGTTCGACCTCGACTACCACACGGCCCACGTCGACACGATCTTCAGCCGCGTGTTCGGCGAAAGCGAGGCCGGCTGACGACCGCGTCAACCTTCCGGTAACCACGATTCGCTAGGGTCAACGTCGGGAAGCGATGCAGACGCGCAACAGCTATCGCGCTCGACGCGAATTTGGGTGCCTTGCCTATCGTCTCCACCGATTCTTTCGTGTAGAGGTGCGACTCGTTCCCCTAACGGGTTGATTTCTACCATCTTCAACCGTCGGCGTGCCGGCCCACGAGCGGAGGTGACGAGGTGCAACGGTTCTGGACGGGCGTGGTGACACTCGCCCTCGTCGCTTGGCTCGCGGTGCCTTCGGCGGCGGAGGCGCGCCGTTACGCCTCGATCGTGATCGACGCGCACACCGGTCAGGTGTTGCACGAGCGGAACGCCGACCGGTGGGTCTATCCGGCGTCGCTCACCAAGATGATGACGCTGTACATGACGTTCGAGGCGCTCGATCAGGGCCGCCTCACGGCGGCGCAGATGCTGCCCGTCTCGCGCGAGGCGGCCTCGCGTCCGCCCTCGAAGCTCGGTCTCCGCGTCGGCCAGCGCATCGCCGTTCGCGATGTCATGTCGGCGCTGGTCACCCGCTCGGCCAACGATGCAGCGGTGGTGATCGCCGAAGCGCTCGGCGGCACCGAGGCCGGCTTCGCCCGCATGATGACCGAGCGCGCCCATCGGTTGGGGCTGCGCAATACGACCTTCCGCAATGCATCGGGCCTGCCGAACGACGCGCAGCGCACGACCGCTCGCGACATGGCGCTCCTGGGTCTACGCCTGCAGCGCGATTTTCCGCATTACTACCACCTGTTCTCGACCCGTCGCTTCGTGTTCGAGGGAACGGTCCACGGCAACCACAACCGACTGCTTACCGCCTATGACGGCGTCGACGGCATCAAGACCGGCTACATCCGCGCGTCGGGCTTCAACCTCGTCTCGTCGGCCGAACGCAACGGCCGCCGGCTGATCGGCGTCGTCATCGGCGGTCGAACCGCCGCCACCCGCAACGCGCACATGATCGAGCTGCTCGACGACGCCTTCGCCCGTGCCGCCCGCATGCCGACGACGCGGGTCGCCGTGGCGCCCAGCCCGCGCCGGCCGAGCGGCGTCGCGCCGGCCGCTGCCCCGGTCCAGACGGCCGCAGCGGACGCGACGGTCGAAGCCGCGCCGCAACGCCGCCCGGACCTCGTCGACGACGGCCGCGAGACGGTGCAGCTCGTGACGGCACCGCGTAACCGCGCCGCCGCCGATCGTGTGCCCGGCCAGATCGAGCCGTTGCGGGTGGTGATCACGCCGGAATCGACGGAGCAAGGCTCCGGCGAGGGCGCGCACGAGGCACCGCCACCGGCAACCGCCTTGGCCGAGGTCGCGGCGGTCGACGTCAGCCGCAGCTTCGGCGTGCAGATCGGCGCATTCGACACGGCCGTCGCCGCCCATCGCGCGGCGGACGGCGTGCTGGAGCGGGCGCGGGCCGCGCTCCAGGGCTCGGCGGTGGAGGTGTCGGCGACCGACCAGTCCGGCCGGACGCTCTATCGGGCGCGGCGGATGGGCCTCGATGCGGCGCGCGCCAGCGCCGCGTGCGGCCAGCTTCAAGCTCAAGGGCAGGCCTGTTTCGTGGTCGAGCGGCGCGGGCTGGAGACGCGGATCGTCACCGGCGGCGGGACGGGCTGATCCCGCCGCGTCAGGCCGGCACCAGCCGGGTCAGGTGCGCGATGTTCTTGAAGAAGATGCGGACGTGGGCCAGCGGCTTGGCCTTGACCAACTCTTTGTTCATGTAGGCGTCGAAGGTCAGTTCCTGGACGTCCTTGTCGCGGCATATGGCAACGAAGCGCTCGCGCCGCTCGTCGGTTGTGTACCAGTAGCGCTGCATCATCCCGAGGATCCAGAACACCCCGCCATGCGTGCGCATGAACCGCTTGCGCGCCGTGGTAAGGGCGCGGGCATCGCCCTTCTCGCAGAACGCACCCACCGCTTCGGCGGCGAGCCGGCCGCCGAGCATGGCATAGAAGATGCCCTCGCCCGAGGCCGGCGCCACGACGCCCGCGGCGTCGCCGGCCAGCACCACGTCGCGCCCGTTGTCCCAACGGTCGAGCGGCCGGAGCGGGATCGGGGCGCCCTCGTGGCGGATCGTGGCGGCACGGTCGAGGCCCACCATCTCGCGGAGCGTCGCGGTCGAGCCGCGCAGCGAGAAGCCCTTATGGGCGCTGCCGGTGCCGACGCTGACGGTGCAGCCATGGGGGAACACCCAGCCGTAGAAGTCGGGGGAAACCGAGCCCCGGTAGTGGACGTCGCAGCGCGTGCCGTCGAAGTCCGCGGCATTCGTCGAGGGCGCTTCGACGATCTCGTGATAGGCGAAGACGTACGGGATGGTGTCGGCGCCCGGCACCTCCTGGCGGCCGACGGTGGAGCGGGCGCCGTCGGCGCCGATGACCGCGCGGGTCCGCACCGTCTCGACCGCATCCTTGGCGTGGCCGCGTCCAGGCGCGTAATGCACCACCACCGTGCCGTCGTCCTCGCGGGTGATGCGCTCGAAGGTGCCGGTGCGCCGTTCAGCGCCGGCGGCAACGGCACGCTGGCGTAGCCACTCGTCGAAGTGCTCACGGTCGACCATGCCGACGAAGCCGCCGTCGATCGGGATGTCGACGCACTTCGCGGTCGGCGACACGATCCGCGCCGTCTTGATCTTGGCGACCAGCATGGAGTCCGGGATGGCGAACTCCTGGATCGCCCGTGGCGGGATGGCGCCACCGCAGGGCTTGATGCGTCCCGCGCGGTCGAGCAGGAGAACGCGGCGCCCGTTCAGCGCCAACTCGCAGGCGGCGGTGGCGCCGGCCGGACCGCCGCCGACGACGACCGCATCGAATCGCTCGGACATGGCTGCGTGCATCGGGCTTTCCTTCTCTAGCGGACGGCGCCGGCGAAGGTCGCGCCGGGTGCGGTCGGGACGGAGGCCGCGTCGAGCGAACGCGCGACGCGGACGGCGAGGCCGGCGGCTACCAGGAACAACAGCGCCTCGGCCAGAAAGACCGCGGCGAAGGCCGGTGCGGTGGCGCCGAGCAGGAGCCGCCCGAGGTCGACCGCCCCGGCCCCGATCAAGCCGCCAAAGCCCATCGCCATCGCCTGTGCGGCCCCCCAAAGCCCCATGCGCACGCCCTCGCGCGAGCGGCGACCGACGTCGACCAGACCCATCATCGAGCCGATCGCCGCCGCCGCGAAGGCGCCATTTGCGAAACCGAGCACGAACACGTTGCCGCGCAGGGGCCAAGCCGGACCGATCGCCGCACCGGCCGCGAGCCCGGCCAGCGCCGCCGCCGAGGCAAGACAGCCGACCACCGCCCAGGCGCGCAGCATGCGTCGGCGCCCCTCGCCCGCGAGCGTGGCGATCACGCCGACCCCCACCAGCCCCGCCAGGACGCCGCCATATTGGAGGCTGGCGAGGCGGGTCGACTCGCCTGGGGTGAAGCCGAAGACGAGGCCGGCGAACGGCTCCAGGATCAGGTGCTGACCGGCATAGCCGAGCATGGCGACGAAGACGAACAGGGTGAACAACCGGGCGCGCGGCTCGTCCCACACCTCGCGCAGCGCCACGAAAAAGCCGGGACGTGCGGCCGGCGCCGGGACCGTGGCCGCACGCCGGCCCTCGATGCCGACGACCGCGAGCGAGGTGACCAGCACCGCCGCCAGCGACACCGCGCCGCTGACGGCCACCAGCCGCGCCGGCGAGAACGGATCGAGCATGGAGCCGGCCAGGGCCGCGGCAACCACGAAGCCGGAGATCATCAGGATCCAGCAGATGGTGGCGGCGGCCGGCCGCCGCTCCGGTGCCGTGCGCGCGGCGACCAGCACCAGCAGGTTGGTGCCGGCAGCACCGGTACCGACACCGACCAGGAAGTAGCCGACCGCGGCGAGGGCGATGCCCGGTGCCGTGGCCGTGCCCATCCAGGCCGTGGCGATGGCGGCAACCCAGCCGCCGGTCGCGAGGACCGCCATGCCACCGACGATCCAGGGCGTGCGCCGGCCGCCCATGTCGGAGCCGTAGCCCCAGCGCGGGCGCAGGAGCTGGACCGCGTGGTGGATGCCGGCGAGCAGGCCCGGCAGGACGGCCGGCAGCATCCACTCGACCACCATCACCCGGTTGAGGGTGGCGGTGGTCAGGATGACCACGGCACCGAGCGCCATCTGCACCAAACCGAGCCTGACGATGCCGAGCCAACCGAGCCGCGCCGATGCCGTCATGCGCCGACCTCGGCCTGGATCAGCGCGCGCAGCGCGAAAGCCGAAACCATCATGCCGGCGACGTAGAGGACGATGCCGGTGCCGTTGTACCAGGGCGCCAGTGCCTTCGGATCGCGCAGGAGGCGTGCCATCAGGACGATCTGCGCCGCCAGCACGCCGGTGACGGCCAGCGCGTAGATCGGCAGGGCCCACCAGAGGAGAAGCCCGATGACGGCCACCTGCGGCACCGCCATGACCCAACAGGCGAGCTTGGCCGCCCTCGCCTCGCCGAGTTGCACCGGCAGCGAGCCCAGCCCCATGCGGCGGTCGCCCTCGACCGACTTGAAGTCGTTGAGCGTCATGATGCCGTGGGCGCCGGCGCTGTAGAGGAAGGCGACGAGCACGATGCGCGGGTCGGGGAAGGCGGCAGCCATGATGGCCGCCGCCGTGAACCAGGGCACGCCCTCGTAGCAGATGCCGACGGCGCTGTTGCCCCACCAACCATTCGCCTTGAGCCGGAAGGGCGGGGCGCTGTAGGCCCAAGCCAGTGCCAGGGCGACCACGGCGGCGCCGAACCCCCAAGGCCCCAGCGCGGTTGCCACCAGGAGCGACAGGAGCGTCCAGAGAATGGCGACGTAGAGGCCCCAGCGGCCGGGCATGCGGCCCGAAGGGATCGGCCGATGCGGCTCGTTGATGGCGTCGACATGGCGGTCGTACCAGTCGTTGACCGCCTGGCTGGTGGCGCAGACCAAGGGGCCGGCGAGGATCACGCCGAGGACGAGCACCGTCCAGCGCTCGGCCAGCGGCACGCCCGCCGAGACGACGCCGCAGGCAAACGCCCACATCGGCGGAAACCAGGTAATGGGCTTCAGCAGCTCCAGGACGGCGCGCGGCTGCGGCCAGCTCGCGCCGGCCGCTTCAGCGCGCATCGTCGCCGTCCTCCCCACCCGGCGTCATCAGGCCGTAGCGGCGCAACTTGACATAGAGACTCTGGCGACTGAGCCCCAGCATCTCCGCCGCCGAAGCGCGGTTGTCGTTGGTCATCTCCAGGGCCGCCTCGATGTAGAGGCGCTCGATCATGTCGGTGGTCTCGCGCACGAGGTCCTTCAGCGACACGCGGCCCACCAGTTCGGTGAGCTGCTCGACCGAGCGCGGCAGCTCGCGCCCTGGCCGCGGCTCGGCACTCAGCCTGCGGCCGACGTTGCGAATGGCGAAGCCGAAGCACGGGGTACCCGATTCGGTGAGCGATACGGCCGAGACCTCGACCTCGCTCGCGCTGCCGTACTCGCCGTGGAGTTGAGTCGAGAACAGGCGCACGACGCCGCGCTCGCGCAGGTTGGCGACGAGGACGTTGAGGTCGACGCCGCGGCGGCCGAGCCAGCGGTCGAGCGGCTCGCCCCGGCACTGCTCCTCGGTCGCGAGTTGGGCGAGGTCGAGGAAAGCGGGATTGGCGGCGAGTACACGGCCATCGATGGAGGTGACGACGAAGCCGTCCGGCCCGAGTTCGATGATCTCCAGCAACCGGGCCTTGGTGCTCGGCAGTCCCGCATCGGCGCTGCCGGCCTCCGCCGCCGCGATGCGAACGAGAAACAGCGAGGCGCTCTCCTGGCGAAACAGCGCAGCCGTCACGACGCTCGCCGGCCGGCCGTCGACCCAGGCGACGCGCACGTCGTCCGCCCGGCCGGTTGCCCGGACGCCGGCCAGGAGCGCCTGCACCGCCCGCGTGCCCTCGGGATCGAATCCCTCTGGAAACGTCCGGCCGGCGAGGCTCGACGACGGCTCACGCAGGAGCCGCGCCGCTGCACCGTTCGCCTCGACCACCTTCTGGGTGGTGGCGTCGACGATCAAGAGCGCTTCCGCCGACATCTGGAAGAGCAGCCGATAGCGGGTCTCGACGTGCCGGAGCCGCGCGTAGTCGCGCTCCATCGCCTGCTGGGCGTCGACCAAGCGCTGCTGGAGGGAGGCGATGGCCTGGAGATTGCGGCCGATGGCGACGATGCGGCCGGCACTGCCGAGGTCGACCGCGACGTAGAGCACCGGGAGGTCGGCGCCACGGGCGGAGGGATGGTTGATCTGGCGCCAGCGCGGCTCGGCCTTGGCGGCGGCCTCGCGCATCAACGCTTCCAGCTTCGGCCGGCTCTCGACGGTGACCGTCTCCGTCCAGGATCGGCCCACCCACGTTCCGCAGCCCTGCAGTGCCGGCTCCTCGGGGTCGAAGGCGACGTCGACGATGGTGCCCGCCGCGTCGATGACGAGCGCGATGTCACCAGCCGCCGCGATGACGGACGCCGCGACGTCCGCTCCGAGATCGCCGAGCGACGCCTTTGGGGCTCTCAGTTGCTTCACGGGAACGACGACCCTCCATTCCGCACGATCCCCGGGCGAACGCGCTTTCTCCTCGTCGACGCTAGGTCTTGGCGGTTCGCTCCAGGAAACGTCCGGCCACGTGGACCGCTTCGGGTCCGTCCCGTGCCGTCACGTCGCCGCCGACGTCATGCACCATAGCCGGCTTGTCAAGGAAGACGGGACCGCCGACCAGGATGCCGAGACCGGGATTGCACGACGCTCGGCGCACCTCGCGGATGACGGTACGGATCGTGTCGAGCCCGCGCTCCGAGCCCAAGGACAGGCCGACCAAGGCGAACCGACGCCTTTGCACGTGCTGCACCAGGGACGCGAGCGAGGACGGTTCGTCACTGACGACCGACCAACCGGCGCGGCGGAAGCAGGCACCGACCGTAAAGAGGCCGAAGGTGTGCTGTTCGCCGGGCGTCGCCGCGAGCAAAGCGCTCAGATCGATGCCGCCCTGACCGACGGCGCCCATGAGACCGTCCACCTCGTGGGCGATCCGTTGCAGCCGCCAGACGCCGATGGTCACCTGCGTGAAGTCCAACCGATCGGCACACCAACGTTCGCCCAACTCGCGCGCGGCGGGCTCCAGGAGATCGCTCGATATCCGTTCGAGCGGCAGCCCGGCCAAACGGACGCGCGCCACGAAGCGCGCCGCCGCACGGTCGTCGGGATGCACCACCAGAGCGACCAAGCGCGCCACCAGCCTGGCCACCGCCGGCTTCACCGCAGGCAGCGCGGCGTGACCGTTGACCGCAGCCCGCGCGCTTCGGCGGCGACGGGCCACGACGGCAGGGATGACGGCGTTGCGCAGGGCCTCGCCGAGCGCGACTGGATCGCAGCGGGCACCGGGATCAATGGTGGCTACCGCAGGCCGCGTAGGCTGCGGTTCGGAGGATCGTGGGAACGGCGTCTTGCGGTTCGGGGTCGCCGCGGGCGGCTGGCCAACCATTGTTCTGCGTCCCTCCCAGTGCAGACACAAAGGTTGAAACAGCCGATGGCGCCGCTCAAGCGAGCCATTTGCACAGTGGGCAACCCTCGATTGTCGCTTGACGACCCCCGTCGGGAAGCGATCCCAGCGCCAGTCACGAGGTTTCGGCGTTGCGAAGCTCACGGCATCGATCCGTTCAGGCGTTGGCCGATCCGCTCGAAGCGGCACTCCGAAAGACGGTCATGGCTAGCCCCAGTCGACAGCATTTGTCAATATTGATTGACGTAAACTTTTCCTGACATTTCCGCGCCCATGGGGCGTTCGGTCGCGTTGCGACCTTCCGACAGGCGACTGTCAATCCGAATTGACGTTTACTCAAATTGACAGGGCGCCCGCCGAGCCATAGCCTTCGACGTCGAGGCGTGCAGCAACGAAGGGGAGGAACGTCTTGCACCAACGCGGTTACCGCGCAACTCCGGCCCGACCCCTCTATACCGCCGAGCAACGACGGCGGCGGGACGCGACCGCTTGGACCCTCGTGCAAGGCATCCTCGCGCCGCTCCAGTTCGTCGTCTTCCTGGTGAGCCTCGTGCTGGTCGTGCGCTATCTGGCGACCGGCGAGGGCCTCGTCGCCGCGCATGCGTCGATCGTGGTCAAGACGCTGGTGCTCTACCTGATCATGGTCACCGGATCGATCTGGGAGAAGGTGGTCTTCGGCCACTGGCTGTTCGTGCCCGCCTTTTTCTGGGAGGACGTGGTCTCGATGCTCGTCCTCGCCCTCCACACCGCCTATCTCCTGGCGCTGTGGCAGGGCTGGCTCGACGCCCAGGGCCTCATGGTCGTCGCGCTCGCCGCCTACGCCGCCTACGTCGTCAACGCCGGGCAGTTCCTCCTCAAGCTGCGCGCCGCCCGTCTCGCCGGCACGCTCGACGCCCCGATCGCGGCGGAGGCGGCACGATGAGTGTCGCGGCCCTGCGCGCGGCCCCGGGCTGCCACGAGCTGCCGGTGCTCCACGAGCGCGGCCAGCACGAGGTCTTCTGCGGGTTGACCAGTATCGTCTGGTTGCACCGGAAGATTCAGGACGCCTTCTTCCTCGTGGTCGGCTCGCGCACCTGCGCCCACCTCATCCAGTCGGCCGCCGGCGTCATGATCTTTGCCGAACCGCGCTTCGCCACCGCCATCATGGAGGAGCGCGATCTCGCCGGCATGGCCGACATGAACGACGAGTTGGACCGCGTGGTCGGTCGGCTGCTGGAGCGGCGCCCCGACATCAAGCTGCTGTTCCTGGTCGGGTCCTGCCCCTCCGAGGTCATCAAGCTCGACCTCGGCCGGGCGGCGTCTCGGCTCTCCAGCGTGTTCGAGCCGCGGGTGCGGGTGCTCGCCTATTCGGGCAGCGGCATCGAGACGACCTTCACCCAAGGCGAGGACGGCTGCCTTGCCGCCCTCGTGCCGACGATGCCCGCGGCCGCACCGGATGCCGCAACCTCGCTGTTGGTGGTGGGCGCCCTGGCCGACGTGGTGGAGGACCAGTTCCGCCGCCTGTTCCAGTCGCTCGGCATCGAGCGCGTGGGCTTCCTGCCGCCGCGACGCGCGGACCAGTTGCCGCCGGTCGGCCCGAACACCCGCTACCTGCTGGCCCAGCCCTTCCTCGCCGACACCGGCAAGGCGCTCGACCGGCGGGGCGCGGCGCGCCTGGAGGCCCCGTTCCCGGTCGGCGCCGAGGGCACCACGGCTTGGCTCGAAGCGGCGGCCAACGCTTTCCAGGTGCCGCCGGCGCGCATCCTGGCGGTCACCGCCGCCGGCCGCGAGCGCGCCGATCGTGCCGTGACCCGCCATCGGGCGGCGCTCGAGGGTAAGCGCATCTTCTTCTTCCCCGATTCACAGTTGGAAATCCCGCTCGCCCGCTTTCTGGTGCGCGAGTTGGGGATGGAGGCGGTGGAGATCGGCACGCCCTATCTGCACCGTGCGCACATGGACGCCGAACTCGCGCTGCTGCCGGCCGGCACGGCCTTGAGCGAGGGCCAGGACGTCGAACGGCAGCTCGACCGCTGCCACGCCGCCCGGCCCGACCTCGTCGTTTGCGGGCTCGGCCTTGCCAACCCGCTGGAGGCGGCGGGGCTCACCACCAAGTGGTCGATCGAGCTGCTGTTCACGCCGATCCAGGGCTACGACCAGGCGGGTGACCTTGCCGAGCTGTTCGCGCGGCCGTTCGACCGCCGCACGCGGCTGGAGGTCTAGGCCATGCAGCTCACGGTCTGGACCTACGAAGGACCGCCCCACGTCGGCGCCATGCGCGTGGCGACCGGGATGAAGGGTCTGCACTACGTGCTCCACGCCCCGCAGGGCGACACCTATGCCGACCTCCTGTTCACGATGATCGAGCGACGCGACCACCGTCCGCCGGTCACCTACACGACCTTCCAGGCGCGCGACCTCGGCAGCGACACCGCCGAGCTGTTCAAGGACGCGGCCCGCGCCGCCTACGAGCGTTTCCAGCCCGAGGCGATGATCGTCGGCGCGTCGTGCACCGCCGAACTGATCCAGGACGATCCGGGCGGGCTCGCCAAGGCGCTGGCCCTGCCGATCCCGGTCGTGCCCCTGGAGCTGCCGTCCTACCAGAAGAAGGAAAACTGGGGGGCGGCCGAGACCTTCTACCAGCTCGTGCGCGCGTTCGCGGGGCCCCTGGCGCCCCCTCCGGGCTCGCCCGCGCGCACGAGCCCGACGCCGTCGGTCAATCTCCTCGGACCGACGGCCTTGGGCTTCCGCCACCGCGACGACGTCCGCGAGATCACGGGCCTGCTCCGCGACCTCGGCGTCGCTGTCAACGTGGTGGCGCCGATGGGCGCACGCCCCTCGGACTTGGCGCGGATCCCCGAGGCCGCCGCGAACGTGGTGATGTATCCCGAGATCGCCGACGTGGCGGCGCGGTGGCTGGAGCGGACCTTCAAGCAGAAGGCGATCCGCACCGTGCCCATCGGCGTCGGCGCCACCTGCGACTTCGTCCGCGAGGTGGCGGCCCTGTTCGGCCTCGATCCGGAGCCCGTGCTGAACGACGCGCGCTCGCGCCTGCCTTGGTACTCGCGCTCGGTCGATTCGACCTACCTCACCGGCAAGCGCGTCTTCGTCTTCGGCGACGGCACGCACGCCATCGCCTGTGCGCGGGTGGCGGCGAAGGAGTTGGGCTTCGAGGTGGTCGGGCTCGGCAGCTACGCCCGCGAGATGGCGCGCGAGGTGCGGGCCGCCGCCGAACTGTACGGGCTCGAGGCACTGATCACCGACGACTATCTCGACGTGGAAGAGGCGATCGACAAGGCCCATCCCGACCTCGTCCTCGGCACGCAGATGGAGCGGCACATCGCGAAGAAGCTGGGCGTGCCCTGCGCCGTGATCTCCGCGCCGATCCACGTCCAGGATTTCCCGGCCCGCTACGCCCCGCAGATGGGTTTCGAGGGCGCCAACGTCCTGTTCGATACCTTCGTGCATCCCCTGATGATGGGGCTCGAGGAACACCTGTTGCAGATGTTCCGCGAGGACTTCGAGTTCCACCACGAGGCTACCCCCTCGCATCTCGGCCACGGAACCAAGGCTGCCCCTATCGAGCCGCAACCGGCGGCTGTCGCCGTGGTCGAGGATCTGACCTGGGCGACCGAGGCCGAAAAGGAACTGAAGAAAATCCCGTTCTTCGTGCGCAGCCGCGCCCGCAACAACACCGAGCGATTCGCCAAGGAACGCGGGCTCGCCCGCATCACCGTCGAGACTCTTTATGATGCCAAGTCGCACTTCGGTCGCTGAGCCGACGCCGGTGCGCGTCGTCCTGATTACGCTCGACAGCCACTTGGCGGGAGCCGTCGAGCGCACGCGCCGAGCGCTCGTCGAGGACATCCCCGGCCTGGAGGTGACGCTGCACGCGGCGGCCGACTGGAGCGACGATCCGGCCGCCTTGGAGCGCTGCCGGGCCGATATCGACCAGGGCGACGTCGTCTTCGTCTCGATGCTGTTCATGGAGGACCACATCCAGGCGGTCCTGCCGTGGTTGCAGGCCCGTCGGGACACCTGCGACGCGATGGTCGTCTGCATCTCCGCCGGCGAAGTCATCAAGCTCACGCGCATGGGCCGCTTCCGCATGGACCGCTCCTCGAGCGGCCCCCTGGCCCTCCTCAAGCGGCTGCGCGGCAGCAAGAAGCCCGGCGCCAGCTCCGGCGCCAACCAGATGGCGATGTTGAAGCGGCTGCCCAAGATCCTGCGCTTCATCCCCGGCACGGCGCAGGACGTGCGCGCCTACTTCCTGACGATGCAGTACTTTCTGTCGGGCTCCGACGAGAACATCGCGAACCTCGTTCGCTTCCTCGTGAACCGCTACGCCGACGGCGAGCGGGCGTCCCTGAAGGGTCATGTCCGCTTCCAGCTGCCGGCCGAGTATCCCGAGGTCGGCGTCTACCACCCGCGGCTGAAGGAGCGCTTCGGCGAGCGCGCCGACCGCCTGCCGACGCCCAAGGTCGCGACCGGCGGCACGGTCGGCCTGCTGGTCATGCGTTCCTACGTGCTCGCCGGCGACAGCGGCCACTACGATGGCGTCATCGCCGCTCTGGAGCGGCGCGGGCTGAGGGTGGTGCCGGCGTTCGCCAGCGGACTCGACCAGCGGCCGGCCATCGAGCGCTTTTTCGTCGAGGACGGGCGCTGCACCGTCGATGCTATCCTGTCGCTGACCGGCTTCTCGCTGGTCGGCGGCCCCGCCTTCAACGACGCCCGCGCCGCCGAGGAACTGCTGGCGCGGCTCGACGTGCCCTACCTCGCCGCCCAGGCGGTGGAGTTCCAGAACCTGGAGCAGTGGCAGGTCAACGAGCGTGGCCTTTTGCCGGTCGAGGCGACGATGATGGTCGCCATCCCGGAACTCGACGGCGCCACCGGACCGATGGTCTATGGTGGGCGCTCCGTCGTCGCCGCGGGCGAGCGCGCCCGCGAGATGCAGGCCGACCCCGAGCGTGCCGACATGCTCGCCGCGCGTATCGCCAAGCTGGTCGCCCTCAGGCGGACGGCCCGCGCCGAGCGGCGGATCGCCGTCACGCTCTTCAACTTCCCGCCCAATGGCGGTGCCGTCGGCACCGCCGCCCACCTGTCCGTCTTCGCCTCGCTCTTCCACACCTTGAAGGCGCTCGCGGCCGAGGGGTACACGGTCGAGGTACCGGCCGACCCCGACGCGCTGAAGCAGCGCATCCTGGAGGGCAACGCCGGCCAGTACGGCACCGACGCCAACGTGGCCGCCCGGATCCCCGTCGACCGCCACGTCGAGCGCGAGCGCTGGCTCGCCGACATCGAGGCGCAGTGGGGTCCGGCGCCCGGCAAGCACCAGACCGACGGCAGCACGCTGTTCGTCCTCGGCGCCCGTTTCGGCAACGTGCTGGTCGGCGTGCAGCCCGCGTTCGGCTACGAGGGCGATCCGATGCGGCTCCTGTTCGAGCGGAGCTTCGCGCCGACCCACGCCTTCGCCGCCTATTACCGCTATCTGCGCGAGGACTTCGCCGCCCACGCCGTCCTGCACTTCGGCATGCACGGTGCCTTGGAGTTCATGCCGGGCAAGCAGGTGGGCCTGTCCGCCGACTGCTGGCCGGATCGGCTGATCGGCGATCTGCCCAACGTCTACCTCTACGCGGCCAACAACCCGTCCGAGGGCACGCTGGCGAAGCGCCGGGGGGCCGCCGTCACCGTCACCCACCTCACCCCGCCGGTGACCCACGCGGGCCTCTATCGTGGCCTCGTCGACCTCAAGGCCTCGCTCGACCGTTGGCGGCAGCTCGCTCCCGAGCAGGCGGTGGAACGCGCCGACCTCGCAGCCCTCCTCCAGAGCCAGGCGGCGGCCCTGGACCTGGCCGAGCCGGAGCCGGCCTGGGGCGTCCAGGCGACGGCGCGGGCT
>JBJHBG010000096.1:0-19359 GCA_050485385.1 Geminicoccaceae bacterium | reverse complement strand
GAGGCGAGCGGCGCGGTCCATGTCGATTCTCGGGACCGCGCGCATCAGGCCCTTCAGATAGGGGTGCTCGGGCGCCTTCAGGAGATCGCGCGCCGGCCCCGCTTCCATCACCCGGCCGCGATACATGACGACCATGTCGTCGGCGAGGTTCGCCACCACGCCGAGGTCGTGGGTGATGAACAGGATGGCCATGTGGTACTCGGCCTGGAGCCGGTTCATCAAATCCAGGATCTGCGCCTGGATGGTAACGTCGAGGGCGGTGGTCGGCTCGTCGGCGATCAACAGCGCCGGCTCGCAGATCAGCGCCATGGCGATCATCGCCCGCTGGCGGAGGCCGCCCGACAGCTCGAAAGGGTAGAGGTCGTACGCCTCCTTGGGCTTGGGGAAGCCGACGTGATCGAGCATCTCGATCACCCGACCGCGCTCCTCCTTCCGGCCGATCGGCACGTGCAGGCGCAGGGCCTCGGCGATCTGCTCGCCGATGGTATGCACCGGCGAGAGCGAACTCATCGGCTCCTGGAAGATGATCGAGATGCGCCCGCCGCGGATGCGCCGCCGCGTCGGGTGGTTCTGGTCGAAGGCGGCAAGGTCGACCGGCTCGGTACCCAGCTCGGGATCGTGGAACAGGATTTCCCCGCGCTCGATCCGCGCATTCGCCGGCAGGATGCCGAGGATGGCCTGCGACAGGACGGTCTTGCCCGAGCCGCTCTCGCCGACGACCGCCAGCGTGCGTCCACCCTCGACGTCGAAGCTCACGCCGCGCACCGCCTCCACCCGGCCCTCGTCGGCGGCGAAGGCGACGTGCAGGTCGCGCACGCTCAACAGTGGCGGCAAGGCGGTCATGCGGCCGTACGTCCCCTCCCCAGGAACACATCCTTGGCCGACGCCCAACGGACGCCGGCAGCATCATGCCCAAGCCTTAGCAGCCGGTCGAGGTCGGCCCAACCGTCGTCTTCGACGACGAGGTGATGGGTCATGAAGCCGACCGGGCCGATCGTCGATGCGTCGGCGGCCTCCAACTCGCTCAGGAGCCGGGGAAGCGGCTTCTGCCGGCCCGTGCCGCGCCAGTCCATCGCGTCCACATGCACGTCGACAAGGCGCGGCGGCCCCTCCCGCACCGGCCCGCGATCCATCGAAAGGCCCAAAAAGCCCAGCGCCGGCAGCCGGGCCACGAGCCCTGCATCCATCCGGTTCCAGGGCGGGACCAGGACCGGCAGGAAGCGCTCGCCGAAGGCATCCTCCAGCCGCTGGCGATGGGCCACGAGGTCCGCCTCGAGGGAAGCGCGGTCGGCGGTGCCGCCGAGTTCGATCTTCCGCTCGCCGCCCCGGCCATGATCGGCGTGGGCGATGCCGTGCTGGAGCACGGTCGCCATCGGGCAGGCACGGATGCGGGCCGCCGCCGCCGGCTCCAGCCAGGCCGGCACCACGGCGAGGGCGAGCGGGACCTGGTGGGCGGCAGCGAGGTCCAACAGACGGTGCAGGCGGTCGTGATCGCGGCCGGCGTCGTCGTCGCGCCACCAGCGCACGCGCGTCATCGAGGGCGGCCTGCCAGTTCGCGGACGAGGCGGGCGCCGGTGGCGGCACCGTCGACGTCGAGCGTCAAGGGCGGGAAGGGCCGGGCCAGGGCCGCGGTGACCGCCGCCGCGAGAACGACGCCGTCGAGCCCGGCCTCGGGCACGACCACGGCCGCCCCGCGCGCCGCCACCGCGTCGGCGCGCAGCGTCTGCTCGGTCTCGCTCGAAGTGGCGAACGGGACCAGCACCATCGGCCGGCGGAGCGCCAGCGCTTCGACCACGGTGTTGTAGCCGGCCTGCGAAACCGACAGCGCCGTCCGCGCCAGCCGTTCGGGCAAGTCGGTGACGTGCCGCAGCAACTCGACGTGGGGCGGC
Source organism: Geminicoccaceae bacterium (assembly GCA_050485385.1). Classification (GTDB taxonomy): domain Bacteria; phylum Pseudomonadota; class Alphaproteobacteria; order Geminicoccales; family Geminicoccaceae; genus RECO01. Next base: position 17,470 of record JBJHBG010000096.1, on the reverse strand, counting down.
AAGTCCGCGGCCAGGCTCGCGAAGGCGGCCTCGGGAAAGCGGCGGCCGGCGATGACGGTCCAGGGCCCGTGGCGCCGACCCAGCAACGCAGCAGCAGCGACGGCGGCGCCGACCAGCGCTCCACCGACCACGCCGCCCCCCGCCGACACGAGGATGCCCTCGCCCGTTGCCGCGGGTGGCAAGGGCGGGGCGACGTAGCCGGTATAGGTCAGAAGATCGGCGATCTCCGCCGTCAGCGGGAAGCTCGCTTGGAGCGGCAGCAGGCGCGGATCGCCATGCACCAGCACGCGGTCGAACCAGCGCCGGACGTGGCCCACCACCGCCTCGGCGCGGCCCGGCTTGTGGCTGGCGACGAGCACGTCGCGCAGGGACACGACGCAGGCCGGACGGGGCTTCCGCGCGTGCAGCCGCTCCAGCACGGGCACGAGTTCACGGGCGAAGGCGCGACGGCCGAAGGGAAACAGCTCGACCACGAAGGCGTCCAGAGGCTGGGCGGTGGCCGCGTCCAGCAGCACCGCACGCTCCCTCCACGACGCCTCCGTGACGGCGGCACCGGTGGCGTCGACCAGGGCGGAGAAGGCCATGTCCGCACTCTGGATCGCGCTCAGGTCGACGCGGCGATAGGCGAGGTCCGGCGATGGCGGCGGTGCCGGGCCGCCATTGACGAGGGTCACGTCGGCGCCGGTGGCGGCGAGCGCCTCGGCCAGCCGTTCGCTCCGCGCGAGGTGGCCGGTGCCGAGCAGGTGTTGGCTCCAGAGGACGACGCGCACGGGCTCAGTCCTCGACCAGCGGCACGGCGGCAAGGTCCGGCAGCGGCCGGCCGGTGCGGTCCAGGCGCAGCCGCAGCGCGTCGGTCGGGCCGAGACGGAGCGGGGGCTTCGTGGTCATCGTCCAGCCGGTAGCGAGCGCCATCGCCGCGCGCAACGTACCCTTGTGGGCGACGAGCACCGCGCGCGTCGCCGCGAGGTCCGCCAAGAGTGCCGCCAGCCGCGCCATCACCTCACGCGGGCACTCGCCGCCGGGCGGGCGGAGGTCGCGGCCCTTGGCTTCCAAGATCGCCATGCCCGCCGGGTCGGCCGCGCGCAGATCGACGAGCCGTCGCCCTTCCCAGGCGCCCCAATCCATCTCGATCAGCCGCGCCTCGACCTCGCCGCCGCCGAAGTGGGCCGCCGTCTGCCGCGCCCGCTCGAGCGGGCTGGTGAAGCGAGGTGCATCCCTGAACGCGGGCGGCAGCCGCCATCGCTGGAGGCTGGCACGTCCCGCATCGGACAGCGACGGATCGGCCCGGCCCTGGAGACGCCCGGCCTCGTTCCAAAGCGTCGGCGCATGGCGGATCAGTAGGACTTCGGTCATCGCCGCAGCCGCCTCGTCTCGGCGGCGAGCGCAAGGGCCTCACCGAGCGTCGCCGCCGCCCGTTCGAGCCCGTGACGGGCGCGCGCGTGGACCCTCGCCGCCGCACCGAGCCGGCGCGCTAGCCCCGGCGTTTCGAGCAGCGTCGCCAACGCCGCGCGAAAGGCCGCAGCGTCGCCGACCGGCGCCAGCAGTCCCGTCTCGCCATGGCGGATCACGTCGGGCACGCCGTGGCCGTCGCCCGCGACCACGGCGAGGCCCCGCACCTGCGCCTCCAACAGCGCCATGCCGTAGGCCTCGTCGACCGCTGGCCAGACGAAGGCGTCGGCGGCGGCGAAACGGGCATCGAGTGCCGCCGCGTCGTCGATCCGGCCGCGGAAGCTGACGCGGTCGCCCAGCGCCGTCCGGGCGTACGCTTCGATGCTGGCGCGGGCCTCGCCGTCGCCCACCACCTCCAGCGTCCACGGTCGTTCCAAGAGGCCCGCGAGTGCGTCGACCAGCAGGCGGTAGGAGCATTCCTTGGCGCCGGCGCGGAGCATGCCCACCGCGAGCAGCCGGCGCGGCCGTTCGGCCGGCGCTGCCGCCGGCGCGTCCAGTCGGTCGACGAAGGGGGCGAGCCGCAGGAGCCGCGCCGGCGGGCGAACGAAGGGCTGGAGTCCCGCCGCATCGACGGCACTCATCGCCAGCACCACGTCGGCGGCTTCGATTGCGTCGAGCGCCTGCGCGTAGCCGACGGCCCAAGGCCCCTCGGCGCGCTTCGGCGCCACCGAAGCCTCGGCGACGAGGTAGGGCAGGTTCAAGGCACGGGCGACGCGTGGCCCGAGGCCATCCGGAGCCTTGTGGTAGCAGTGATAGGTGAACCACGCGCCGGGCGCGCGCTGCCGAAGACGCGCCGCTAGCCTGGGCGCGAGCCCTGCCGCCAGCCGGTCGAGCCGGGCTTGGCGGGCACCGTTGCCTCGATCGTAGCTGCGCAGGCGGCAGGCCAGGAACGGCTCGGCCCCGGCGCGGTCCAGCGCGGTCAGGAGGAGCCGGGCGACACGGCGGTCGCCCGACGGCACCGGATGGTCGGGCGGCTTCAACGGCGCGTAGAACGCCGTCGCCATCAGGCGGCGTCGGCGAGACGGCAGCCGCGCAGCAACTCCTCCAGCCGATCGATGCCCGCGTCCATGCCGAAGCGCTCGCGCACCTTGCGCGCGGCGGCGGCACCGAGTGCAGCACGCTGCTTCGGATCGCGCGCGAGGTGGAGGATGGCGTCGGCGAGCGCCGCGGTATCGCCCGGCGGCACCAGCCAGCCGTCGCGGCCATGCTCGATCAACTCGGGGATTGCGGAGACGCGGGTAGCGACGGTGACGAGGCCTTGGCTTGCCGCCTCCATCAGCACGTTGGGCAAGCCGTCGCGGTCGCCATCGGCGGCGATGCGGCTGGCGAGAAGCGTGAGATCGGCCTGTCGGTAGGCCTCCAGCACGGCCGGTGCCGGCTGGCCGCCGCGCCACACGATGCGCCCGGCGATGCCGAGGGCCTCGGCCTTGGCCCGCAAGGGCTTCACCTCGCCGCCGCCGATATGCTCGAAGCGCCAATGGAGATCGGCGGGCAGCCGCGCCAACGCCTCGAGCAGCACGTCGAGGCCCTTCTTCGGCACCGCGCGGGCCACGGTCAGCAGACGGAGCGGATCGGCCGGATCGCTGCCGTCGCAGAAGCGCCGCGCGGGCGGTGACGGCAGATGGCGCAGGTCGAGGCCGTGATAGACGAGGTGCACGCGGGACGTCGGCGCCAATGCCGCCAGATGGTCGCGATTGGCCGCGGTGCAGGTCACGGTGAAGCGCGCATCGGCGAGCTTCTCGCGCTTCTCCCACTCGGGCGTGGTCCAGATGTCCTTGGCGTGGGCGGAAAAGGCGAGCGGCAGGTCCTGGAGACGGGCCGCGTAGCGGGCGACGGAGCCGGGCGTGTGCAGGAAATGCGCGTAGACCTGATCACCCGGGCCCAACACCTCGCTCGCCAGCACCAGCGCCTGGCCGAGCCGGCGTACGCGGTTGCGGGTCGGGTCGCGCCGGAGGTCCCGCCACCAGAGGCGAAGGAGCCTGCCCAACCGTGGATGACGACGCAGGCGAACGAGCGCCCGGACGACGCGCCGGGGCTCTCGATGCAGATATTCGGGCAGGTAGACCACCGGTGCCGTGATGTGGCCATGGACCGGGTGGGTGGCGCCGTCGGTCGGGTGGCGGAGCGAGACGACGACGAGGTCGAAGCCCCGCTCCTGGAGCGCCAGGATCTCCTGGGCGACGAAGGTCTCGGACAGCCGCGGATAGCCCTTGAGGACGACGACGACGCGCAAGGCCACACTCACCCCAGCGCGCGCAGGCGCTCGGGCAGGCGGCGAGCGCCCAGCTCGGGCTCGAGGTCGGCGACGATGGCGCCGAGACCTTCGAGGTCGAGGGGCACGCGCGCCGAACTCGGCCTCGGCTGGGCCGGCAGCGCCCGGAGGGCTTCGGCCATGCGTACGGGATCGGCCGCCGCTTCCAACTCCAGCATGGAGACGACCCCGAGTGCCGCCGCCCGTTCGGCGCGGAGCAGTTGCTCCAGGCGCGGCACGGTGCGTGGCACGAGCAGGGCCGGCTTGTCGAAGGAGAGAATCTCGCAGAACACGTTGTAGCCGCCCATGGCCACCACCGCCGCGGCCCCGTCGAACAACCGCTCCACGCGTGCATCGAAGGTGCGGCAAGAGACCTGCGGCAGCAGTTCCGCCCGGTCGTGGAAACGGCGGCGGTCCTCGCCGTTCATGAACGGGCCGAACAAGACGACGCAGGCGTGCGGCAGGGAGGGGTCCGCCTCGTAGGCACCGAGCACGGCATCGACGAGGCCCTCGCCGTCGCCGCCACCGCCGGGCGTCACCAGGATGTAGGGCTCTTCCGGAAGCGCGCCGTCGACCTCGGCGTCGCTCGGCCAAGCCGGCAACGAGCGCCGGAGATAACCCGTGAACCGGACCTTGGAGGCGAACTCGCCGAAGCCCGGCAGCTCCGTCATCGGGTCGAACATCGCCCGCGGACCATAGACGTAGATGCGGTCGTAGAGGTCGCGCAGAGCCGGATAGACCTGCTTGCGATCCCATTCCTCCATCAGGCTCGACGGATCGTCCATGATGTCGCGCAGGCCGAGGACCAGCCGCGTGCCCCGCGCCTTGAGCATGGCGAGCGTGTCGCGCACCTCGCCCCGAAGGCCCAAAGGCTCCTTGTCGATCAGGCAGACGTGCGGCTCGAACACCTCCGCCGTGTGCCGGATGATGGAGCTGCGGATCGCCAGCGTGTGGTCGGGGTCGATGTGGAGCTGGAGCGAGGTGTAGTCGCCGTTCCTGAGCTTGATGACGCCCGGCACCCGCACGAAGTCCACCCGCGCCTTGAAGTCGAAGCTGCCGATGATGGGCGAGCCCGACAGGATCAGGACCGACAGGTCGGCAAAGCGGTCGACGAGGTGGTGCGCGATCGCCCGGCACCGCCGGAGATGGCCGAGCCCGAAGCTGTCGTGGCTGTAGACGAGGAGACGACGGGGCACGGGCACGCTGCCTCAGATGGAGCCAAGCTTGGCAGTAACCCAACCGCCACCCTTGCGGCAAGCGCGGTGCGCGCCAATGGATCGACGGCGGCGGCCCCAGCGACTATCTCGCTTGCGGAAGGGAGAGCCCGTTGAGCACATCGTCACGCCCGACCGTGGGCCTGTTCGTTACCTGCCTCGTCGACGCGCTGCGCCCAGGCATCGGCTTCGCCTCGTTACGTCTGCTGGAGGCGGCGGGCTGCGAGGTCCGCGTGCCGGCGGCGCAGACCTGCTGCGGCCAGCCGGCGCTGAACTCGGGCGACGCGCGCACCGCCCGCGACCTCGCCGAGCGCACCGTCGCCGCCTTCGAGGCCTACGACTTTTGTGTCGCCCCCTCGGGCTCGTGCCTCGCCACGATCAAGCTGCACTTCGCCGAGCTGTTCGCCGACGACCCGGTCTGGCGGGCGCGCCACGCCGCCTTCGCGCCGAAGTGTCACGAGCTCGTGAGCTTCCTCCACGACGTCCGGGGGTTCCGGCCAAGGGCGCGCTACGACGGCAAGGTCGCCTACCACCATAGCTGCTCGGGGTTGCGCGAACTGGGCGTGCGCGGCCAGGCGGAAGCGCTGGTGGCCGCCGTCGACGGCGTCGAGCTGCGTCCGCTCGCCTCGCCCGAGGCCTGCTGCGGCTTCGGCGGCACCTTCTGCGTGAAGTACCCGGAGATCTCGACCTCGATCGTCGACGACAAGCTCGCCGACGTCGAAGCGACCGGGGCCGACACGCTGCTCGGCGGCGACCTCGGCTGCCTCCTGCACATCCAAGGCCGGCTGCACCGGCTGGGCCGGCCGGTGAAGGTCTACCACACCGCCGAGGTGCTGGCCGGCATGGCCGACGTCCCGCTCGGGGAACGGCCGTGACCGTCACCTACACCAGCCAGCACTTCAAGCGGGCGGCGAAGGCGGCCCTGGTCGAGCCCAACCTGCAACGCGCCCTCGATCGGACGACGACGCTGTTGCAGAGCCGCCGCGCCGAGGCCTACCGCGCCTTCGCCGAGTTCGAGACGACGCGCGATGCCGGGGCGGCGATCAAGGACCACGTGCTCCGCCACCTCGACCACTATCTGGAGGCGTTCGAGCGCAACGCGGAGGCCGCCGGCTGCAAGGTGCATTGGGCGTCGACCGCCGAAGCGGCGTGCCGCATCGTCGTCGACCTCTGCACCAAGGCCCAGGCGAAGACCGTTACCCGGGTGAAGTCGATGCTGGGTGAGGAGATCGGGCTGCCGGAAGCGCTCGACGCTGCCGGCTTCGACCGGGTCGAGACGGACCTTGCCGAGCACATCAACCAGCTCGCGGGCGATCGGCCGTCGCACATCGTCATCCCCGCCCTGCACAAGACCCAAGAGCAGGTGGCCGACCTCTTCGCCCAGCATCATGGCCACGGCAAGGTGATCGAGGAGGTCGGCGAGCTGGTGCAAAGTGCCCGGCTCGTCTTGCGTGAGAAATATTTCTCAGCCGACGTCGGCATTTCCGGCGCCAACTTCCTGATCGCCGACAAGGGCGCCGTCTGCACCGTCACCAACGAGGGCAACGCCGAGTTGACCATGCAGTTGCCGCGAGTGCAGATCGTCACCGCCGGCATCGAGAAACTGGTGCCCTCGCTCGACCACGCGGGCGTGCTGCTGCGCCTGCTCGCCCGCTCGGCCCTCGGCATGGAGATCACCCAGTATACGACGTTCCTCACGGGTGCCCGGCGGCCCGGCGACCGCGACGGGCCGGAAGAGATGCACATCGTCCTGGTCGATGCCGGGCGCACCGCCATCCTGGCCGACGAGATCCGGCCGATCCTGACGTGCATCCGCTGTGCCGCCTGCATCAACCACTGCCCGGTCTACGGCCAGATCGGCGGCCACGCCTATGGCGGCATCTACCAGGGGCCGATGGGCTCGGTCCTGACCCCGGCGATGGCGAGCCTCGCCCAGGCGCGGGACCTGCCGCACGCCTGCACGCTCAACGGCCGCTGCGTCGAGGTCTGTCCGGTGAAGATCCCGCTCACCGACCTGATGCGGACCTTGCGCGAACGGACGTGGCGGGAAGGCTTGGTGGACCGGCCGACACGCTGGGGTCTCGGCCTTTGGGCCGCGGTGGCGAGACGGCCGGCGCTCTACCGTTTCGCCACGCGCTGGGCCGTCGGCGCCCTGAAGCTCTGGTCGCGCGGGCGCGGCTCGATGCGGGCGCTGCCCTTCGCCGGCGCCTTCACCCGCAGCCGCGACGTCGCCGCCCCCGAAGGCGGCACCTTCATGGACCGCTACCGGCGGGGCGAGCGATGAGCGACCGTGCGACCATTTTGGGCCGGGTGCGGCAGGCCCTCGGCGGCGAGCGCGCGAGCGCCGCGACGATCAGGGCGGAAGCGGCAGCGCTGGTCCCCAACCCTGCCGCCGTCCGTCCCGGCTTCGGCGGCAAGCCCGCCCTCGATCACTTCCTCGCCAAGGCAACGTCCGAGAAGGTGACGGCCTCGGCCGAGCGGCTGACGGAGGCGCGCGCCCTGCCGCTGGCGGTCGGACGTTATCTGGCGCAGCACGGCTTGGCATCCGACATCGCCTGTGCGCTCCCCGACGATCTCCGCGCCCTCGACTGGTCGGGCATCACCCTGAAGGACGCGATCGACCCGAACGAGCCGGTGGCGCTGACCTTCGCCGAGGCCGGCATCGCCGAGACCGGCACCCTGGTCTTCCCCTCGTCGGCAGCCGTGCCGACGCTCTTCAACTTCCTGCCGCTGCATCACCTGGTCGTCCTCCGGGCGAGCGACGTCGAACCTTACATGGAAGATATCTGGCGGCGGTTCGAGCGCGCTTCCCTGCCCCGCTCGCTGAACCTCGTGACCGGTACGTCGGGCACGGCCGACATCGAGGGCAAGAACGTCCGCGGCGCCCACGGTCCTCGATTCATGCGGATTTTTCTCCTCGAAAGCTGAATTCTGGACCCACTGCGGTTGACGCGCGGCGGTAAAGCGGCTTTCCCTGGACACCCCGTCAGCGGCCGCGACCGCAGTCGGGATGACCGCCGCGTAATATATGGCCGTTCGGGAACCTTCCGAGCCGGGCGGCGTTACGCACGTCTTCGTCCAAGCTGAGGAGCGTCCTTCGATGGTAGCCACCGAGGATGCCGCGACAGCCAAGCTCGTCGTCCGCAATCTGACCAAGGTGTTCGGCCCCGATCCCGACACCGCGCTGCGCCTGCTCGATGCGGGTGCCGCCAAGACGACGATCCACGCCGAGACCGGCCACACCATCGGCGTCAACGACGCCAGCTTCGCCGTGCGCGAGGGTGAGGTGTTCGTCGTCATGGGCCTTTCCGGCTCCGGGAAGTCGACCCTGGTGCGCCTCTTGAACCGCCTGATCGAGCCCAGCCGCGGCCAGGTGCTGGTCGACGGCGAGGACATCGCCAAGCTCAGCCCCAAGGCGCTGATCGAGCTGCGCCGACGCGACATGAGCATGGTCTTCCAGTCCTTTGCGCTGTTGCCGCATCTGCGGGTGGTCGACAACGTGGCCTTCGGCCTCGAGCTGGCGGGCATCGCCACCGGCCCGCGCCGCAGTCGGGCCATGGAAGCCTTGGCGCAGGTCGGTCTCGAGCCCTATGCGGCGAGCTTCCCCGACGAGCTCTCGGGCGGCATGCAGCAAAGGGTCGGCCTCGCCCGCGCCCTCGCCAACGATCCGACCGTGATGCTCATGGACGAGGCCTTCTCGGCGCTCGACCCCCTGATTCGCGGCGAGATGCAGGAGGAGCTGTTGAAGCTCCAGGCCGAGCATCGCCGCACCATCGTCTTCATCAGCCACGACCTGGACGAAGCCATGCGCATCGGCGACCGCATCGCCATCATGGAGGGCGGCCGCGTGGTGCAGGTGGGCACGCCCGACGAGATCCTGGCCAATCCCGCCGACGACTACGTCAAGAGCTTCTTCTCCGGCGTCGACATCTCGAAGGTGCTCACCGCCGGCGACGTGGCCCGACGCCTCCAGGTCACGTTGATCCGCCGCGCCGGAGGCGGGACCGAGACGGCGGTCGAGCGGCTGCGCCGCCACGACCGCGACTTCGCCATCGTCGTCGACGAAGGCCAGCGCTATGTCGGCGTGGTCACCTCCACCACACTCGAGGCCGCCCACCGCCGTCGCGCCACCCTCGATGCGGCACTGCTGGACGACGTCGAGCCGCTCACCGCCGACCAGCCGCTCCACGACGTGCTGCTGGCCGTCGCGCGGGCGCCGACACCCGTGCCCGTGATCGATGCCGAGCGGCGCTACGTCGGCGCCATCAGCCGGGCGCTGCTGCTGGAGGCGCTCGATCGCACCGAGAGCGAAGGAGTGGCGGCATGAGTTGGCGCGACCTGCTCCATCCCTTCGACCACCTGCGCGTGCCGTTCGACGACTGGGTCGACATGGCGCTGGCCTGGCTGGTCGGCAATTTCCGCGAGGTCTTCCGCGCCATCCGCTGGCCGGTCGACCAAGTGCTGAGCACGCTCGAAACCGCGATATTGGCGCCCTCGCCCCTCGTGATGATGGGCATCGTCGCCCTGATCGCCTGGCAGATCGCCGGCCGGCGCATGGCCATCCTGGCCGTCGTGTCGCTGTTCACCATCGGCCTCATCGGCGCTTGGCGCGAGGCGATGATCACGCTCGCCATCGTGTTGACCGCGGTCACCTTCTGCATCGTCATTGGCCTGCCGACAGGCATCGCCATGGCCCGACGCGACGGCGTTCGCCGCGTGCTCCGGCCGGTGCTCGACACGATGCAGACGACGCCCGCCTTCGTCTATCTCGTGCCGATCGTCATGCTGTTCGGCATCGGCAACGTGCCGGGCGTGGTGGTCACCATCATCTTCGCGCTGCCGCCGCTGATCCGGCTCACCGACCTCGGCATCCGTCAGGTGCCGAAGGACCTGATCGAGGCGGCGACCGCCTTCGGCGCCTCGAGGCGGCAACTGCTCTACAAGGTGCAGTTGCCCCTCGCCCAGCGCACCATCATGGCCGGCATCAACCAGACATTGATGCTGTCCTTGTCGATGGTGGTCATCGCCTCGATGATCTCGGTCGGCGGGCTCGGCCAGATGGTGCTGCGCGGCATCGGCCGGCTCGACATGGGGCTCGCCGCCGTGGGCGGGCTCGGCATCGTGCTGCTCGCCATCCTGCTCGACCGCCTCACCCAGGCGCTCGGCGCCGACGAGCGCGAAGTCGGCCGCCGCCCCCTGTTCGAGGTCGGGCCGATCGGCGCCTGCACCAAGCTTTGGCGGCGGCTGCGCCCCGCGACGGCCGAGCCGGCGGATGCGCCGCGCGCCCAGATCGCGCGCTGACCCGCCACCACCCCGTTTCGCAACCGCAAGGGAGACGAACATTGCGTATCACCACTGCCAAGGGCTTCACGCTGGCGACCAGCCTGCTGGCGCTCGGCGCCGCACCGGCGCTGGCGAACGACCAGCCCGGCGCCGGTGTCTCGGTGCAGCCCATCGTCACCACCACGGCGGAGGAACTGTTCCAGCACATGGTGCTGTTCCGCGGCCTGGAGGAACTGGGCTACGCGGTGAACACGCCGTTGGAGTTGGGTGAGTACGGCACGCTCCACGTCGCCATCGCCCAGGGCGACGCCGACTTCACCGCGGTCCACTGGGACAAGCTGCACACCGCGTTCTTCGAGAACTCGGGCGGTGAGGCGGTACTCTCCAAGCTCGGCACGTTCGTCGAGAACGTGCTCCAGGGCTATCTGGTCGACCGCGCGACGGCGGAGGAGCACGGCATCACCAGCCTGGAGCAGTTCCAGGACCCCGAGATCGCCGCCTTGTTCGACACCAGCGGCGACGGCCGAGCGGACCTTACCGGCTGCAATCCCGGCTGGGGCTGCGAATTGGTGATCGAGCACCACATCCCCGAATACGGGCTCGACGAGACCGTCAACCACAACCAGGGCAGCTACTTCGCCCTGATCGCCGACACCATCAGCCGCTACGAGGCCGGCGAGCCGATCTTCTACTACACCTGGACCCCGCTCTGGGTCTCGGGCGTGCTGGTGCCGGGCGAGGACACGGTCTGGCTGGAGGTGCCCTACACCTCGCTGCCGGAGGGCGACGCCACCGCGGAGGAGACCTCGGCCGACGGCGTGAATCTCGGCTTCGCGGTCGACGACATCATGGTGCTGGCGAGCCGCGAGTTCGCGGAGGCGAACCCGGCAGCGGCGGCGTTCCTCGAGGCCGCGTCGATCCCGATCAACGACGTCAGCGAGCAGAACCTCTTGATGCGCGACGGCGAGGACCGGACGGCCGACATCGAGCGCCACGTCGACGCGTGGATCGAGGCCAACCGCGATGCGTTCGATTCCTGGCTGGAAGCCGGCCGCAGCGCGGGTAGCTGAGGCACGGGCGATGCGGGGGACGCCCGGTCCCCCGCATTGCTCAGCCCGCGGCGCGCAACAGATCGCGGATGAAGGGCGGCAGCGCGAATGCCGCCCGATGCACCTCGGGCGTGTAGTAGCGGGTGGTGCCGCCGACGCTGCGGAAGCGCTCCGCCAGCAGGTCCGGCGGCACGTCGACGGGGCCGGCATAGCCCAGCGCCATCTGGCCGCCGAAATAGGTCGGCACCGTGCAGAGATAGGGCACCGCTCCGGCAAAGACGGTCCGCAGATTGCCGAGGGCCGTGGTGAATTCCGCCGGTTGGATGAACGGCACGCCGGCCTGGATCGCCACCACACCCTCCGGCCGCAGACAGCGCCGGACGTCTTGGTAGAACGGCACCTCGAACAGCACCTTGGCCGGACCGACGGGATCGGTGCTGTCCACCAGGATGGCATCGAACCGGCGCTCCGTCGTGGCGGCGAACACCGTCCCGTCGGCGACGACCACCTCCAACCGGGGATCGGCGAAGGCCGCCGCGTTCATCGCCTGGAAGTGCCGCTTGGCGAAGCTCACCACCGCCTCGTCGATCTCGACCAGGGTGACCGAGCGCACGCCCGGATGCTGGAGCACCCGTGCCGCCAGCCCGCCGTCGCCACCGCCGACGATCAACACGTCCCGCACCGCGCCATGCGCCAGGATCGGCACGTGCGCCAGCATCTCATGGTAGACGTATTCGTCCGCCGTTGTGAGCTGCACGGCACCGTCCAGGATGAGGACGGTGCCGAACAGCCGGTGCTCGAAGAGCGCCAGGTACTGGTGCGCGGTCCGCTCCTCGACGATCACGCGCTCGGTCTCGAACACGTGGTCGACGCCGGGCGTGACCCGATCGACGAAGCGCCTCACGCTTCCCGGCCGCGCAACAGTTCCTTCACGGCGACGCGCTCCGGGCGGAAGGCCGCCTTCAACACGTCGACGCAGGCGCGCGGCTCGGCCTCGCCGCACATGAAGACGTCGAGCGCCGCATAGCCCCGCTCGGGCCAGGAGTGGATCGAGATGTGGCTCTCGGCCAAGACCGCGACCCCACTGATGCCGCCATTCGGCTCGAACGGGTGCAGGTGGATGTGCAAAAGCGTCGCCCCCGCCGCCTCGACGCACGCACGCATCGCCCGGTCGATCCGCTCGATGTCGTCGAGGCCCTCGGCGCCGTAGAGGTCGATGATCAGGTGCGAGCCGGCGCACGTCACGCCGTTGCGCTCGGTGAAGAAATCCAACCGATCCTCGTCGCTCGACGCGAGCGGCGCGGCAATCTGTACTTCCGTTTGGGAGGTTCGATGACGATTCAAACCCATCCCCAATTGGAAGAGGGCGTCTGGCGACATGGCGTCCCCCCCAACCAGCAGATGTGCGCGGCCAACTGCGCGCCGATGGCATATAGGGAACTTGCCCCCCAAGCTCAACCGCCGCCGTGTGGGCCGACGGCGCTCGCATCGAACGAACTCGCCCGGCAGACACGCCCAAACATCGAAGCTCAATCGGAAACCGCCGCTCCCGGGCCATGTCGAGCGCCAAGCGACATCGCAGTCGCATGCGCCGGTCGCGGTCGCTCGGCCGGCGCCACACCCACGTCGCGACGGCCGACGGCGACAGACTTGAGGATGGCGTAGCAGGGTGTTCCCGGCGCCAGCGCCAGCGTCCGCAGCGAGCGCCGGGTGATCCGCGCCGCCAAGCGCCCGTCGCCGACGGCGAGGCCGACGTCGACGATCGAGCCCTCGGCCGAACCGATGGCGGTAACCGTGGCCGGCAACGCGTTCAACGCGCTGAGCCCGGTCGGCAACGCCGTCGCCAGGATGACGTCGCGGGCATGCACGTGGACGCGCAAGCGCGACCCCGGCGCCGCGTCGACCTGCGGCACCCAGAGCCGGCCGCCGTCGACCGCCAGCTCGGTCAGCCCGTCGGCCGTGTCGTGACCGAGGACGCGGGCGGTGAGCATGCCGCCCGCCTCGTGCCGGCCGAGCAGCGGAAACGCCGTCGGATCGGCCAACAACTCCGCCGCCGGGCCAACCCGCTCCACCCGCCCCTCGGCGAGGGCCACCACGGTGGTCGCGAGCCGAGCGACCTCGCCGACGGCGTGGCTGACGTAGACGATCGGCACCCGTACCTCGTCGCGCAACCGCTCCAGATAGGGCAGGATCTCCGCCTTGCGCGCCTCGTCGAGCGCCGCCAGCGGCTCGTCCATCAGCAGCGCTTCGGGGCCGGCGAGCAGCGCCCGGCCGATCGCCACGCGCTGCTTCTCGCCGCCCGAGAGCCGGCCGGGGCGCCGCTCCAGGAGATGGCCGATGCCCAGGAGTTCGACCACGCGCGCTTCCTCCGTGCGGCTCGCCGGCCGGGGCGCGAACCAGCCGCCGAAGCGCAGGTTCTGCCGCACGGTCAGGTGCGGGAAGAGGCGTCCTTCCTGGAAGACGTAGCCAATACGCCGCCGGTGGCGGGGCACCCTGATCCGCCGTTCGGTGTCGACCAGGGTGCGGCCGTCGAGCACCACCGACCCGGCCTCGGGGCGCAGAAGCCCCGCCACTGCGTTCACGACCGTGGTCTTGCCCGAGCCCGAGCGGCCGAACAGCGCGGTAACGCCCGAAGGCGCCGAGAACGCGACGTCGAGGACGAACGCGCCGAGCCGGTGGTGCAAGGCCACGTCCAGGCTCATCGCTCGGCGATCCGCGCGGCCACCCTGCGGGCGACGAACTCGGCGGCGAAAAGTGCCGCGAGTGCCACGACGATGGCGACCGCCGTCAGCCGCATGGCCCCGACGTCGCCGCCCGGAACCTGGGTGAAGGTGTAGATCGCCGACGGCAGGGTCTGCGTCTGACCGGGGATGTTGGAGACGAAGGTGATGGTGGCGCCGAACTCGCCCATGGCCTTGGCGAAGGCCAGAATGGCCCCGGCGACGATGCCGGGCAGGATCAAGGGCAGCGTGACCACGGCGAAGGTCCAAAACCGGTTGGCGCCGAGAGTGCCGGCGGCCTCCTCCAGCTTCGGGTCGACCGCCTCGATGGCGAGCCGGATCGCGCGGACCATCAAGGGAAACGCCATCACCGCACAGGCCAGCACCGCCCCCGTCCAGCGGAAGGCGAGAACGATGCCGAAGGTGTCCTCCAGGAACGCGCCGATCGGCCCACGCCGGCCGAACAGCAGGAGCAGGACGTAGCCGGTGACCACCGGCGGCAGGATCAGCGGCAGATGCACGAGGCCGTTCAACAAACCCTTACCCCAGAACTCGCCACGGGCGAGGGCAAGGGCGACGAGAATGCCGAAGGGCAGGCTGACGACCGTTGCCCAGAACGCGACGCGGAGCGACAGCATGACGGCCGTCCACTCCGTGGGCGACAGCTCCCACAAACGCCTATTCCTGGTCGAGCATCGTGAAGCCCTGGCGCTCGAACAGCGGGCGGACGGAATCGGAGGCGAGGTAGTCGAGGAAGGCCGCAACGTCCTCGTGCATGGCGTCGGCGGTTGCCGCCACCGGGTAGATTATCGGCGGGTGGGTGTCCTCGGGAAAGGTACCGACGACGGTGACGTTGTCCTCCGCCGCGGCGTCGGTGGCGTAGACGATACCGAACGGCGCCTCACCGCGCGCGACCAGCGCCAGCGCCGCCCGCACGTTCTCGGCCTGCGCGACCCGATGCTCCACGCTCGTCCACACGCCCAAACTCATGAGCGATGCCTTGCCGTAGCGGCCGGCCGGCACCGCCGCGACGTCGGCCATGGCGAGCCATGCGTCGCCGAGCAGTCCGGCGAGATCGAAGCCGTCGGCGATGTCGACCGCCGCCGCACCCCGGCCATGGGCAATCAGAACGATCCGGTTGCCGAGCAGATCGACGCGCGTGTCGCGACGAACGAGGCCACGTTCGTCGAGGTAGTCCATCCACGACATGTCGGCCGAGACGAACAGGTCGGCGGGTGCGCCCTGCTCGATCTGCCGCGCGAGGGCGGAGCTACCGGCGTAGGCGATGGCAACCGTGCCGCCGGTCTCGGCCGTCCACCGTTCGGCCACGTCGTCCAGCGCAGTCTTCAGACTGGCAGCGGCGAACACGACCAGGTCGGAGGCCTTGGCGACGGGCGCGAAGGCGAGCAGACCCGAGACCAGCGCCACCGGCAGCAGTCGAGAACGGATTGGCAGCGGGCAGGCGGGCATCGGCTCGGCCTTCATGATATGTCCGTCGGTACATATCCATGGCCCTCGGCGCCCGGCAAGTGCTATGTCCCGTCGGCCACATCGCTGGCCAACTCCGCCAGACGAGCGATCTCGGTCTCGGCGGCTTCCAGGCTGCGCGCCTCGAGCCGGCGATAGAGCGCCAGCACCTCCTCGCCGGTTGCGGTCAGCTTGGCGCCGCCGTGGCCGGCACCGCCGCGGCTGCGCTCGACCAGCGGCTCACGGAAGATGTCGTTCAACGTCTCGACCAGCGTCCAGGCACGCTTGTAGCTCATCCCCATGCGCCGGCCGGCGGCAGCGATGGAGCCGGTCGTGCGGATCGCTTCCAACAGATCCGCCTTGCCGGGACCGAGCATGGTGCCGGCGGCAAACACGTAGCGCAGCCGCAAGCCGGGCTCGGGTGGACGCTTGGCCATGGCCGGAACCTCGTCGCGGCGCCGGCGAATGGCAAGACCACACCGCCGCCGGCTTCGGCGTTGCGTTTCGCTTGCCGTGCGGGCAGACGGGGCGGCACGTGTGGGAGGGCCAGGATGAACGACGTGCGGCGGGTGCTCGAAGCCTTGTTCGAGGCAGGCGTGCGGGCGGCGGACCCGGCGGTGATCGTGCCGCGTCATCTGCCGGAGCGACCGAAGGGGCGCACCGTGGTGGTCGGCGCCGGCAAGGCGTCGGCGGCGATGGCCCGGGCCTTCGAGCGGGCGTGGGACGGGCCGCTGGAGGGGCTGGTCGTCACCCGCTACGGCCACGGCGTGCCTTGCGAGCGGATCGAGATCGTCGAAGCGGCGCACCCCACGCCGGACGCGGCGGGCCTCGATGCGGCACGGCGCATCCTGGCGCTGGTGGAGGGGCTCGGCGCCGACGACCTCGTGGTGGCACTGATCTCGGGCGGCGGCTCGGCGCTGCTGACGGTGCCGGCCGCCGGCCTCACGCTGGCGGACAAGCAGGCGGTGAACCGGGCGCTGCTCCGCTCCGGCGCCGACATCAAGGAGATGAACGTGGTCCGCCGCCACCTGTCGGCGGTGAAGGGCGGCCGACTGGCGGTGGCGGCGCATCCCGCGCGGGTGGTGACGCTCGCCATTTCGGACGTGCCCGGCGACGACGTGACGGCGGTCGCCTCCGGGCCGACGGTGGGCGACCCGTCGACGCTGGAGGAGGCACGCGACGTGGTGCGGCGCTTCGCCCTCGACCTGCCGCCCGCCGCCGCCAAGGCGCTGGAGGACCCGGCCAACGAGACGCCCAAGCCGGGCGACCCCAAGCTGGCGGACGCCTCCATGCACCTGATCGCCACGCCAAGGCTGATGCTGGAGGCAGCGGCCGAGGAAGCCCGAAGCCACGGCCTCGCCCCGCTCCTCCTCGGCGACGCCATCGAAGGCGAGGCCCGGGTGGTGGGCAAGGTCATGGCCGGCATCGCCACCTTCGCCCGCGACCACGGCCACCCCACAGCCCCGCCGGCCGTGCTGCTCTCGGGCGGCGAGACCACGGTGACGGTGAAGGGCGACGGCAAGGGCGGGCGCAACACCGAGTTCCTCTTGGGCCTCGCCCTGGCGCTCCAGGGTGCGGCCGGCATCGCCGCCATCGCCTGCGACACCGACGGCATCGACGGCTCGGAGGACAATGCCGGTGCGGTGGTCCTGCCCGACACGCTCGACCGCATGCGCGAGGCCGGCATCGACCCCGAGGCACGCCTCGCCGAGAACGACGCGTACACGGCCTTCGCCGCCATCGACGACCTCGTGGTCAGCGGCCCCACCCTCACCAACGTCAACGACTTCCGCGCCGTCGTGGTCGATCCAAGGGTGGCATAGGCAAGAGGCAGGGGGTTTTTGACCCCCTGCACCCCCAATTCTTTCCGGGGGGGCGCGGGGGGCTGTACGGACCGGAGACAAGGGTTACAGGCGTACGAGGAGATGGGTGACGGTCGGACGGTCCGAGTGTTGGGTAAGGTCGACCTCGGCGATGCGGTAGTTGGCGAACCAGACGTGGAAGATGCCGTCGCGTTCGGAGGGTCGGACGGCTCGA
>JBJHBG010000095.1:0-19796 GCA_050485385.1 Geminicoccaceae bacterium | reverse complement strand
TGCCGCCGCCGGCGGCTGGGCGGGCGTGCGGGGTCAGCGGTAAGGGGCGTCGGCCGCGAGGTTGGCCGCGATCTCGGTCTCCCAGCGCTCGCCGTTCGCCAGGAGCTTCTGCTTGTCGTAGAACAGCTCCTCGCGGGTGAAGGCGGCGAACTCGAAGTTCGGCCCTTCGACGATGGCGTCCACCGGACACGCCTCCTCGCAGAAGCCGCAATAGATGCACTTGGTCATGTCGATGTCGTAGCGGGTGGTCCGCCGGCTGCCGTCCGGACGCGGCTCGCTCTCGATGGTGATGGCCTGCGCCGGGCAGATCGCTTCGCAGAGCTTGCAGGCGATACACCGTTCCTCACCGTTCGGATAGCGCCGGAGCGCGTGCTCGCCCCGAAAGCGCGGGCTGAGGGGACCCTTCTCGTAGGGATAGTTCAAGGTGTATTTTTTCTTGAACATGTAACGGAAGGTCAGCCAGAAGCCGCTGACCAGCTCCTGCAACAGGAAGGTCTTCGCGGCACGGTCGAGCGTGGTGGCCATGTCGTCGTTCCTAGTGCTGGAGTTGGCGTGGCATGGTCACTGCGGCAGCAGGTCGAAGGCGAGCAGAACGCCCGAGGTCAGCACCACCCAGAGCAGCGAGAACGGCAAGAAGACTTTCCAACCGAGGCGCATCAACTGATCGTAGCGATAGCGCGGCAAGGTCGCCCGCGCCCAGAAGAAGACGAACAGGACGAAGGCGATCTTCAAGGCGAACCAGATCGGACCGGGGATCCAGTTGAAGGGGGCGATGTCGAACGGCGGCAGCCAGCCACCGAGGAAGAGGATGGCGGCGATCGCGCTCATCAAGATCATGTTGGCGTATTCGCCGAGGAAGAAGAGGGCGAAGGCCATCGAGCTGTATTCGACGTTGTAGCCGGTGACGAGCGAACTTTCGTCCTCCGGCAGATCGAAGGGGTGACGGTTGGTTTCGGCCAGGATCGCCGCGATGAAGACGACGAACATGGGGAAGTGCGGGATGACGTACCAGAGCCCCTGCTGGGCGCGGACGATCTCGGAGAGATTCAGCGTGCCCGCGGTGATCAGGACGTTGATGATGATCAGACCGATGGCGATCTCGTAGGAGATCATCTGCGCCGAGGACCGCAGCGCGCCCAAGAAGGCGTAACGCGAGTTCGATGCCCAGCCAGCCATGACGACGCCGTAGACGCCCATGGAACTTATGGCGAACAAGTAGAGAACACCGACGTTGATGTCGGCGAGCACCCAGCCGTCGTCGAACGGGATCACCGCCCAGCCGATCAGGGCGAGGATGAAGGTGAGCATCGGCGCGAGCACGAACACCACCTTGTTCGCACCGCTCGGGATCACCGTTTCCTTGAGGAACAGCTTGGCACCGTCGGCCAGCGGCTGCAGCAGGCCCCAGGGACCGACCGTCATCGGCCCCTGGCGCAGTTGCATGGCGCCGATCACCTTGCGCTCGGCATAGGTGGCATAGGCAACCGCCACCAGCAGCGGCACCACGATCAAGAGGATGTAGCCGACGGTGATCAACAGGGTGACGAGATGCTCAACCATGGGTGCCGGTCGCCCGTTCCTGGCCCTCGACGATCTCGGCCACGCACGCCGCCATGGTGGCCGACGCCCGGCTGATCGGACAGGTCCGATAGAAGTCCTCGATCGGGGCGGTGAACGGCGCGTCGCCCATCGCACCCTCGGCGCCGAACGCCGCCCACTCGGCCGGTGCTGGACGGTCGAGCGCTGCGGCGTGCGGCACGAGTTCGTGCATCCGCGCCCGGAGCTGGGCCGGCGTGTCGTAGGCGAGGGTGCGGTCGAGAGCGGCGGACAGAGCGCGGAGGATCCTCCAGTCCTCCTTCGCCTCGCCCGGCGGAAAGGCAGCCTGCGGCGAGCGCTGCGGCCGGCCCTCGGTGTTGACCCAGGTGGCCGTCTTTTCGGTGTAGGCCGCCCCCGGCAGGACGACGTCGGCGACCTGCGCCCCGCGATCGCCGTGGCTGCCCTGATAGACGACGAAGGCGTCGGCGAGCGGAGCCGCGTCGATCTCGTCGGCGCCCAGCAGATAAACCACCTCGACCTCGCCCTTGCCGGCAGCGTCCAGGATGCCCGCCACGTCCAGCCCGCCCTCCCCCGGCACGAGTCCGAGATCGAGCCCGCCGACGCGCGATGCCGCGCGGTGGAGGACGTTGAAGCCGTTCCAGCCTTCCCGGATCATCCCGAAGCGCTCGGCCAGCTTGCGCGCGAGGCCCAACACCTCGGCGCCGTCGGCGCGGGCCACGGCACCGGAGCCGAGGATCAGCATCGGCCGCTCGGCCTTCTCCAGCACCTCGGCGAAGCCGTGCCTGCCGTCGGCCAGTTCCGCCAGCGTCGGTGGCCCGGCGCCGAGGTCGGCGACGGGATAAGTCAGGTTGCCGGGACAGCCGATCCGTCCGACCTGGAGCCCGCCCAGGCGCCAGCGCTTCCTGATGCGGGCGTTGACCAGCGGCGCCTCGTGACGGGGGAAGGTGCCGACCAGCAGGATGGCGTCGGCCTGCTCGATCCCGGCGATGGTCGAGTTGAAGAGGTAGGAGGCGCGGGGGCCTCGGAGCTTCGCCCCGTCCTGACGGCAGTCGACATGGGGGGAGCCGAGCGCCGCCATGAGGTCCTTGAACGCGGTCATCGCCTCGAGGTCGACCTGATCGCCGACGATGCCGGCGATCCGCTTGCCGTCGACGCCTTCCAGGCGCGCGCGCACCGCCTCCAGCGCCTCCGGCCACGTCGCCGGCTGAAGCTTGCCGTCACGCTTCACCCAGGGACGGTCGAGACGCCGGCGCTTCAAGCCGTCGTAGGCGAAGCGGGTCTTGTCGGCGACCCACTCCTCGTTCACGTCCTCGTGCAGCCGCGGCAGGATGCGCATGACCTCGTTGCCGCGCACGTCGACACGGATGTTGGAGCCGACGGCATCCATGACGTCGATGCCCTCGTGCTTCCTGAGTTCCCAGGTTCGGGCGGTGTACTCGTAGGGCTTGCTGTTGAGGGCGCCGACCGGGCAAAGGTCGATGATGTTGCCCGACAGCTCCGAGGTGATCGCCGCCTCGACCCAGGTGCCGATCTCCATGTGCTCGCCGCGGCCGGTAGCACCCAATTCCTCGATGCCGGCGATCTCGTTGATGAAGCGCACGCAGCGGGTGCAGTGGATGCACCGCGTCATGTGCGTGGAGATCAACGGACCCAGGTACTTGTCGGCCACCGGACGCTTGTTCTCGGCGAAGCGCGAACTGTCCGGTCCGTAGAACAGGGTGAGATCCTGGAGGTCGCACTCGCCGCCCTGGTCGCAAATCGGGCAGTCGAGCGGGTGGTTGATCAAGAGCAGCTCGAGAACGCCCTTTTGCGCCTTCTTCACCGTCTTCGACTTGGTATGCACGACCATGCCCTCGGCGGCGGGCATGGCACAGCTCGCCACCGGCTTCGGCGCCTTCTCGATCTCGACCAGGCACATCCGGCAGTTGCCCGCGATGTTCAAGCGCGGGTGGAAGCAGAAGTGCGGCACCTCGGCGCCGGCCAGCTCGCAGGCCTGGAAGACCGTAGCCCCGGCCGGAACCTCGACCTCGATGCCGTCGATGGTCAGCTTCGGCATGTCGTCTCCCAGCGTCCTCGTTCAGCTCGCGGCCATCTGGTCGGTACGGCCGGCGGCTGCCCGGATGCGCGCCTCGATCTCCGGCCGGAAATGGCGGATCAACCCCTGCACCGGCCACGCCGCCGCGTCGCCCAGCGCGCAGATGGTGTGTCCCTCGATTTCCTTGGTGACGTCGTAGAGCATGTCGATCTCCTCGACGCGCGCCCGACCTTCGACCAGTCGCGTCATCACCCGCCAGAGCCAGCCGGTGCCCTCGCGGCAAGGCGTACACTGGCCGCAGCTCTCGTGCATGTAGAACTTGGACAGCCGGGCGATCGCCTTGATGACGTCGGTCGACTGGTCCATGACGATCACCGCGGCCGTGCCCAGGCCCGACTGCGCCGCGCGCAGGTCGTCGAAGTCCATCTTGACCGTGTCGCACACGTCCTTGGGGATCAGCGGCACCGACGAGCCGCCGGGGATGACCGCCTTGAGGTTGTCCCAGCCGCCGCGCACCCCGCCGCAATGGCGCTCGATCAGCTCCTTCAGGGGGATGCTCATCTCCTCCTCGACCGTGCAGGGCCGGTTCACGTGGCCGGAGATGCAGAAGAGCTTGGTGCCGGTGTTGTTCTCGCGCCCGAGATCGGCGAACCACGACGGCCCGCGGCGCAGGATCGTCGGTACCACGGCGATGGTCTCGACGTTGTTGACCGTGGTCGGCCGGCCGTAGAGCCCGACCATGGCCGGGAAGGGCGGTTTCAGGCGCGGCTGGCCCTTCTTGCCCTCCAGGCTTTCGATCAGCCCGGTCTCCTCGCCGCAGATGTAGGCACCGGCGCCGCGGTGCAGGTAGAGCTCGTAGGCAAAGCCGGTGCCGAGGATGTCGGTGCCCAGATAGCCTGCCTTGTAGGCCTCGGCGATCGCCTTCTCCAGGGCCTCGGCCTCGCGCACGTACTCGCCGCGGATGTAGATGTAGCCGGCGGTGCAGCCCATCGCCATGCCGGCGACGATGCAGCCCTCGACCAGCTTGTGCGGCTCGTGCCGCATGATCTCGCGATCCTTGCAGGTGCCCGGCTCGCTCTCGTCGGCGTTGACCACGAGATAGACCGGGCCGCCGTCGGTCTCCTTCGGCATGAACGACCATTTGAGCCCGGTCGGAAAGCCGGCGCCGCCCCTGCCCCGGAGCCCCGACTTCTTGACCCGGTCGACGATCTCCGCACGGCCCAGAAGGATCAGCTCCTTGAGCCCGTCGTAGTCGCCCCTGGCCTCGGCCTGCTTCAGGGTCGCCCCCTTCTCGCCGTAGATGTCGGTGAAGATGCGGTCCTTGTCCTGCAGCACCTCAGACCTCCAACAGCGTGGTCTTGCCGCCCGCGGGCATCGCCACCTTGCGGTCGCCCTGCGGCCCCGGCTTCGGCTGCTCGCCCCGCTTCAGGGCCTCGACGATCTCGCTCGCCTTCTCCGGCGTCAGGTCCTCGTAGTAGTCGTCGTCGATCCACATCATCGGCGCGTTGACGCAAGCCCCCAGGCACTCGAACTCGCGCAGATAGAAGCGGCCGTCCTCGCTGTTCTCGCCGACCTTGCAGCCCAGCGCCCGTTCGCACGCCTCGACGATGCGGTCCGAGCCCATCAGCCAGCAGGGCGTCGTCGTGCAGACGCGGATCTGGCAGGGCGCGGTCGGCTCGGTGTTGAACATGTCGTAGAAGGACGCGACCTCGTAGACCCGGATGCGCGGCATCTCCAGGTAGTCGGCGACGTAGTCGAGGGCGGCCTTGGGCAGCCAGCCGCCGTGCTGCGCCTGGGCGAGGTGGAGCAGCGGCAGGACGGCACTCTGTTTGCGCGCCTCGGGAAACTTGGCGACGGCCTTCTTGGCGGCGGCGGCGTGCTTCCTGTCGAACTTGAACTCGGCGACGTCCGGCGCGATCGCGCTCATCGGTCGATCTCCCCGAAGACGATGTCCAGCGAGCCGATGATGGCGACGATGTCGGCGAGCTGGTGCTTCTTGCCCATGAAGTCCAGCGCCTGGAGGTGGACGTAGCCGGGGGAGCGGATCTTGCAGCGATAGGGCTTGTTGGTGCCGTCGGAGACCAGATAGACGCCGAACTCGCCCTTGCCGCTTTCCACCGCGGCATAGACCTCGCCCGCCGGCACGTGCACGCCCTCGGTGTAGAGCTTGAAGTGGTGGATGAGCGCTTCCATCGAGCGCTTCATCTCGGCGCGCGGCGGCGGCGTGATCTTCTTGTCCGCGGTGCGCACCGGTCCCGGCTGCATCTTCTCGAGACACTGCCGGATGATCTTGACCGACTGGCGCATCTCCTCGACGCGGACCAGATAGCGATCGTAGCAGTCGCCGTTCTCGCCCACCGGAATGTCGAAGTCGACGAACTGGTACATGGCGTAGGGCTGCGCCTTTCTGAGGTCCCAGGCCGCCCCCGAGGCGCGCAGCATCGGCCCCGAAAACCCCCAGGCGAGCGCGTCGTCCAACGTCACCCGACCGATGTCGACGGTCCGCTGCTTGAAGATGCGGTTCTCGGTGAGCAGGCTTTCCATGTCGTCGACGAACTTCAGGAACTCGCCGGTCCACGCCATGACGTCGTCGGCGAAGTGCTCCGGCATGTCCCGGTTGACGCCACCCGGCCGGTAGTAGTTGGCGTGCATCCGCGCCCCGGTCAGACGCTCGTAGAACGCCATGGTATGCTCGCGATGCTCGAAGCCCCAGAGCATCGGCGTCATCGCGCCGCAGTCGAGCGCCATGGTCGTGATGTTCAAGAGGTGGTTGCCGATCCGCGTGATCTCGTCCATCAGCGTGCGGATCCACAAGGCCCGCGCCGGCACCTCGCACCCCAGAAGCTTCTCCATGGCGAGCACGTAGGCGTGCTCCTGCATCAGCATGGAGGTGTAGTCGAGGCGGTCGAAATAGGGGATCGACTGGATGTAGGGGCGGTACTCGATCAGCTTCTCGGTACCGCGATGCAACAGGCCGATGTGCGGATCGGCCCGCTCGACCACCTCGCCGTCCAGCTCCAGCACGAGGCGCAGCACGCCGTGGGCCGCCGGGTGCTGCGGCCCGAAGTTCATGGTGAAGCTGCGCATATCCACATCGGTGGCCATCGCGTCGTCGTCTCCTCGAAGCTCTCGCCTAGCCGCCGCGCTCGTCCGCCTTCTCGTCGCCCGGCAGGCTCGATGCCCCTTCCCACGGGCTGAGGAAGTCGAAGCTGCGCCAGTCCTGCTTGAGCTGGACCGGCTCGTAGATCACGCGCTTCTGCGCCTCGTCGTAGCGAACCTCGACGTGGCCGGTGAGCGGAAAGTCCTTGCGCAGCGGATGCCCCTCGAAGCCGTAGTCCGTCAACAGGCGGCGCAGGTCGTCGTGGTCGGCGAACAGGATACCGTACATGTCCCACGCCTCGCGCTCGAACCAACCGGCGGTGGGAAACAGGCCCTGTGCCGACGGCACCGGCGTGTCCTCGTCGGTGGCGAGCGTCACCCGGAGCCGCTGATTGTGCTTGAGGCTGAGCAGATGATAGACGACGTCGAAGCGTTGCTCGCGCATCGGCCAGTCGACGCCGCAGAGGTCGACCAGTTCCTGGAACAGCGTGGACGGTTCGTCCCGCAGCCATTGCAGGACGCGGCGCAGGGCCTCGCGCTGAATCTCGACCGTCAGCTCGTCGCCCGTCAGCCTGGTCTCGACGACGTCGTCGGGAAAGTGTTGGTTCAACGCCTCGGCCACGTCCCGAAGCGCCTCGATGTCGACCTGCCAGCGGCTCTGCATGGGACCTCAGCGATCGATGGTGCCGGTGTGGCGGATCTTTTTCTGCAACTGCAGGATGCCGTAGAGCAGCGCTTCGGCCGTCGGCGGACAGCCCGGCACGTAGACGTCCACCGGCACGATGCGGTCGCAGCCGCGCACCACCGAATAGGAGAAGTGGTAGTAGCCGCCGCCATTGGCGCAGGAGCCCATGGAGAGCACGTAGCGCGGCTCCGCCATCTGGTCGTACACCTTGCGCAGCGCCGGCGCCATCTTGTTGCAGAGCGTGCCGGCGACGATCATCACGTCCGACTGGCGCGGGCTCGGCCGGAACACCACGCCGTAGCGGTCCAAATCGTAGCGGCTTGCCGCCGTGTGCATCATCTCGACGGCGCAGCAGGCGAGGCCGAACGTCATCGGCCACATCGACGACGCCCGCGCCCAGGTCACGAGGTTGGTGAGGTTGGTGACGAAGAAACCCTTGTCCCTCAGCCCGTCGTCGACCGCCTCGAACAGGCGGTCGGGTGCACGGCCCGTCGCCGGGTCGCGGGCCAAGGCGGTGCCGGTCGTGCTCATTCCCATTCGAGCGCTCCCTTCTTCCACTCGTAGACGAAGCCCACCGTCAGCACGCCGAGGAACAGCATCATCGAGAGCCAGCCGTAGAGGCCGATCTCGCCCAGAGACACCGCCCACGGGAACAGGAAGGCCACTTCGAGGTCGAAGATGATGAACAAAATCGCCACCAGATAGAAGCGCACGTCGAACCGTCCCCGGGCGTCCTCGAACGCCTCGAAGCCGCATTCGTAGGGCGAGAGCTTGTCGGCGTCGGGCCGCTGCCGCGCCACCACCAGGGTCGCGACCATGATGATGCCGGCGAGCGCCACGGCGATCGCGAGGAAGATCAGGATCGGCAGGTAGTCCTGCAGCACGGCTTCACCCCTCGAAGCTCGGGCACCGGAAGCGCCCGGACGGTTGCGCGCCTAGGTACCGGCCCCACATCCAAGCTGCAAGATCGAGGCGGGCACGAACCACTGCGCCGCTCGGGCTCCAGGAGCCGCGGCCATTCGCGGTCCTTATGTGGAAGCATTCGAAGGAGATGGCGATGCGACCATCTGGGTATGCCCTCGTCCTCGCACTCGGACTGGTTTCGGCCGGCGTTGCCGCCGAGACCACCCTCCAGCGCCCCCTCGACCTGCCGGCCTTGCCGACCGCACCCGAGCGCGACGTGGCCCGCGACAGCGACGGCCGGGCCGCGGGCTCCAGCGACGGCTCGGTGCTGCGCGAGCCCGACGGCAGGGCCACCGGCTCGGTCCGCCCGAACCCCGGTGGCAGCGGTAGCGGCAGCACGCTCAGGGACAGCGACGGCCGCCTGCGCGGCATCCAGCCGACCCCGGCGCCGCTCGAACGGTTCCGGCCGCGCTGAGGTTCGTGACGGCGATGCAAAGAGTTGGCGGGAGTGACGGGACTCGAACCCGCGGCCTCTGGCGTGACAGGCCAGCGCTCTAACCGACTGAGCTACACCCCCATTGGAGAGCCGGTTCGATAGGCAGATGGCCCCGCCCTGTCAAGCACGACGTCGCCCGCAAGCGAGAGACTTGAGCCGGCGCGGGATCGGGTCTACCTCCGAGCGCTGGCGGGCGTAGCTCAGCGGTAGAGCACGGCGTTTACACCGCCGGTGTCGGAGGTTCGATCCCTTCCGCCCGCACCACCGGCCGGCCCTTCCCTCGCGCTGCCGCACCGGGCATGGTCCCGTCTCCGGCACCCGCGCGGGAGACGGCGATGCGGCTGACCGAAGCGTTGCTCCTGGCCCTTCGCGACGACGGCGCGCGCGAGGTGTTCGGCATTCCCGGCGACTTCGCCCTGCCCTATTTCCGGATCGTCGAGGAGACCGGCATCCTGCCGCTCCACACCCTCAGCCACGAGCCGGGCGTGGGCTTCGCCGCCGATGCCGCCGCGCGCTTCCGCTCCACCCTCGGCGTGGCGGCCGTGACCTACGGTGCCGGCGCCTTCAACTTGGTCAACGCCATCGCCGGCGCCTATGCCGAGAAATCGCCGGTGGTGGTGCTCTCGGGCGCGCCGGCGCGGGCGGAGAGCGCCTCCGGCCTGTTGCTCCATCACCAGGGGCCGCGGCTCGACAGCCAGTTCCGCGTCTTCCGCGAGATCACCTGCGCCCAGGCCCGGCTCGACGATCCGACGACCGCGACGGCCGAGATCCGCCGCGTGCTCACCGCCGCCCGCGAGCAGGCGCGCCCGGTCTACCTGGAGCTGCCGCGCGACATGGTCGCGGTCGACGTCGCCCCGGTGCCGCCCTTCACGGCGACGCCGGCCGATCCCGAGGCGGTTGCCGCCTGCGCCGACGAGGTCAGGGACCGCCTCGCCCGCGCCGCCTCGCCCGTGCTCATGGTCGGCGTCGAGGTCAGGCGCTACGGACTCGAGGCCAAGGTGGCGACGCTGGCGCGGCGGCTCGGCCTGCCGGTGGTCACGTCGTTCATGGGCCGGGGTTTGTTGGCGGGCGCCGACGTGCCGCTCGCCGGCACCTATCTGGGCGTTGCCGGCGATCCCGAAGTCACCGCCCTGGTCGAAGGCGCCGATGCGCTGCTGCTTTTGGGCGTCATCCTCTCCGACACGAATTTCGGCGTCGCCGCCGGCAATCTCGACCTCAAGCGCACCATCCGCGCCATCGACCGGGCGGTGCATCCGGGCCATCACGTCTATCCGGACGTTCCGCTCGACGCCTTCGTCGACGCGCTGTTGGCCAGGGCGCCGCGGAACCGCGGCTCCAAGGCGAGGCCGGCGCCGGCGCCGCCGACGGGGCTGATCGCCGACGATGCGCCGATCCACCCGCAGGACATCGCCACCGCGATCAACGACCTCTTCGCCGCCAACGGCCCGATGCCGGTCGCGGCCGACATGGGCGATTGCCTGTTCACGGCCATGGACCTGGTACCATCGGCCCTGGTCGCCCCCGGCTACTACGCCGGGATGGGCTTCGGCGTGCCGGCCGGCATCGGCCTGCAGGTCGCGAGCGGCGAGCGCGTCTTGATCCTGGTCGGCGACGGTGCGTTCCAGATGACCGGCTGGGAGCTGGGCAACTGCCGCAAGCTCGGCATCGATCCCGTGGTCGTCGTCTTCGACAACCGGAGCTGGGAGATGCTCCGCTGCTTTCAGCCGGAGAGCGCCTTCAACGACCTCGACGAGTGGCGCTTCGCCGACATCGCCCCGGCGCTCGGCGGCGACGGCTACCGGGCGACGACCCGGGCGGAACTCCAGGCGGCGCTCGCCACGGCCGCCGCCACCCGCGGCCGGTTCCAACTCGTCCAGGCGGTCTACCCCAGGGGCCAGCTCAGCCGCACGCTCGAACGCTTCGTTGCCGGCGTGAAGCGGCTGCACGCCAACGCCTGAGCTGCCGCTTCGCTTTGACAGGCCCTGGGGCTTGTGGCACGCGGGCGCCATGCTGATCGTCAGGGGTCATCGCCGCGTGCCCGACGCGGCCCGCGGCGCTGCCGTGGCGCTGGGCAATTTCGACGGCGTCCATCGCGGCCACGCGGCCGTGATCGAGCGGGCGCGCAAGGCGGCCGCGGCGCTGAGAGCGCCCCTCGGCGTCGTCACCTTCCGTCCGCATCCGCGCGAGTTCTTCGACCCCACCGGCGCGCCGGAGCGGCTCGGCGGCTTCCGCCTGCGGATCGAGCGGCTCCGCGATCTGGGCGTCGAACGGCTCTACGTGGTGCGCTTCGACGACGCGCTCCGGCAGTCGCCGGCTGCGGCCTTCGTCCTCGACGTGCTGGTCCGGGGGCTCGGCGTGCGCCACGTCGCCGTGGGCGAGGGTTTCCGCTTCGGCCATCGCCGCCAGGGCGACACCGAACTCCTGGCGGCACTCGGCCGCACCCACGGCTTCGGCAGCGATGCGGTCGCTCCCTTCGCCGTCGATGGCGCGCCGGTCAGTTCCACCCGCATCCGTCGAGCGCTCGCCGACGGCGAGCCCGAGGTGGCGGCGCGGCTGTTGGGGCGGCCCTATCAGCTCGACGCGGTCGTCGTGGCGGGAGACCGGATCGGCCGCACGCTGGGCTATCCGACGGCCAATCTCCGCCCCGTCGGCCGCCGCCTCCTGCTGCCGCGTACCGGCGTCTACGCCACGCGCCTCAGGCTGCCGGCGGGCGACTGGGCGCCGGGTGCCACCAATCTCGGCTGGCGGCCGGTGTTCCAGGGCCAGGATCTCAGGCTGGAGACCTACCTGTTCGACCGTGACGTCGATCTCTACGGCCACCGCGTCCGGCTCGCCTTCGATGCGTTCCTGCGTGACGAAAGAAACTTTGACGGCGTGGAAGGGCTCAAGGCACAAATGGCGCTCGATTGTGCCGAGGCTCGCCGTCGCCTCGCCACCCTGCCGCCGCTCGACGCGGCCTCCCCTTCAGGTTCGGACCGATGACCAAGGACTTTCGCTCGACCGTCGCCCTGCCGCGCACCGCCTTCGCCATGAAGGCCAACCTGCCCCAGCGCGAGCCGGAGATGCTGAAGCGCTGGGCCGAGCAGGACCTCTACGCCAAGCTCAGGCAGCGCTCAGCGGGCCGCGAGCCCTTCATCCTGCACGACGGGCCGCCCTACGCCAACGGCCACCTGCACATGGGCACCGCCCTCAACAAGATCCTGAAGGACGTGATCAACCGCAGCCAGCAGATGCTCGGCAAGGACGCCGCCTACGTGCCCGGCTGGGACTGCCACGGCCTGCCGATCGAGTGGAACATCGAGCAGGAGTACAGGAAGAAGGGCAAGGACAAGGACCAGGTCCCCATCACCGCCTTCCGGAAGCAGTGTCGCGACTACGCCCAGAAGTGGATCGGCGTGCAGAAGGCCGAGTTCCAAAGGCTCGGCGTGCTCGGCGACTGGGCCGATCCCTACACCACCATGAGCTTCGAGGCCGAGGCCGGCATCTTCGAGGAGTTGACGAAGTTCCTCCTCAAGGGCGCGCTCTACCGCGGCCAGCGCTCGGTCATGTGGTCGGTGGTGGAAAAGACCGCCTTGGCCGAGGCCGAGGTCGAGTACCACGACCACACCTCGCACACGATCTGGGTGCGTTTTCCCGTGGTCGAGACGACGGTGCCCGAGTTGCAGGGGGCCTCGGTGGTCATCTGGACCACGACGCCCTGGACCATGCCGGCCAACCGGGCCGTCGCCTACGGCAACGCCATCGACTATCGCCTGATCGAGGTCGACAGCGTTGCCGAGGGTAGCCACGCCCGGCCCAAGGAGCGCTTGGTCGTGGCCGAAGCGCTGCTGGAAGACGTCGCCAAGGCGGCCGGCATCACCGCGCATCGGGTGGTGGCGTCGTTCGAGGGCGCTGACCTCGCCGGCACGGTGCTGCACCACCCCCTGCACCACCGTGGCTACGCCTACGGCGTGCCCATGCTGGAGGGGCACTTCGTCACCACCGAGCAGGGCACGGGCCTGGTCCACATCGCCCCCAGCCACGGCGCCGACGACTTCGAACTCGGCGCCAAGCACGGGCTCGAGGTGCCGGAGACGGTCGCCGAGGACGGCCGCTACACCGCCGCCGTGCCCGGCTTCGAGGGCCTGCACGTGTTCGAGGCGCACGAGCCGGTGATCGAGGCGCTCGTCCACGAGGGAGCCCTGCTGGCGCGCGGCAAGCTGGTCCATTCCTACCCCCACTCGTGGCGCTCCAAGGCGCCCTTGATCTTCCGCGCGACGCCGCAGTGGTTCATCGCCATGGACGACCGAAACGGGCTCCGGGCGACGTCGCTCGACGCCATCGCCCAAACGCGGTTCGTGCCGGCCTCCGGCGCCAACCGCCTGCGCGGCATGGTCGAAAGCCGGCCCGACTGGTGCGTCAGCCGTCAGCGCGCCTGGGGCGTGCCGATCGCCGTCTTCGTCCACAAGGGCACGGGCGAGGTCCTGCGCGACCCCGAGGTGTGCGCCCGCATCGCCCAGGCGTTCCGCGAGGACGGGGCGGATGCGTGGTGGAGCCGCGATCCGCAGAGCTTCCTC
This sequence comes from Geminicoccaceae bacterium, assembly GCA_050485385.1. Classification (GTDB taxonomy): domain Bacteria; phylum Pseudomonadota; class Alphaproteobacteria; order Geminicoccales; family Geminicoccaceae; genus RECO01. Next base: position 6,465 of record JBJHBG010000095.1, on the reverse strand, counting down.
GGCGACGCCTATCGCCTCGAGGACTACGAGAAGGTCGACGACATCCTGGACGTCTGGTTCGACAGCGGCTCGACCCACGCCAACGTGCTGGAGAAGCGCCCCGAGCTGCGCTGGCCCGCCTCGCTCTACCTGGAGGGCTCGGATCAGCACCGCGGCTGGTTCCAGTCGAGCCTCTTGGAGAGCTGCGGCACCCGCGGCCGCGCCCCGTTCGACGCCGTCCTCACCCACGGCTTCGTCGTCGACGCCGACGGCCGCAAGATGTCGAAGTCCTTGGGCAACGGCATCGAGGTCCAAGACCTCTTGAAGCAGCACGGCGCCGACATCGCGCGGCTCTGGGTGGTCTCCGCCGACTTCACCGAGGACGTCCGCATCGGCGACGAGATCCTGAAGCGCCAGGCCGACGCCTATCGCCGCCTCCGGAATACGCTGCGCTATCTCCTGGGCAATCTCGACGGCTTCACCGCCGCCGAGCGCGTCGAGCCGCAGGACATGCCGGAGCTGGAGCGCTGGGTGCTGCACCGGCTGGTCGAGCTCGACGACCTCCTCCGCAGTTGCAACCACGGCTTCGACTTCGACCGCCTCTACGGCGCCATCCACGGCTTCTGCGCGGTCGACCTCTCCGCCTTCTACTTCGACGTCAGGAAGGACAGCCTCTATTGCGACGCCCTGGACAGCCCGCGGCGGCGCGCCTGCCGCACGGTCTTGGATCTCGTCTTCGACCGACTGGTCCGCTGGCTGGCGCCGGTGCTCGTCTTTACCGCCGAGGAGGCCTGGCTCGCCCGTCACGGCGACGCCGCCGAGAGCGTACACCTCCAGGACTTCGCGCCCGCCGACGCGGCTTGGCGCGACGATGCGCTCGCGCGGAAGTGGGCGCGGGTGCGCGACGTGCGCCGGGTGGTGACGGGGGCGCTCGAGGTCGAGCGCCGGGAGAAGCGGATCGGCGCGTCCTTGGAGGCGGCCCCGGTGGTCCATCTCGGCGCCGCGGATCTCGCGCTGTTGGAGGGTCTGGACCTCGCCGAGCTCGCCATCACCAGCGGCGTCGAGCCGACCACGGCACCGGCGCCCGAAGATGCCTTCCGCCTGCCGGAGGTCGACGGCGTCGCCGTGGTGCCGAAGCTGGCGGGCGGAGCGAAGTGCGCGCGCTGTTGGCAGCAGTTCCGAGCGCTCGACGAAGACGGCCTCTGCCCGCGCTGCGCTGCGGTGGTAGCCGCCCACCCGGCCGCCGCCTGAGTGGCGACCGCCATGCGGAAGGAGCTCTGGGTCATCGCCTCGATCGTCGCGCTCGACCAGGCGACCAAGGCCTGGGTGCTCTGGGCCTACACGCCCTGGACGTGGCCGATCGAGGTGACGTCCTTCTTCAACCTCGTCCTGGTTTGGAACCAGGGCGTCAGCTTCGGCTTCCTGCAGGGCAACGACGCAGCCGTGCAGCGCTGGGGGCTCACCGCCCTGGCCGTCGTCGTCGCCAGCGCGCTTTGGTGGTGGCTCCGCACCGGCGAGCACGGGCCGTGGCAGCGCTGGGCTCTGGTGCTGGTGATCGCCGGTGCGCTCGGCAACGCCATCGACCGCGCGGTGCACGGCGCCGTGGTCGACTTCCTCGACTTTCACCTTGCGGGATGGCATTGGCCGGCGTTCAACGTTGCCGACAGTGCCATCGTGGTCGGAGCGGGGCTGCTTCTGGCCGATGGCTTGTGGCCGAGACGACGGACTTCTACATGAGAGGGCTCGAGCCCCCGGGAGCGTCCATGCGTCGTTACGTCCTAGCACCGATCGTGATCGTGCCCTTCGTCCTGACCGCGTGCGGCGGTGGCGGCTCCGTCGGCGATGCGTTGGGCCTCGGCCGCCGCGCACCGGACGAGTTCCAGGTGGTGCAGCGGGCACCGTTGACCGTGCCGCCGAATTTCGGCCTCCGCCCGCCCGAGCCGGGAGCACCGCGCCCGCAGGAGGGTACCCCCGCGCAACGCGCGCAGGTGGCCCTGACCGGCGCGCCGCTGCCCGACGCGGACCTCACTCCCGGTCAGTCGGCCCTGCTCGCGTCGGCCGGCTCGGCGCAGGCGGACCCGGACATCCGCCAGTTGGTCGCGAGCGAATCGGACGGGCTCGCCGGGCTGGACTTGGATCGCTTCTGGTTCGTCCTAGATTTCCAGCGGCGCGCGCTTGCACGGACGGAGCAGACGCCGCTCGACGCCCGCACCGAAGCCCTGCGGCTGCGGGAGACGGGCGTCAACGTGCGCAGCGTGCGCGTCGACTCGCAAACCCTCCCCGGAGGCGGTTGATGCGCCTGACCTCGCTGTTCCTCGCCACCGCCCTCGGCGGCGCGGCCCTGGCCATGCCCGCGCAGGGCCAGATGTTCGAGCCCGAGACGTTCACCCTCGACAACGGCATGGACGTCGTGGTGGTGACCAACCGCCGCGCCCCGGTCGTCAGCCATTGGGTTTGGTATCGGGTCGGCTCCGCCGACAGCCCGCCCGGCAAGTCGGGCCTCGCGCATTTCGTCGAGCACTTGATGTTCAAGGGCACCGACACCCTCGCTCCCGGCGAGTTCTCGCGCACGGTGGCGCGCAACGGCGGCACCGAGAACGCCATGACCAGCCACGACTTCACCGCCTACTTCCAGAACATCGCCAAGGACCGGCTGGAGCTGGTGATGTCGATGGAGGCGGATCGGATGGCCAATCTGCGGCTCACCGATGCCGAGGTCTATCCGGAGCGGGACGTGGTGATCGAGGAGCGGCGCTCGCGGGTGGACAACGATCCGGGCTCCAGGCTCTCCGAACAGCTCCACGCCGCCCTCTATCTCAACCATCCCTACGGCAATCCGGTGATCGGCTGGATGCACGAGATCGAGAGCTACAGCCGGGCGGATGCCGAGGCCTTCCATGCCCATTGGTACCATCCGGGCAACGCCATCCTCATCGTCGTCGGCGACGTCGACGGCGACGAGGTGCGGCCGCTCGCCGAGGCGACCTACGGCCAAGTGCCGGCCGGCCCCGTGCGGTCGCGCGAGCGCTTGGCCGAGCCGCCGCCGCAGGTGGCCCGCCGCCTCGTGCTGGAGGATCCGCGCGCCAGCCAGCCGAGCGTGAGCCGCGCCTATCTGGCACCGAGCCAACGCCAGGTCGGTTGGGAGACCGCCCACGCCCTCGACCTCTTCTCCGAGATCCTGGGCGGCGGCAGCACCAGCCGGCTCTACCGCGAACTGGTGGTCGAACGCGGGCTCGCCGCCAATGCCGGTGCCTTCTATCGGGGCACCTCGTTCGACGACACGGCTTTCCGCCTGTTCGCGGTACCCCGCCAGGGGGTCGAGCTGGCCGAGCTGGAAGCGGCGATGGACGAGGTGCTGCGGCGAACGCTGGATGAGGGCGTGACCGAGTTGGAGGTCGAGCGGGCGAGGAAACGCATGCAGGCCGAGGCGGTCTACGCCCGCGACAGCCTCGGTGGAGCCGCGCGCATCATCGGCTCCGCGCTGACCGCGGGGCTGGAGATCGACGACGTCGAGCGGTGGGCCGAGCGGGTGGGCACCATGACCGTCGCCGGCGTGAACGAGGCCGCGCGCGCGGTGTTGCTGCCCGAACGTTCGGTCACCGGCTGGCTGCGCGCACCCGAGGTGCCGGCTGCGGCCGCGCCGACACCGGAACGGACGGAAGGGGAGACGGGGTGACGCCATGCGCCAGTTCTGGATCGGAGCGCTCGTGAGCGGGGCCATCGCCGCCGTCGCGGCCGCACCCGCGAGCGCGGGCAAGGTCGAGCACGTCGTCAGTCCCGGCGGCATCGAAGCCTACTTGATGCACGAGCCGAGCGTGCCGTTGATTGCCGTGTCCTTCTACTTCGAGGGTGGTGCCCAGTTCGAGACTCCCGACAAGGCCGGCCTCGCCCGGATGACGGCGGCACTGCTCGACGAAGGGGCCGGCGAGTACGACAGCCTCGCCTTCCGCACGGCGCTCGAGGACGACGCCATCCGGCTCAACTTCGACGCCAGCCGCGACGGCTTCTCGGGCGATCTCCGCACGCTGAGCGCCAACCGTGACCTCGCCTTCGAACTGACCCGCCTCGCCCTCACCGAGCCGCGCTTCGACGCCGAGCCGATCGAGCGCATCCGTGCCCAGTCGATCGCCATGCTCCGGCGGCGCGAGAACGACCCGAATAGCCTCGCTCGCGAACACTTCTTCGCCACCGCCTTTCCCGAGCACGTCTACGGCATTCCCGAGCGCGGCACGGTCGAGACGGTCGGCACCATCGACCGCGACGACCTGGTGGCCTTCGCCGAGCGCCAGCTCGTGCGCGACCGGCTCCACGTCGGGGTCGCCGGCGACATCACCGCCGACGAGCTGGCCCTGGTGCTCGATCGCGTCTTCGGCGGCCTGCCGGCGACCGGCGAGGGACCGGACGTGGTCGACGTCGCGCCGATCGGCGGCGAGACCGTAGTCGTGCCGCAGGCCGTGCCGCAGAGCGTGGTCGCCTTCGGCCATGCCGGTATCGCCCGCAAGGATCCGGACTACTACGCCGCCTACGTTGCCAACTACATCCTCGGCGGCGGCGGCTTCCAATCGCGGTTGCTGCAGGAGATCCGCGAGAAGCGTGGCCTCGCCTATTCCGCCTATTCCTATCTGGTCGAGGCCGAGCACAGCCCGTTGTGGACCGGCGGCGTGGCCACCAACAACGCCGACGTCGCCGAGAGCATCCGCCTCGTCCGCCAGGAAGTGGCGCGCATGGCGGCGGGCGAGGTCGGCGAGGACGAGTTGGAGGGGGCCAAGACCTTCCTCACCGGCTCGTTCCCCTTGCGGCTCACCAGCAACGCGCAGGTGGCCTCGCTGCTCATGGGCATGTCGGTCGCCGACCTCGGCGCCGACTTCCTCGAGCGGCGCAACGACTACGTCGAGGCGGTAACGTTGGACGATCTGAAGCGCGTCTCCGCCCGGCTGTTCGACCCGGACGCCCTGCTCTTCGTCGTCGTCGGCCAGCCGCAGGGCCTGGAAGGCTGACGCTGCACCGCCCATGACCGCCCCCATCCGGCGCCTGCCGCCCACCTTGGTCGACCGCATCGCGGCCGGCGAGGTGGTGGAGCGGCCGGCGGCGGTGGTCAAGGAACTGGTCGAGAACGCCATCGACGCGGGCGCCCTCGACGTCTTCGTCGAGCTGGAGGCAGCGGGGCAGCGCCGCATCCTGGTGCGCGACGACGGCCGTGGCATGGCGGCCGACGACCTGCCGCTCGCGGTCGAGCGCCACGCCACCTCGAAGCTGCCGGGCGACGACCTGCTCGACCTCGCCTATCTGGGATTTCGCGGCGAGGCCCTGCCGTCGATCGCCGCCGTCAGTCGTCTTACCCTGACCAGCCGGACGGCCGACGCCGCCTTCGCCTCGACCCTCACCGTCGCCGCCGGCGACCTCGGCGAGGTGCGCCCCGCCGCCGGGGCGGTGGGCACCGAGGTCGAGGTCGCCGACCTCTTTCACGCCACACCGGCACGGCTCAAATTCCTGCGCTCGGCGCGCGCCGAGGTGCAGGCCGTGGGCGAGACCGTGCGCCGGCTGGCGCTGGCGCATCCGCCCGTCGGTCTGCGCCTCGTCCACGACGGCCGCAGCCTCGCCCATCATCCGCCCGCCCGCGACCGCCGGGAGCGTGCCGCCGCGATCGTCGGCGCCGCCCTCGGCGACGCGATCTACGTCCACGCCGCGCGCGACGGCATCGCCATCGAGGCCTTCTGCGCGCTGCCCACCGCCGCCGCCCGCAACGCCCGGCAGCAGTATCTCGTCGTCAACGGCCGGCCGGTGGCCGACCGTCTGCTGCACGGTGCCCTGAAGGCGGCCTATGCCGACCTGCTGTTCCACGACCGCCAGCCGGTGGCGGTCGTCTACCTCGACGTCGCGCCGGCGCTGGTCGACGTCAACGTGCATCCGGCCAAGGCCGAAGTCCGCTTTCGCGATCCGGGCGCCGTGCGTGGCCTCGTCGTCGGCGCGATCAAGCGTGCCCTGGCCGAGCACGGTCACGCCACCGCCCGCACGGTGAGCGAAAGCGCGCTCGGTGCCTGGCGGACGTCGGCCAGGGCGCCCGCCCGCACGGCGGGGCGCAACGCCGCGCCGGCGCTCGGCCTCGCCGAGGAGCAGGTGCCGTTCGCACCGGCCGTGCCGGCGAGGGACGCAGCCGCGCCGGAGGCCGACCCAGCGGCGGTCGGGCCGCTCGGCACGGCGCGGGCGCAAGTGCACGGCACCTACATCCTGGCCGAGGCCGAGGACGGCCTGGTCCTGGTCGATATGCACGCGGCGCACGAGCGCATCGTCTACGAACGTCTGAAGAGCGCACTGGCGGACGGCGTCGCCGGTCAGCTGCTGCTCTTGCCGGAGGTGGTCGAGCTGGCACCCGCCGCCGTCGAGCTCTTGGCCGAAGCGGCGGGCGACCTGGCGCGGCTGGGGCTGGACCTCGAGCCCTTCGGCCGCGGCGCCGTCGTGGTGCGCGCCCTGCCGGCGCCGCTCGCC
>JBJHBG010000094.1:13015-20012 GCA_050485385.1 Geminicoccaceae bacterium | reverse complement strand
CCCCTGCTTTCCTTCCTTGCGCCGTCTGATCGGCTTGTTTCTCGTCGTGGCCCTCACGCTGCCGGGCTTGGTTCCGGCGCTGGCGGTGGAGCCCGGCGCCGCCGAAGCGGCCGAGGAGCGCCCCTGTCTCGGCCCCAAGGTCGCCGAGGGCTGCGCCGAGCCGCCGGAGCCGGCGCTGCCCGGCCGTGCCGCACCCGACCTTTCGCCATGCGACGTGCCGGTGGTGCACGATCGGGGCCATGCCCTGACGCCACCGGGGCGCCAGGAGGTCGCCGCCTACGCCGTGCGTGGCTCACGCAGCCCGCCGGTGCTCGTCTTTCGCATCGACAGACCGCCATCCGACTCGCCGGTCGGCCGTACCCAACCGAACGTGACACCCTCTACGTAGCGGCCGTCCAGAGCGACGCGCCGCCAGATGGAAGACGACATGACCCCCAATACCGAACGACTCTACGTGCCCGCTTTGGGCCGCCTCTACACCTCCCTGCACGATGCGGCGGAGACCATCCTCCGTGTCGTCACCGGCATCGCCCTGGCGATCCATGGTGCGCCCAAGATCATCGACCCCTTCGGCAATATCGCCATGGTCGAAGGCCTTGGCTTCTACCCCGGCGTGATTTTCTCGCCGGCACTCGCCGCGACCGAGTTCTTCGGCGGCATCCTGCTCGCCCTCGGCCTCTTCACGCGCCCGGCGGCCTTCGCCACCATGTTCGTGCTCCTGGTGACCGTGTGGTTTCACTGGATCACGCTCGACCAAGGCTACATGGGCGCCGAGAAGTCGATCCTCTGGGCCGCGATCCTCTTCCTCTTCGTCATCCGCGGCGGCAACCGACACTCCCTCGACGCCCGCCGCAGCAAGCAGTTCTGAGGGGAGGGGCAGGGGGGATTGGACGATCCCCCCTGCAACCCCCCGGCGCCGGCTTTGCCGACGCCTCAGCCCAGCTCGAGACCCGTCAGCGTGCGGTCGGCGGCGTTCATCCGCCAGCGCAGCATGGCCTGGGCCGCGGCCAGTACGTCCCCCGCCCGCGCCGGATCGCCCGCCACGTCGACCAGTTGGTCCGGGTCGCGGTCCAGGTCGAACGCCAAGGGTGGCAGGCCGTTGCCCTGGACGTAGGCCATGCGCGGCCCGTGATGCACCGCGAGTTGGCAGCGCTCCGCCTCCAGCCCCAAGGCCCCGGCCAGTTCCCGCGCATCGTGCTCGTAGTGCGCTGCCTGCCGCCAGTCCGGCGGCGTCCCGCCTTCCAGCCACGGCACCAGGCTCCGCCCGTCGCACGTGTGCGGCACCGCACCGCCCAGCCGCTCCAGCAGGGTCGGCAACAGGTCCACGTGCTCGGTGAAGGCGTCGACACGGCGGCCCGCTGCCTGCCGGCCGTGCGGATCGCGCACCACCAGCGGCACGTGGAAGGCTTGGCGGAAGAAGCCGCTCTTGCCCCACAGCCAATGGTCGCCCAGCATCTCGCCGTGATCCGAGGTCAAGACGATCAGCGTGTCGTCCAACTCACCCCGCGCCTCCAGCGCCTCGACGATCCGCCCGATCTGCGCGTCCACCTGCATCACGAGGCCGTAGTAGAGCGCCCGTGCCCGGCGCATCTGGCCGTCGTCGAAGGGCAGGGGCTTCTGCCACCACCCGGCCGACAAGGGCACCCGCAACTGGGCCGCTACCCAAGGATGCACCGCCGCCTCGTCGTCGATGCTCGCGTGGCGGACAGGTGCGGGCACGTCGTCGGGATGCACGGCCCGGTGGAACGGCTCCGCCGCGACCAGGGGCGGGTGCGGATGGATGAACGACAGGTGCGCTGTCCAAGCACCCTCCTGTCGCCCGAGCCAGCGGAGGAAGCGCCCCGCCAGGAATGCCGTCTCCGAATGCTCCGGCCGCACCGGCAAAGGGGCACCGAGCGGCCCGCCATAGAGGTCGGCGAGCCGCAGCGGGCCGTAGCCCAACTCGTCCAGCCAATCGAGCCACGGCACCATGTCCTCGCCCAGCTTCACCTGGACGTCCCACTCGGGAAAGACCCCCTCGTAGGTGGCGAGGCGCGGATCGTTCGGATGGTGCAGCCGGGGGTCGAGGCTCGTGTCGGTGTAGCCGAACAGTGCCGGCGTCCGTCCCAGCGCCCTCAGCTCCCGTGCCAGATGCGTGTGCCGCGCGTCCAGGGGCGTGCCGTTGGTGATCGAGCGGTGGTTCAGCGCGTAGAGCCCCGTGTGCAGGCTCGCCCGCGACGGCCCGCACGGGGTGGCTTGGGCGAAATGGCGGCGGAACGTCACGCCTTCCGCCACCAGCCGGTCGACGTTCGGCGTCCGCACGCAGGCGTGGCCGAGCGCGCCCACGCACTCCGCCCGCCACTGATCCGCCGTCACCAACAGCAGGTTCAAGGCTCGCACGCCTGCCTCGGGAGGGCGAGGGGCGACCTTGGAGCCCCCCGCACCGCCCCTCAGATGCAGCGCCCGCCGTCGACCTCCAGCACCGTCCCGGTCACCAGGCTGGAGCGGTCCGAGGCGAGATAGAGCGCCGCCTGGGCGATGTCCTCGGGCCGGCTCATCCGCCCGAGCGGGATGGTGGCGATGAAGCGGGCCCGGTTCTCCGGCGTGTTCGGCACGCCCATGAAGGTCTCGAGCAGGGCCGTCTCGCCGATGACCGGAGCGATGCAGTTCACCCGGACCTTGTCCGGCGCCAGTTCCACCGCCATCGACTTCGACATCAGGTTCACCGCCCCCTTCGAGGCGTTGTACCAGGTGAGGCCAGGTCGGGGCCGGATGCCGGCGGTCGAGCCGACGTTGACCATGACACCGCCGCCCTGCTGGCGCATCTGCGGCAGGACCGCCACCGTCATGTGGTAGATCGACTTGACGTTGACGGCGAACACCCGGTCGTATTCGGCCTCGTCCACCTCCAGCATGGGCCGGTTCCGGTGGCTGATGCCCGCATTGTTGATGACGATGTCGACGCGGCCGAACGCCTCCAGCGTCTTCGCCACGGCGTTCTTCACCGAAGCGCCGTCGGCCACGTCGCACTGCACGGCGATCGCGGCGTCGCCCAGCGTCTTTGCAACCGTTTCGGCGCCTTGCGCGTTCAGATCGACGACGGCGACCTTGGCGCCTTCCTTGACGAACAGCTCGACGATGCCGCGCCCGAAACCCGACGCAGCACCCGTGACCAACGCCACCTTGCCCTGGAGATCCATCGCTCCCTCCCTCGTTCCTCGTCGGGTCTGCATGCCCGCGTCGCACCCTCCAAGGCAAGGCCTTGCCTGCGCAGGCCAGCCCCGCTAGGCCCCAACCCAACACGCGAAAGGAGCCCCCATGACCGGCCTCGAGCTGGGCCTGATCGGCCTCATCCTCCTCGTCCTCGTCATCTACGCGCTCTTCCACATCGTCGGTAGCACGGCGACGCCGCTCGCCAAGGCGCTTTGGGTGGTCGGCATCCTCGTCTTCCCGTTCTTGGGATTTCTCGCTTGGCTGCTCTTCGGCCCCCGCGCCCCACGCCGCGCCGTCTGACGCCGGGGAGGCACCTCCGCCTCCTCGCGTTCCTCCTGCCGCCGGATCAGTTCTTGTACTTGGCGGCCAGGGCTTCGGCGCCGCGGGCGAGGATGCCGATGTCGGCGCCGACGGCGGCGATCTGGCAGCCGAGGTCGAGGTAGCGGCGGGCCTGGGCCTCGTTGGGGGTGAGGAAGCCCGCGGGCTTGCCGGCTGCCTGGATGCGGCGGAAGGCGTCCTCGATGGCGGCCTGGACATCGGGGTGGCCGGCATTGCCGAGGTGGCCGAGGTCGGCGGACAGGTCGCTCGGGCCGATGAACAGGCCGTCGACGCCGTCGATGGCGGCGATTTCCTCGATGTTGTCGAGGGCGGTCCGGCTTTCGATCTGCACGACGACGCAGATCTCGTCGTCGGCCTGGGCGAAGTAGTCCTGCACGCGGCCGAAGCGCGACGCGCGGCTGAGGGTGGCGACGCCGCGGATCCCCTTGGGCGGGTAGCGGGTGGCGCGCACCGCGGCTTCGGCCTCGGCAGCGTTCTGGACGTAGGGGACGAGGAAGCTCTGGGTGCCGATATCCAGATAGCGCTTGAGGACCACGGCGTCGTTCCAGGGCACACGGACCACGGGATGCGCGGTGCCGCCGACGGCGGCGTGGAGTTGGCTCAGCACCATCGGCACCTCGTTGGCACTGTGCTCGGTGTCCAACAGGAGCCAGTCGAAGCCGGCGCTGGCGATCACTTCGACCGAGACGTGACTGGCGAGACTGCTCCACAGGCCGACCTGCACGTGGCCGGCCTGGAGGTTCCGTTTGAAGGTGTTCTTGGGCATCGCGGTCACGTGCCGTTCTCCGTCGGTGGGCGCATCCGGTGAGCATAGGCGTCCGGCTCGGCTCCACCAGCCGCATGACGCCGCTCGCGGTGAAAGACGTACAATCCGGAGGCGGTGAGGATGGCGATACCCAGCCAGGTGAGCGGGGCCGGCAGATCGCCGAAGACCACGTAGCCCCAGAGCACGGCGGCGCCGATCTCCAGATACTGGAACGGGGCGAGCACGGCGGCCGAGGCGCGCTTGAAGGCGTGCACGATCAAGAGGTGCGAGACGGTGGCGACGAGGCCGAGGACGACGAGCCAGAACCAGGCCTCGGCACCGGGCCACACGGGCGTCAGCGCGGCGATGCCCGCGAGTGAGCCCGCGGCAAGCAAGGCCGCCATGGTGAGGGTGCCGGCGAGCCCGGCGGTGAGTTGGAGTGCCACCGCGTCGGTGCGCTGCGCGAGCACGCGGGTGGCGACGAGGTAGAGGGCGAAGAGCAAGGCCGCCAGGAGGGGCAGCGTCGCCTGCCAGCCGAAGGCGTCGAGCCCCGGGCGGACGATCAGCATCGCCCCGGCGAAGCCCACCAGGATGGCGACGACGCGCCGCCAGCCGATCCCTTCCTTCAACAGCACGGCCGCCAGGAGCGACAGCAGCAGGGGCTCGACGAAGAAGATGGCGATGGCCTCGGCCATGGGCATGACGGCGAGGGCCGCGAAGAAGGCGGTGGTGGCGAGCGCCAGGAGCACGCCGCGCAACCCGTGCAGCCAAAGGTCTGCGCGGGCGATCCCGAGCGGCCGGCCGACGGCGAGCGGTGCCATGAAGGCCACCTGGAAGCCGAAGCGGGCAAGCGCGATCTGTGCCGGAATCAGCACGGCCGCGAGGTGCTTGGCGACCGCGTCCATGGCCGGGACGAGCACCATCGCCGCCACCATGCAGAGCATGGCGACCTCGACCGGGCTGCGGCGAACGGCAAGGGCGGCGGTCATGGGCGTCGTCCGACGGAGGGGCCGGATGCATACGCCCGGGACCGTCGGGCCGCCAGCCTCGACGGTGCAGGCCCGCTTTGCTCAGGCCGCCCGTTCGCGCACCTGCCGAACGATGTCGCCGTGCACCTCGACGTAGCCGTCGCCGACGCTGGCGACGTGCGGCTCGATCTCGGCGTGGAAGGCGGGCAGGCGGTGGAAGGGCACGGCCGGCGCGAAGTGGTGGGCCGTGTGGTAGGCCATGTTCCAGTTGAGCACCCGGAGCGGCCAGAGGACGCGGGTGGTGCGCGTGTTCTGGAGGAAGTTCGGCACGAGCGGCAGCCCGACGTGCTCGGCCATGCGCACCACGCGCATGTAGGGCTCGCCCAAGAGGCGCGGGACGAGCCACCAGATGAGTGCGGCCCAACTGCCGGCCGCCAGCGAGGCGACGGCGACGGCACCGTAGAAGGCCCACATCCAGCGCGCCCCGAGCGTGACCTCGTGCTGCTGGCGGGCGTCCAGAAAGCGCCGCTCGACGTCGGTGAAGCGGCCGCGGGCGTGGTCGACCATGTTGTGCACGAGACCCGCCCAGTAGGGCACGGTGGAGAGGTACCAGAGATAGCCGCCGAGCGTGCGGGGCAGTGCGATCAACTCCGGATCGTCCTCCGGGTGCTGGGTGTGGGCGTGATGCGCGCGGTGCTCGTAGCGGAAGAAGGTGGGCGACAGGACGATGGCGAGACCGCAGGCCCAGGCGACCGCGTCGTTCATGCGGCGGCTGCGGAAGGCCGTGTAGTGGGTGCACTCGTGGAGCGGCGCGAACAGATGGACGAGCACCACCCCGTGCAGCGCCATGGCCGGCACCAGCCACCAGGTGCCGAGTGCCAGATAGACGAGCCAGCCGGTCGCTGCCAGCGTCGCCAGGTGACCGGCAAGGAAGGCGAGAGCCGGCGCGTCGCTGCGCTGCACGAGGCGGCGGTAGCGCCCGGGCGGCACGAGGTCGGTGACGGCGACCCGTTCGGTCATGACGAGGCATCTCCGGGGCGGCAAGCGTCCCACGTTGACCACCGGTCGTGGCTGCGCGCAACCTGCGGCAGACGCGGAGGAGCGGCGATGGTGGACGCGGACGAGCTCGGACGGCGGATCGATCAGGCGCGCGGCCGCGCGCCAGCCGACCTCGTGATCAAGGGCGGCCGCATCCTCAATCCCGCCGACGGCTCGATCGCTGCGGGCGACGTTGCCATCTGCGGCGAGGTGATCGTCGGCACCTACGACGCCTATCGGGGCATGGAGGTGATCGACGCCGGCGGGCGGATCGTCGCACCGGGCTTCGTCGACACCCACGTCCACGTCGAAAGCTCGCTGGTGACACCGGCCGAGTTCGAGCGGCTGGTCCTGCCGCGGGGCACGACGACGGCGATCTGCGATCCGCACGAGATCGCCAACGTGCTGGGGGTGGAGGGCATCCGCTACTTTCTGGAGGCGGCCCGAACCTTGCGCATGACGCTTCTGGTCAACCTCTCCTCCTGCGTGCCGGCGAGCCATCTGGAAACCTCGGGTGCGCGGCTCGAAGCCGCGGACCTCCTGCCGCTGCGGCACCGCCCCCAGGCTCTCGGCCTTGCCGAAATGATGAACTTTCCGGGCGTGTTGGCTAAGGACCAAGGGCTCCTCGCCAAGCTCGCGGCCTTCGGCGACGGCCATCTCGACGGTCACGCCCCGTTGCTCCGCGGGCGCGACCTGTCGGCCTACGTGGCGACCG
>JBJHBG010000094.1:0-13005 GCA_050485385.1 Geminicoccaceae bacterium | reverse complement strand
TGGCGACCGGGATCCGCACCGAGCACGAGTCGACGACGCTGGACGAGGCGCGCGAGAAGTTGCGCAAGGGCCTCGCCGTGCTGTTGCGCGAGGGCAGCGTGGCCAAGAACGTGACGGACTTGGCGCCCCTCCTTACCGATGCGACTTGGTCTTCATGCGCATTCTGCACGGATGACCGCAACCCATTGGAAATAATCGACGAAGGCCACATCGATCACGCCATCAGGCTGGCGATCCGGGCGGGCGCGCCGGTGCTCGCGGCCTATCGTAGCGCCACCTTTGGCGCTGCCCGCATCTTCGGTTTGCGCGATCGCGGGCTGATCGCGCCCGGCTACCGCGCCGACCTCGTGTTGCTCGACGACCTCGAAGACGTCCGCGTCGGCGGGGTGATCTGCGGCGGCCGCCCGGTTGGCGCGCTCGACCCTTTGGACGACGGGCCGCCGGTCGGCCGCCGCTCGGTGCATCGCGATCCGGTCATGGCGGACGTCTTTTCCGCCGCTGCGACGGGGCGCGTTCCGGTGATCGGGGTGCGGCGCTTCTCGCTCATCACCGACCGGCTGGAGCGGACCCTGCCGGCCGCCGACGTGCGGCGCATCGCCGTGCTGGAGCGGCACGGCGTCAACGGCAATGTCGGCCAGGGCTGGGTTGCCGGCTTCGGCGACCTCGACGGCTGCCTCGGTTCGAGCGTCGGCCACGACAGCCACAACCTCACCCTCGTCGGCAGCGACGCCGTCTCGATGGCGACCGCCGCCAATCGGCTGATCGAGCTGGAGGGCGGGTTCGTGGTCGCCCGTGGCGAGCGGGTGCTGGCGGAGCTGGCGCTGCCGATCGCGGGGCTGATGAGCGACCTGCCGTTCGAGGACGTCGTCGCCCGGCTGGCGGCACTGGCCGGCGCCGCCCGCGAGGCCGGATGCGGCCTGGACGAGCCCTTCCTGCACATGGCCTTTTTGCCGCTCGTGGTCATCCCGCACCTCAAGCTCTCGGATCGCGGGCTCGTCGACGTCGACCGTTTCGAGCTGCTGTGAAGGTCTGGCGTCGCGGCGGCATGATCGGCTAGATTGCCGGCATGCAAGAAAACCGACGGCATGCGGTCGTCCGGCTGTTTCGGGAATGGCCGACCTGGGCGGCGCTCGCGGCCTGCTACGGTTCGTGGCTGGCGCTGACGTGGGGGCACACGCTGCTGCCGCTCTGGCTTTGGGTGCCGCTGATCGCCTACGTCGTCGCGCTGCACGGCTCGTTGCAGCACGAGGCGCTGCACGGCCATCCGACCGCCCGGCGCGGTCTGGACGAGGTGCTGGCGGGACCGCCCCTCGGACTCTTCTTCCCGTATCGTCGGTTTCGGGCGCTGCACCTGAAGCACCACGTCAACAGCCGGCTGACCGACCCCTACGACGACCCGGAAAGCTTCTATCTGGCCGAGCGCGACTGGCGGGACCTGCCCCAGCCGTTGCGCTGGCTGCTGGTCGTCAACAACACGCTCCTGGGCCGGCTCGTCGTCGGTCCGCCGCTCGCCGTCTGGGCCTTCGTCCGCGCCGAGTGGCCCCGCGTCGTCGCGGATGCGCCCGGGGTACGGCTTGCGTGGTTGCTGCACGGTCTCGGCCTCGTGCTCGTACTCGCCTGGCTGCTGTGGGTCGGCCTGGACTTGTGGGTCTACCTCGTGGGCGCCGCTTGGCCGGGGCTCTCACTCCTGATGCTGCGGACCTTCGCAGAGCACCGGGCAGCGGTCGCCGTGCCGGCGCGGACGGCCATCGTCGAGGCTTCAGCCTTTTGGAGTTTTCTTTTTCTTCACAATAACTTACACTATGTTCATCACAAGTGGCCTCAACTACCTTGGTATCGTCTGCCCGCGCGCTATGCCGAGCATCGGGACCGGTTCCTGGCCGAGAACCGCGGCTATCTGGTGCGCGGCTATGGCGAACTCTTCCGCCGCTTCGGCTGGCGGGTGAAGGAACCGGTGCCGCATCCGCATCTGCGCCGGAGCTGAGATGCGGGCGCTGCTTCCGATGTACGACTGGCCGGAGGTCGAGACGGCGACCGACGCTTGGTGGACAGCCATTGCCGCACGGCTGCGCACGCACGGCATAGCGGCACCGGCCGCCTTGACCCGGACGGGCGATCTTCCGGCGCTGTGGATGGCCCCGGATCTCCTGCTCGCCCAGACCTGCGGACTGCCCTTCGCGCGCTATCTCCACGGTCGCGTCCACCTCGTCGCCACGCCCTGCTACGCGGCGGACGGCTGCGAGGGGCCGCGCTATCGAAGCTGGCTGGTCGTCCGCCGCGGCGAGCGGTGCCACCGGCTGGCGGATCTTCGGGGCGGCGTCGCCGCGATCAACGAGCCGGGCTCGCTGTCGGGCTGGCTCGCCCTCGCCGATGCGGTGGATGGCGCCGACACGTCGTTCGCTGCGATCCGACAGACCGGCAGCCATCGCGCCTCGCTGGCGGCGGTGCGGGACGGTGCGGCCGACGTGGCGGCGATCGACGCCGTCAGTCTGGACCTCGCCGAGCGCTTCGCCCCCGATCTCGTTCGGGGGCTGGAGCGTTTGGCGCCGACGCAGGCCTTTCCGGCCTTGCCGCTGATCACGGCGCGGCGAGAGCTGGTGGAGCCTTTGCGCTTGGCGCTCGACGCCCTGATGGCCGATCCGGCCTTGGCGGCCGTTCGGGCAGCCTTGGGGCTCGTCGGTTTCCAGGTGCTGGAGGCCGACGCTTATGCGCCCATCGGCGTCCGGGCGCGGGAGTTGACGGGGCGGCTCGGCGGCTGAGGCGGCCGAGCCGCCCGGACCTCAGCGCTCCGGGTGCAGCGCCCAGTGCTCGGGCGACCGCCAGAGCCGGGAGCGCAGCAGTTCGCGCTCGAAAATGAACTCCTTGGGCAGTCGGTCGAGGAACTTGTCGAACAGCTTCTCGTGGTCGTGCGCTTCCTCGTTGCCGGAGCTGCGGTCGACCGCCATCAACTCGTAGTAGAGTTCGCGCGGGAAGTTCAAGCCGTTCCAGTCGATGTCCTCGTAGCGCGGCATCCAGCCGAGCGGGCTCTCCACCGGCGACGTGCCGCCCACGGTGCGGTCGACCACCCATTTCAGGACGCGCATGTTCTCGCCGAAACCCGGCCAGATGAATTTGCCGTTGTCGTCCTTCCTGAACCAGTTGACGCGGAAGATGCGTGGTGGATTCGGCAGATGGCGGCCGACATTGAGCCAATGCGAAAAGTAATCGGCCATATTGTAGCCGCAGAAGGGCAGCATCGCCATCGGGTCGCGACGCATCGCCGCCTGACCGACGGCGGCGGCGGTGGCCTCGGAGCCCATGGTCGCGGCGGAATAGACGCCGTGGCTCCAGTTGAAGCACTGGTAGACCAGTGGCATGTTCTTGCTCATCCGGCCGCCGAACATGAAGGCCGAGATCGGCACGCCCTTCGGGTTCTCCCACTCCGGGTCGATGGTCGGGCACTGCGCGGCGGGGGCGGTGAACCGCGAGTTCGGGTGCGCCGCCAGCCGGCCGCAGTCGGGCGTCCAGTCCTGGCCCTTCCAATCGATCAGGTGCTTGGGCGGCTCTTTGGTCATCTCCTCCCACCAGACGTCGCCGTCGTCGGTGAGCGCCACGTTGGTGAAGATGCAGTTGGCGTGCAGGGTCTTCATCGCGTTTGGGTTGGTCTTGTGCGACGTACCGGGCGCCACGCCGAAGAAGCCGGCCTCGGGGTTGATGGCGTAGAGCTTGCCGTCCTTGCCCGGCTTGATCCAGGCGATGTCGTCGCCGACGGTATGCACCTTCCAGCCGTCGAACCCCTCGGGCGGTACCATCATGGCGAAGTTGGTCTTGCCGCAGGCCGACGGGAAGGCGGCGGCGACGTAGGTCTTGTCGCCCTTCGGGTTCTCGACACCGAGGATCAGCATGTGCTCGGCGAGCCAGCCCTGGTCCCGTGCCATCACGCTGGCGATGCGCAGCGCGAAGCACTTCTTGCCCAACAGCGCGTTGCCACCGTAGCCCGAGCCGTAGGACCAGATCGACCGCTCCTCGGGAAAGTGGACGATGTGGGTGTTGTCCGGATCGCACGGCCAAGGCACGCTCGGCCGGCCGTCGCCGAGCGGCTGGCCGACCGAATGGACGCAGGGCACGAAGTCGCCGTCCTCGCCCAGCACGTCGAGCACGGGATCGCCGATGCGGGTCATGATCCGCATGTTGACCACGACATAGGCGCTGTCGGTCACCTCGACGCCGATCTGGGCGATGTCCGAGCCGAGCGGACCCATCGAGAACGGGATGACGTGCATCGTCCGGCCGCGCATGCAGCCCTGGAACAGTCCGTTCAGCTTGGCCTTCATCTCCTTCGGATCGGCCCAGTTGTTGGTCGGGCCGGCATCGTTGCGGTTGGCCGAGCAGATGAAGGTCTTCTCTTCGACGCGGGCGACGTCGCGCGGATCGGAGCGGCAAAGGAACGAGTTCGGCCGCTTCTGCGCGTTGAGGCGGATGAAGGCGCCACTCTCGACCAACTCGTCGGTCAGCCGCTTCCACTCGGCCTCGGAGCCGCTCGCCCAGTGGACTTTGGCGGGCTCGCACAGGCGCACCATGTCCTCGACCCAGGCGATCAGCTTCGCGTGCTTGGTCGGGTGGTCGGTGGTGTGGCCGTCCATCGGGCGCGTCTCCATCGGAAGTTGGTTCGCGGAGGCTAGACGATCGATAGCGACCCGTCATTGGGCCAAGGGTGCAACGCCGATCGGGCGCCGTCTCGGCCGCCGCTTGCCGCGCACCGTGGAGCGCCGTATAGGCATCGAATCGACGGAGGGCGAAGGCCGATGGACCCCTTGTTGTGGGTCGTGTTCCTGCGCGCGTTCGAACGGCTGGGCGTCGTGCTCGTCGGTGCCCTCGCGATCTGGATCGGCTACCGCCTGTTCGTGCTGCTGCCGCGGCGCCGCGAGGGCGAGGCCAGGATCGATCTGCCGGGCGACGTCTCGGTCTACGTCTCGCGCATCGCTCCCGGCATCTTCTTCGCGCTGTTCGGCGCCGGCCTGATCGCGCACAGCGCCACCCAGCCGGTCAGCTACGCCGACGCCTTGCGCGCGTTCGGCGATACCGGTGCCGCCGCTGCGGGCGACACCGGGCGCCACTATCTGGGCGTCGGCGCCGGTCTCGTCCAGGCCGAGACGAGCCCCGCCGGCGCGTCGATTGCGACCGAGATCGTGCTGCGCGGCCTCGATGCGGCGCTGGACGACGCGGCGGGCCTCGGCGACTCGAGCCGGCGGCTCGACATCGAGCTGGCGGTCCGCGAGGCCAAGCTGGCGCTCCTGCGCGAGCGATGGGACGCGGACTGGGGACCCTATCCCGTCTTCCATCGCTGGGTCGTGGAGGAGGCCGCCCGCGGCGCGCCGCCGACCGAGGTGGCGTTGCCGGCGGCGCTCTTCAGGGACGGGGCGAGGTGAGGCGGCTGCTGCTGCCGTTCGCGCTCGTCGTCCTCCTCGCCGCCGGGGAAGCCCCGGCCCGGCCCACCGACCGGCTCTACGACGATGCGACGCTGGCCTATTGGCAGGCGCGCTATCCGAGCGGGGTGCAGGCCAATCTCGACGAGGTGATCGGCGCCGTCCTCACCGCGGCGGAGCGCGCCCGGCTGCGTGGCGTGCGGCTGCGTTTCCCGCTGAAGGTGGAGGGTGCGGAGCCCCTGGCCTTCTTCGTGCAGCGCGAGGAGATCACGTTCTCCGTCGCCTCCCTCAAGCTGCTCGACGATCTCGGTTTGGCGATCGCTTGGCTGCAACTTCGGGGCTACGACTGGTCGACGGCGTTCGAGTACGTCCATTGGCTGCGCTACGGGGCGGCCGAGACCGGTGGCCGCCTTCCGCCACCGTTGGAAGCGCTCTGCATCCCGGACGACGCACGCGCCGATCCGGCCGTCGACCACCTCGCCCAAGAACTGTTGAAAGGGAAGGTCTTTTTCGTCCTCGGCCACGAGTTGGGCCACGTGCTCTACGGCCATCCCGGATATGCAGGTCTGACGAGCCGCGAGGCGCGGGACAACGAGGCGGCGGCCGACCGGTTCGCCCTCGACCTCTTCCGTCGCTTGGGCGAAGCACCCCTGGCGCTCGCCAGCTTCTTCATGCTCACGGCCTATGCCGAGCCGTCCAGGGGCGACTTCGCCAGCGAAGCCGAATGGCGGGCGGCGGTGGCGCGGCGCACCCACCCGGTCAACGACGCGCGGCTTCGCACCGTCGCAGCACACCTCCGCGCCCACGCCGACGCCTACGACCCGGCTGCGGCCTCGGTGCCGGACATGCTGGACGTGATCGCCGACACGCTCGCCGATCCCGAGATGCAGGCGTTTCTGGCCGACCGGGGCCGCCGCGTGACGCTGGCGAGCCTCGCCCCGCGCCGCCCGGGCCAGAGCCTCGGTCCGCCCTGCGGTGCCGAAGCCTCGGCCCTGGCGTTCGACGGCAGCCTTTCGGGTACCTTTTTTGCCGGCAACGTCGAGTTCGCCGTGCAGCTCTGGCTCGTGCGCGATGGCGAGCGGGTCCGCGGCAGCTTCGACTACGGCACCGGGCCGGGCATCATGGAGGGCATCGTTGCCGGCGACGAGCTGGTCTATCGCTGGCAACACGGTGGCAGTTGGGGCGCCGGCCGCATCCGCCAAGCCGGCAATGGCCGCTACACCGGCACCTGGGGCTGGGGCCAGGCTGCCGAGGGCGGCGGCACGTTCGAGCTGGAATGAGGCAGCACCCCTTGCGGATTGCCCGCCGCAGCCGACCTTTCGTCTGCACTCCACCCGCCGAAGGATCAACGCCATGCAGCGCCGCAACCCCGCGGCCCGGGCGCTGACGAGCCGGCTGTTCCAGCAACGGATCGTCAAGCCCAAGACGGGCCGCGGCAGCTATACGAGGAAGCCCCGCTCCGCCAAGCCGCCGAGCGGGGCTTCGCGTTTCGCGGCTTGACGTAAAGACCAAAATATACCATTTATGAGATTGCTGGAGAGGACCTGCCGGCCAAGCCGAGACACGGCACGCAATCGGGGAGGTGAAACGTCGTGACCCGTGAAGCAAAAGGTTCCACCTATGTGGAAAGTAGAAGTTCAGGGGCAAGCGGAGCGGGAACTCCGAGGGCTTCCGGCGGATGTTCAAGCGCAGTTTCTCCGCGTCGCCGAACTGATCCAGCGTAACGGACCGCATGAGGTTGGGGGCAAGTTCGTAAGGCCGATCCGGGGCAAGCTCTGGGAGATCAGACTGCGGGGACGGGATCGCCCGGGCGATCTACGCGACGGTGAGTGAGCGCCGGGTCGTCGTGCTCAGCTTCTTCACCAAGAAGACGCAGAAGACGCCGATTCGGGAGATCGAGAAGGCCGAGAGGCGGTTCGAGGAATGGCAACGTGACGAAGACGCTGGCCGAGCTGAAGGCCGAACTCCTCCGTGATCCGGAGGTCAGGGCCGAGTATGGGGCGCTGGAGCCGCAGTTTCGCATCGCCCAGGAGATCATCGATGCGCGCAAGCGGGCGGGCCTTACCCAGGCGCAACTCGCCGAATTGATCGAGACCAGTCAGTCGAGCGTGGCGCGGCTGGAAGCGGGGCGGCAACTGCCTTCCACCCGCACCCTGTTGCGAATCGCCCGCGCAACTCGATCCGAGGCGTTCTTCGAGTTGCGCCCGACGACCTGACCGGAAACGTCGACGCGAAGCCCCCCGCTAACCCCGACCTCGCCCGCGCTCAGCGCAACTCGACCCAGATCGGGGCGTGGTCCGAGGCGTCCTTCTCGCCGCGCGGCGCGCGGTCGATGGCGACGGCCTCGAGCCGGTCGGCTAGCGCCGGGCTCAGGAGATGGTGGTCGATGCGCACGCCCTCGTCGGTCTTGAAGGCCGCTCCCCTGTGTTCCCAGAAGGAATAGGCGCGGGTGGCGGGCTCGATCGCGCGAAAGGCGTCGGTGAAGCCACGGTTGACGAGCCGGCGCCAAGCGCGGCGCTCGTCGATGTGGAAGCAGATGCCGCCCTCCCAGCCCTTGGGATCGCAGACGTCGAGTGGCTCCGGCGCCACGTTGTAGTCGCCGCCGACGAGCAGCGGCGTTTCCTCGTCCAAGGCGCGGTCGAGCCGTCGGCCGAGGCGCTCGAAGAAGCGCAGCTTGTAGGCGAAGGCGGGGCTGTCCACCGTGGTGCCGTTCGGCACGTAGACCGAGGCGAGCCGCACGCCTTCGACCGTCGCCTCGACGTAGCGGGCCTGACCGTCGTCGTCCTCGCCGTCGAGTCCGCGTGCAACGTCCTCGATCCCGCCTTTCGCCAGGATCGCCACGCCGTTGCGCTGCGGCTCGCCCAAGATGGCGAGGGTCCAGCCCTTGGCGGCGAAGGGCTCGGCCGGAAAGTTGGCGTCCGCGACCTTGGTCTCCTGCAACAGCAACACGTCGACGGCATGCCGCTCCGCCCAGCCGAGCACCGCGTCCTGCCGGCGACGGATGGAGTTGACGTTCCAGCTCGCGATGCGCACGGCTCGGGCCTAGCCTCCTTGGTGCTCGACGTGGACCTCACCGGCGAGGATCGCGCCGCGGCTGGCCATCAGGTAGAGGCCGACGTGATGGGTGGCCTCCTGCGGATGCGCCGCCGTCGCCGGCAGGCCGAGGCTGGATGCCGCCTCGCGGGGCAGATCGTAGGTGGCGCAGCCGGGCTCCAGGACGACGACGTCCTTCAGGCTCGGCATCAGCCTGTGATTGCGCGCGGACAGCATCGTCAGGACGAAGTCCATGACGCAGATGTCGGTGCAGATGCCGGTGACGAGGACCGTTTCCAGCCGGCTGACATTGACCCAGTCGATCACTTTGTTGTGGTGCAGGCCGTGGTGGCTGGAGTGCTCGATGGCGCCGACGAAGCCGTTGATGCAGTCCTTCGCGATCAAGGTGGCGTTGGGCTCGTCGTCGAGCCAGGCCAGCGGTTCGACCAGCAACTCCTCGCCGGTCCCCTTCTCGCAGTGCGGCGGGTAGGGCCGCTCCGGCACGCCCGGCTGGTGGGTGTCGAGCAAGGCGAGGATCGGCCGGTGCGCGTCGGCGAAGCGGCGGGCGAGGGCTGCCGCGTGCTCGACCATGCGGTCGACCTGCGCATTGGGGGCGGCCGGCGCCAGATTGCCCGCACCGACGGTGCAGAAGCCGTTGACCGCGTCGACGATCACGAGCCCGCTCTTGGCGAGGTCGAGCCGATGCGTGGCCAGGGCGATCGGCAGCTCGTCGCGCAGGAGCGCCATCAGCGTTGCGGCCATCGTCTCCTCCCAGGATGCGGTCCTTGCCGAGGCCCAAGGGGGCGCCGAACCGGTCCGCCGATCAAGGCCACCAAATGACGAGGCGGCATGCGCTCGCCCCTCAGACCCGCCAGAAGGCCGGTACGATCAGCACCAGGATCGTGAACATCTCCAGCCGGCCGAGCAACATGGCAAAGGCCATGATCCACTTCGCCGCTTCCGGGATGTCGGCAAAGTTGAGGACGGGGCCGACGACCGGACCGAGGCCCGGACCCACGTTGGCGAGCGAGGTGATCGCCGCCGACATGGCCGTGAGGTAGTCGAGCCCCAGCGCCGACAGGAGCAGGGCGATGACCGAGAACGACAGGGCGAACATGAAGAAGAACGCCATCACCGAGATGGCCACGGCGTCGGGCACCAACCGGCCGTTGTAGGTCGCGAGAAACACGCCGGAGGGCTGGATCAGTCGCAGCATCTGCGTGCGGGCGATGGCGTAGAGCACGGCGAAGCGGAACACCTTGATGCCGCCGGTGGTCGAGCCGGTACAGCCGCCGACGCACATGAGGAAGAAGAAGAAGGTGACCGCCAGCGGTCCCCAGCCGCCGAAGTCGGCCGTCCCGTAGCCCGTGCCGGTGATGATCGAGGTGGTGTTGAAGGCGGCGTGACGCAGCGCCTCCAGCGGCCGCATGCCGTGGTCGACGACCAGCAGGGCGCTCATCAGCGTCCAGGCGCCGAGCACGATGCCGACGAACCAGGCGACCTGGGTGTCGCGGACCAGGACGCCGGGCTCCCCGTTCGTCGCCTGGATGTAGAGGACGAACGGTACGGCGCCGGTGATCATGAAGACGACCGCGATCCACTCGATGGTGGGGCTCGCGAAGTAGGCCATCGACGCGTCGTGCGTCGAGTAGCCGCCGGTCGCCACCGTGGTCATGGCGTGGTTGACCGCGTCGAACGCGGTCATGCCCGCCGCCCAGTAGGCGACGGCACAGGCGAAGGTGAACAGGAGGTAGATCGAGCCGATGGCGGAGGCGAGTTGGCCGGCACGCGGCAGGATTTTGTCGGAGCGGTCGGAGTTCTCGGTGCGGAAGAGCTGCATGCCGCCGACCGAAAGCAGCGGCAGCACGGCGACGCCCATGACGATGATGCCGATGCCGCCGAGCCATTGCAGGATCGAGCGCCAGAGCAACAGGCCGGGCGGTGCCGTATCCAGCCCGACCATCACCGTCGAGCCGGTGGTGGTGATGCCGGAGGTCGCCTCGAAGATGGCATCGGCGAGGCTCAGTTCGTGCTCGGAGTAGAGGAAGGGCAGGGCAGCGAACAGCGTCAGTCCGACCCAGACGCTGGCGGTGAGGATGAAAGCCTGACGGGTCGACAGCGCCTCGATCTGCGCGCCGTGGTTGGCGAGGACGAGGCTGACGCCGACGAACAGGGTAACGCCGCTGCTGAGCAGGAACACCAACCAGTCGCGATGGCCGACCACGAGATCGGCGATCATCGGCGGGAGCATGAAGCAGGCGAGCACGGTCAACAGTACGCCCAGCACCCGCAGCAGCGGTCGCAGGGCGAAGGGGTCCTGGCGGGGGGCTAGCCGGCGACGGTTCATGAGGGCGAGCCGTCCTCGGCCGCGAGATGGGCCCGGAGGTCGCGGCGCAGGATCTTGCCCGTCGCGGTCAACGGAAAGGCCGCCTTGAAGACGATGCGGCGCGGATAGGCATGCGCCCCGACCGCCGCCCGCGCCCGGGCCTGGAGTTCCGCCGCCAAGGCATCGCCGGGTACTGCACCCGCCTTGAGAACGATGCAGGCAACCACGGCCTCGCCGCGCTCGGCGTCGGGCACGCCCACCACGGCCACTTGCGCCACGGCCGGATGCTCGGCGAGTGCCGCCTCCACTTCGCTCGGTCCCACCCGATAGCCCGCGGTGTTGATCAGGTCGTCGTCGCGGCCGATGAAGGTGACGTAGCCGTCCTCGTCCATCCGCCCCATGTCGCCGGTCAAGAGCCAATCGCCGTGGAACTTGGCGGCGGTCGCCTCGGGTGCGTTCCAATAGCCGAGGAACATGACCGGGTCCGGCCGCCTGACGGCGATGGTGCCGACCTCGCCGGGTGGCGACCTCTCGCCCTCGGCGTCGAGGATGGCCACCTCGTGGCCCGGCACCGGCCGGCCGATCGCCCCCGGCCGGCGCGGAAACGCCCGACTCATGCCGCTGACCAGAAGGTTCGCCTCGGTCTGGCCGTAGAACTCGTCGATCGGCACGCGGAAGGTGCGTTCGACCCAGGCGACCAACTCGTCGCCGAGCCGCTCGCCGCCGCTCGCCATGGTGCGGAGGCGCACGGCCGACGCGTCGACGTCGGCCGCCCGCATCAGCCGGAGTGCGGTGGGCGGCATGAACACGTTGCGCACCCCGTGCGCTGCCATGAAGCGCACCGCCGCTTGCGGGTCGAACTTGCCGCCCGGCCCCGCCACCACCGGCACACCGTGGTAGAGGCTGGGCAGCAGGACGTCGAACAGACCGCCGATCCAGGCCCAATCCGCCGGCGTCCAGAACCGGTCGCCTCGTTGCGGGAACCGATCGTGCGGCATCTCCACCCCAGGCAGATGGCCGAGCAGTACGCGGTGGCCGTGCACGGCCCCCTTCGGCGCCCCGGTCGTGCCCGAGGTGTAGATGATGACCGCCGGATCGTCGGCCCCCGTCACCTCGTGCGCGGCCCAGCGTTCGGCCTCCTGCAACGCCTCGGCGAAGCTGGCACCGTCGACGTCGATGACCTCGTCCAAGCCATCCAGGTCCTCCCGCAGATCGAGCACCCGTTCGACGTTGGCGGCATCGGTGAAGACGAACCGGGCACCGGAGTCGCGCAGCCGGTAGCGCAGCGCTTCCTGGCCGAAAGCGGTGAAGAGCGGCAGCGCGACGGCGGCGGCCTTGTAGACGGCGAGATGGGCGAGCAGCGTTTCGGCGCGCTGGGGCAACAGGATACCGACCCGCTCGCCGGGCAGTAGACCCCGGTCGATCAAGAGGTTGGCCAGCCGGTTGGAAAGCTCCTCCAGTTCGGCGAAGGTGTAGCGCCGCAGCGGCTCGCCGGCGCGGGCGTCGATCAGCGCCAGGTCGTGCGGCGGATTGCGGTCGAGGATCGCGGTGGCGATGTTGAACGTCCGCGGAACGGCCCAACGAAAGCCATGGCGCCAGGTCGTGTAGTCATCGGTCGTGGACATCCCGTTCGGACCCGGCTCTTGACGTCGCCCGGAGAGGACACCAACCGTGCGCCCGCCGTCAATGCGCGGATGACGACCAAGCGGCTGACCACCGGATGAACGGGAGGACGGGCATGGCAGGCGACGTGCGGCCGGGCGAGGTGGTCGGCGACGATCCCGGCCGTCGGCGGCCGGATGCGGGCCTCGTCTTCGTCGGCCGCATCCGCACCCCCTGGACCGAGCGGTCGGGCTGCCCGAAGAACACCCGCGCCAGCGATGCCCCCTGCCGCATCGAGGTCGCGCCGCCGTTCGCCCCGGCGCTGCAAGGGCTCGACGGCACCAGCCACCTGATCGTGCTCTACTGGCTCGACCGGGCGCGGCGCGACTTCCTGGTGCAGGCGCCGGCGCACGCGCCCCACCCGCTGGGCACCTTTGCGCTGCGCTCGCCCAACCGGCCGAACCCGATCGGCCTCGGCATCGTGCCGCTGGAGCGGATCGAGGGGACGACGCGCCACGTGCGCGGCCTCGACTGCCTCGACGGCACGCCGCTCGTGGACCTCAAGCCCTATTTCGCGACCACCGACGCCTTTGCGGAGGCCGTGGTCGGCTGGCGCGGCTCGTGACCCCGGAGGCTTGG
>JBJHBG010000093.1:388-20370 GCA_050485385.1 Geminicoccaceae bacterium | reverse complement strand
CCCCCGCCCCGGGGCCGGGCGGGCCCCAGGTGGGGGGGGGGCGGGGCGCCCCCCCGGCCGGGGGGGGCGCGGGGGCCAAAAGCCCCCGCTCTTTCCCTTCACCCTCTCGCGACCCTCGCCCCCTTCGCGTCGGCCGATCCGCGTGCTAGACCGCGCGGCATCGTTCTGGAGCTTGCGATGCGCATCGCCTTTGCCGCCGATCATGCCGGCGTCGGGCTGAAGGATCGGCTTGCGGCGGCCGCGCGCGCCGCCGGTCACGAGGTGGTCGACCTCGGCACGCGCGGCGACGACTCGGTCGACTACCCCGATTTCGGCCGCGCCTGCGCCCTGGCCGTAGCGGCGGGCGAGGCCGAGCGCGGCGTGGTCGTGTGCGGCACCGGTATCGGCATCTCCATTGCCGCCAACCGGGTTGCCGGCGTCCGCTGCGCGCTCGCCCACGACGTGACGACGGCCCGCCTTGCGCGGCTCCACAACGATGCCAACCTGCTCGCTCTCGGCGCGCGCATCGTCGGCCCCGAGGTGGCCGACGACTGCCTTTTGACTTTCCTCGCGACGGCGTTCGAAGGTGGCCGCCACCAACGCCGTGTTGCCAAGCTCGGCTGAACCAACGGGAGTTCGCCCATGACCGCAGCCACGAAGCCCCTCGCGGGTGATGCCTTCTTCGGCCGTTCGCTGAAGGACGACCCGGAGCTTCTGGCCTCGATGCAGGCGGAGTTGCACCGCCAGCAGACCCAGGTGGAGCTGATCGCCTCGGAGAACATCACCAGCCCCGCCGTGTTGGAGGCGCAGGGTTCGGTGCTGACCAACAAGTACGCCGAAGGCTATCCCGGCCGGCGCTACTATGGCGGCTGCGAGTTCGTCGACGTCGCGGAGAAGCTCGCCATCGAGCGGGCATGCCAGCTCTTCGACTGCAAGTTCGCCAACGTGCAGCCGCACGCCGGCGCCCAGGCCAACATGGCCGTGTTCATGGCGCTGTTGCAGCCGGGCGACACCATCATGGGCCTCTCGCTCGCCCATGGCGGCCATCTGACGCACGGCGCCAAGCCCAACGTCTCCGGCAAGTGGTTCCGGCCGGTGCAGTACGGCGTGCGCGAGAGCGACCAGCGCATGGACTTCGACGAGATCCGGCGGCTCGCCCTGGAGCATCGGCCGCAGCTGATCGTTTCCGGCTGCACCGCCTATCCGCGCCTCGTCGACTTCCAGGCGTTCCGCGCCATCGCCGACGAGGTGGGTGCCTATCTCATGGCCGACATCGCCCACATCTCCGGGCTGGTCGCGGGCGGTGCCCATCCCTCGCCCTTCCCGCACGCCCACGTCGTGACCTCGACCACGCACAAGACGCTGCGCGGCCCGCGCGGCGGCATCGTGCTGACCAACGACGAGGCCATCGCCAAGAAGATCAACTCGGCCGTCTTCCCGATGGGCCAGGGCGGGCCGCTGATGCACGTCATCGCCGGCAAGGCGGTGGCCTTCAAGGAGGCCCTCGAGCCCGAGTTCAAGGCCTATGCCCGTGCCATCGTCGAGAACGCCAAGGCGCTCGCCGCGGCCCTGGTCGAAGGCGGCCTGGACCTGACGACCGGCGGCACCGACAACCACATGGTCCTGGTCGACCTCCGGCCGAAGGGCGTCACCGGCAAGGCGGCCGACGCGGCGCTCGAGCGGGCCGGCATCACCTGCAACAAGAACGCGGTGCCGTTCGATCCCGAGCCGCCGATGGTGACCTCCGGCATCCGCCTCGGCACGCCCGCCGGCACCACCCGCGGCTTCGGCCCGGCCGAGTTCCGCAAGATCGGCCAGCTCATCGTCGAGGTGGTCGACGGCCTCAAGGCCAACGGCGAGGACGGCAACGATGCCGTCGAGGCCAAGGTGAAGGCCGAGATCGAAGCGCTCTGCCGGCGCTTTCCGATCTATCCGCAGCTCGGCTGAACGATGACGGAGCGGGCGGCCGGACGCCGCGTGCGCCTGCCTGCCCGCTTCGCCCCGATCCTGTTCGGGCTGCTGCTCTCGGGGTTCATGTCGCTGATCGTCTCGGGCGTCTCGACCGCCAACGCCCGCGGCCTCGGCCCTGGTTTCGTCGGCGACTGGCTTTCGGCCTGGGCGTTCTCCTGGGCCATCGCCTTTCCGGCCGTGTTGATGGTGGCTCCGTTCGTGCGTCGGGTGGTCGCCCGCTTGGTCGAACCCTGATGCGCTGCCCCTTTTGCGGCGCCGAGGACACCCAGGTGAAGGACAGCCGTCCGGTGGAGGACGGCACCGGCATCCGCCGCCGGCGCCAGTGCAACGCCTGCGGGGCGCGCTTCAACACGCTCGAGCGGGTCCAACTGCGCGACCTGATCGTCGTCAAGCGCAGCGGCGGCCGGCTGCCCTTCGACCGGACCAAGCTCGCCCGCTCCATCGCCATCGCCACCCGCAAGCGCGGCATCGACCCGGATCGGATCGAGCGCATCGTCAACGGCATCGTCCGCCGCATCGAGACCTCGGGCGAGAGCGAGGTGTCGACGCGAACGCTGGGCGATCTCGTGCTCGACAGCCTGAAGGAGCTGGACGAGGTCGCCTATGTGCGCTTCGCCAGCGTCTACAAGGACTTCGCCACCGCCAAGGACTTCGAGGCGTTCATCGGGGATCTCGACGGCAAGACCGGGGACGGCGCCGGCTGAGCGCTTCGGCATCGACGCCACGTCGGCGCTTTGGCAGATTCACCCCAGCCATCCACCAACGGGAGGAGCCACATGGTCCAGATCGCTTGGCTCGGCCACAGCGCCGTGCATCTGCGCGGCAGCGCCGTCGACGTGCTGATCGACCCCTTCTTCACCGGCAATCCGACCTTTCCCGCCGACTACGAGGATGGGCTTCAGAAGGTCGATCTGATCGCCATCACCCACGGCCACGAGGACCATATCGGCGACGCCCTGCGCCTCGCCCAGAAGTTCGACGCCACCGTGGTCGCCATGTACGAGATCTGCATGTGGCTGGGGGCGCAGGGGCTGACCAAGCTCCAGCCGATGAACCAGGGGGGCCGGATCGAGAGCCACGGCGTCGGCTTCACCATGGTCCACGCCCAACACAGCGCCGCCATCATCCGCGACGGCCAACCCATCACCATGGGCGACCCGGCGGGCTTCGTCGTCGAGATCGACGGCAAGGTGCTCTACCACCTGGGCGACACCGAGGTCTTCTCGGACATGGCGCTGATCCAACGGCTGCACCAGCCGACGGTCGGCTTCGTGCCGATCGGCGACCGCTTCACCATGGGCCCACGCACGGCCGCGATCGCCGTCAACGAACTGTTGGCGCTGGAGACGGTGATCCCCGTCCATTGGGGCACGTTCGACCTGCTCTCCGGCACGCCCGAGGCCTTCAAGCCCCTGGTCGAGCGCTCCACCGTGCTCACCCCACGGGCCGGCGAGCTGATCCAGATCTGAGCCGCGACCGACTCAGGCGCCGGCGCGCAACGCCCGCTCCAGGGCCGCCATGTCGGCGATGCGCTCGGCGCCGGCCGGTGTGGGCACGTCGTCCTGCGGCCAAAACAGCGTGCGCATGTCGGCAGCGACGCCGGCCGTCGCACCGGTGGTCGAGTCCTCGACCACGACGCAGGCGGCGGGAGCGACATCCAACAGCCAGGCGGCGCGCAGGAACGGTTCCGGGTCGGGCTTGCCGCGGCGCACGTCGTTGCGGCTGACGCTGATCCGGCGGGGCACCGTCAGGCCCACCGCGTCGAGGTTGGCTTGGACGACGACCCGGTCGGAGTTGGAGACCACCGCCTGCTGTCGTCCGTCCCGGTCGAGTGCGAGGAACAGCTCGACCGCCCGCTCGCGCGGCCGGAGTTCGCCCAGCGAGGCGAAATATGTGCGGTATTTGAGCGTGAGCCAGTCGCGCAGGCCCAACTCCACCCCGAGTTCCCGCTGACAGAAGGCGTGGATCTCAGCCGCATCCCGGCCGACCACCCGCTGGTGGAAGTCGGCGGGCGGCTGGATGCCGAGGCTCACCAACGCCTCGATCAGCGCCGCCTCGTGCAGCGGCTCGCTGTCGACCAGCGTGCCGTCCATGTCCCAGAAAATGGCGGCGGTCATGCGTTGGCGCCACGCAGCACGGCGCACACGGCGGCCGTGACGTCGGCCGTCGTGGCGCGGCCGCCGAGGTCGGGGGTCAACACCTCGCCGCGCTCCGTCACGGTCTCTACGGCCCGCATCAGCCGCGCCGCCGGGCCGGCGTGGCCCAGGTGTTCGAGCATCATCGCCGCCGACCAGAAGGTGCCGATCGGGTTGGCGATGCCCTTGCCCATGATGTCGAAGGCCGAGCCGTGGATCGGCTCGAACATGGAGGGAAAGTCCCGCTCGGGGTTGAGGTTGCCGGTGGGGGCGATACCGAGACTGCCGGAAAGCGCCGCCGCGAGGTCGCTCAGGATGTCGGCGTGCAGGTTGGTCGCAACGATGGTGTCGAGCGAGGCGGGCTTCAGGACCATGCGCGTGGTCATGGCATCGACCAGCATGCGGTCGCTCGCGACGTCCGGATAGTCGCCCTTCACGAGGTCGTGGATCGCGTCCCACATCACCATGGCGTGGCGCTGCGCATTCGACTTGGTGACCACGGTGAGCTGCTTCTTCGGCCGCGAGCGCGCCAGTTCGAAGGCGAAGCGGAGAATGCGCTCGACGCCCTTCCTGGTCATGATCGAGACGTCGAGCCCGACCTCGTGATCGAAGCCCTGGTGCACGCGCCCGCCGGCACCCGAATACTCGCCCTCGCTGTTCTCGCGCACGATCACCCAGTCGAGCTCCTCGGGGCGGACGCCGCGCAACGGCCCCTCGATGCCGGGCAGGAGCCGGGTCGGGCGGACGTTGGCGTACTGGTCCATGCCCTGGCAGATGGCGAGGCGGAGCCCCCACAAGGTGACGTGGTCGGGCACGCGCGGGTCACCTGCCGAGCCGAACAGGATCGCATCGAACGCCCGCAGCCGCTCGAAACCGTCCTCCGGCATCATCCGACCATGCTTCAGGTAGTAGTCCGAGCCCCAGGGAAAGCGCTCGAAGGCGAGGTCGAGGCCGGGCTCGAGGTCGGCCAGCACCTCCAGCACCTCGACCCCGGCGTCGATGACCTCGCTGCCGATGCCGTCGCCGGGAACGGTGGCGATCTTCGAGGATTGAGTCATGTATGGGCTCCGGAAACGGGACGACGGGGTGCCTCGATAGCACCCGGAGCGGCGGAGCGGCTAGGGGACGTGCCGAACGCCGGTCAGCCGTCGACCAGGGCTCGCACCCGGCCCACAAGGCGGTCGAAGGCCTCGACGGTGAGGCGGCCCGTGTTCATGTTGTAGCGCGAGGTGTGGTAGCTGGCGACCACGCGCACGGGCGCGAGGTCGATCTCGGCACCATGGGCGAAGCGATGGGCGGCCGGGCGGACGCCCAGTGCGCGGAGGCTTGCCTGGAAGGCGATCCGGCCGAGACTCAGAACCACGCGGGGGCGTGGCGCGGTCCGCAGCTCGGCTTCCAGGAACGTGCGGCAGGCGGCGATTTCCGCGCCGGTGGGTTTGTTGGCCGGCGGCGCGCAGCGGACGGCGTTGGTGATGCGGCAGTCGACCAGCTCCAGCCCGTCGGCCGGATCGGCGCCGTAGCGCCCGCGGGCAAAGCCGTGCCGCACCAGCGCCGGATAGAGCACCTCGCCCGCGCCGTCGCCGGTGAAGGGCCGGCCGGTGCGGTTGGCACCGCCGCGGCCGGGGGCCAGACCGACGACGAGCAACGCCGCCGCGGCCGCGCCGAAGGACGCCACCGGCGCGTTGTGCCAAGCGGGTTCCCGGACGCGATTGTCGGCCCGGTAGGCGGCAAGCCGCGCGCAGCGATCGCAGTCGGCCGCCGGCGCGCACCTCGGCGCGTCAGTCGACGCGGGTATCGTCGTCCTCGTCCTCGTAGTCGTACTCGTCGTCGTCAGCCTGTGGGCGGGCGGGGCCGCCGGCGCGGGCGATCTCGGGCTCGAGGTCGTGAAGATCGACGAAGAAGTCGGACTGCCGACGCAGCTCGTCCGCCACCATCGGCGGGCTGCTGAACAGACTGGAGATGACCGTCGTGCGGCAGCCCTGGCGCTGCGCACCCTCGAGCAAACGCCGAAAATCGCCGTCACCGGAGCAGAGCACGACATGATCGACGTGCGCTGCCATCTCCATGACGTCGACCGCGATCTCGATGTCCATGTTGCCCTTGAACTTCCGCCGTCCGGTGACGTGCGTGTACTCCTTCAGGGGCTTCGTCACGAGCGTGTAGCCGTTGTAGTCGAGCCAGTCGACGAGCGGCCGCACCGGCGAATATTCCTGCTCGTCGAGCAACGCGGTATAGTAGTAGAGGCGGATCAGTTCGCCATGCTCGCGGAACAGCGCGCGCAGCCGCTTGTAGTCGATGTCGAAGCCCAGCGTCTTCGCGGTCTGATAGAGATTGGCGCCGTCGATGAAGACGGCATAACGCTCGTCGGCACGTACGGGCAGGACGGGCGTCGTCGAAACCGTGGTCATGGGGTGTTCGTCCTCGAGGTCGATGCCCTTGATGAATACGCGTGCAACTCGATGTTGGCACCGTGAGTGCCGATGCAAGCGGGGCAGGGTCGGTGTGCGGCACGCCGACATTGGTGTCAATGAGTATGGCCGCCGATAGCGAACGACGTTGCGCGTGCTGCAGCGCACATCTATATGGGAGGTTCGTACTCGTTTTTGCGCAGGAGGGCGACGCTTCATGGCGCGCATCACCGTCGAAGATTGTGTCGAGAAGATCCCCAGCCGGTTCGAGCTGGTGATGCTCGCTGCCCAGCGGGCCCGCAACATGTCCGCAGGTGCGGCACTCACCCTCGATCGCGACAACGACAAGAACCCCGTGGTGGCGCTGCGCGAGATCGCCGACGAGCGGCTCGATCTCGACCACCTGCGTTACGAGCTGGTGCACGGCCTGCGCCGGCACCTGGACATCCACGACGACGAGGCGCGGATGGAACTGGCCGCCGAGAGCGCGCCGCCGCCGGGCCTGCACGAGAGCGGACTGCCGGCCGAGGTGTCCTACGCCGATCACGACGAGGTGGTCGAGGACGACGGCGCGCCGGCGCCGATGGAGGCGGTCGAGGACGACCCCGAGGCGCATCTGCGCTGAACCGATCGGAGCGAAGGCGGCCTCATGTGCGCGTACCGTGAAGCCGCCGAACCGATCGCCGCACCTCCGGCTGCGGCACCGCCGACGCGGCCGCGTCGCCCGATGCTGCGTCAGTACGAGCTGGTGGAGAAGGTCAGGGGCTACGACGCGCGGGCCGACGAAGACCTTCTCAACCGCGCCTACGTGTTCGCCATGCAGGCGCACGGCAACCAGCTCCGCGCCTCGGGCGACCCCTATTTTCACCACCCGGTGGAGGTGGCGGGCATCCTCGCCGGGCTGAAGCTCGACAGCGCGTCGATCGCCACCGGCCTCTTGCACGACACGGTCGAGGACACGGGTGCCACCATCGAGGACATGGAGCGCCTGTTCGGCCGCGAGGTGGCGCGGCTGGTCGACGGGGTTACCAAGCTCAACAAGCTCGACCTGCGCTCGCCGCACAGCGCCCAGGCGGAAAACTTCCGAAAGTTGCTGCTCGCGATGTCCGAGGACATCCGCGTCCTGCTGGTGAAGCTCGCCGACCGCCTGCACAACATGCGCACGCTGCACTTCATCAAGGATGCGGAGAAACGGCGACGCATCGCCTTCGAGACGATGGAGATCTACGCCCCGCTCGCCGAGCGGATCGGCATGGAGCAGACCAAGGCCGAGCTCGAGGACCTCGCCTTCTCCGAGCTTCAGCCCGACCGCCGGCAGTCGATCGTCACCCGCCTCGACCAGCTCCGCCGCGACGACACCGGTCTCGTCGAGCGTATCCTCACCGGGCTTAGAGGTGTCCTGCACGCGGCCGGCGTCGGGGCCACGGTCTACGGCCGCGAGAAGTCGCCGATCTCGATCTCGCGCAAGATGGAGCGCAAGAACGTCGACTTCGAGCAGCTCGCCGACATCATGGCCTTCCGCGTCATGGTCGACGACGTCACCGACTGCTACGCCGCGCTCGGCGCCATCCACGGCGCCTTCGTCATGGTGCCGGGACGCTTCAAGGACTTCATCTCGACGCCGAAGCCCAACGGC
Organism: Geminicoccaceae bacterium; assembly: GCA_050485385.1. GTDB lineage: Bacteria > Pseudomonadota > Alphaproteobacteria > Geminicoccales > Geminicoccaceae > RECO01. The sequence continues at coordinate 12,241 of JBJHBG010000093.1, read as the reverse complement.
TACCGGTCGCTGCACACCACCATCATCGGCCCCGAGCACCGCCGCATCGAGGTGCAGATCCGCACCCACGAGATGCACGAGGTGGCGGAACTCGGCGTTGCCGCGCACTGGGCCTACAAACAGGAGCAGAGCCACAAGGAGGGCCGTCAGTATCGCTGGATGCGTGAGCTTTTGGACATCCTGGAGCACGCCGCGAGCCCCGACGAGTTCCTGGAGAACACCAAGCTCGAGATGTTCCAGGACCAGGTGTTCTGCTTCACGCCCAAGGGCGACCTGATCGCGCTGCCGCGGGGGGCGACGCCGATCGACTTCGCCTACGCGGTGCACTCGCAGGTGGGCGACCACCTGCAGCACGCCAAGATCCAGGGCCGGATCGTGCCGCTCCGCACCCGACTCGACAACGGCGACCAAGTCGAGGTCGTGACCAACCCGAAGGCGAACCCCAATCCGGCTTGGCTGAACTACGTCGTGACCGGCCGGGCGCGGGCGCGGATCCGCCGCTATCTGCGCACGCTCAAGCGCACCGAGTACGTGCAGGAAGGCCGCCTCGCCCTGCAGCGGGCGGCGGCCGCGCGCAAGGTCGCCGTCAACGACAAGCAGCTCGACAAGGTGTGCGCGCAGTTCCAGCAGGCGAGCCTCGACGATCTGCTCGTCAGCGTCGCCGACGGCTCGACTGCGGCGCGCCAGGTGATCGAGGCGGTGCATCCGCACCTGAAGGACGAGCACGCGCCGCCGACGTTGTCGCAGGAGAAGGTACGGGTGCCGGCGACGGCGCCCGCGGACAGCGGCGGCCAGGGGCCGATCCGCGGCCTGCCGCGGGGTCTCGCCTTCCACTTCGCCGGCTGTTGCCGGCCAATCCCCGGCGACACCATCGTCGGCGTCGTGCGCACCGGCCGCGGCGTCGTCATCCACCGCTGCGACTGCCACGTCGTCGAGCGGCTCCAGGGTCAGCCGCAGCGCGTGATCGAGGTGGACTGGGCCGACCACGCCGCCCGGGCGCCGACCCGCTTCGTCATCTGGGCGCTGGACGAGCCGGGGGTGCTGGGCAGCCTCAGCACGACCATCGGCAACCACGGCGGCAACATCGTCAATCTCAAGCTCCGGCCGCGCGGCCCGCGCGAGGTCGAGATGACCATCGACGTCGAGGTCGAGGGGCATGGCCAAGCCCAAGCCATGGCCAAGGCGATGCTCGCCAACAAGGCCGTTCACACCCTCACCCAGCCGGCCTGACCGCCGCCGCCGGTCACGCCTCCGTCACGTCGCGCTCGCTGACATGCGCAATGCGCAGCATGTTGGTGGCGCCGGGCGTGCCGAACGGGTGGCCGGCGGTGATGACCAGCGCGTCGCGCGGCTTGGCGAGGCCGGCGCGAACCGCTGCCTGCCGTGCCTTTTTGATCATGTCGTCGAAGTCGTGTGCGTCCTCGCACACCACCGGGATGACGCCCCAGACGATGGCGAGCTTGCGGGCCGTGCCGAGGCGTGTGATGAGCCCGAGGATCGGCCGCTCCGGCCGCTCCCGCGCGGCGCGTGCCGCGGTGGTACCCGAGGTCGTGTAGGTGACGATCGCCGCCGCCTTGATGGTGCGGGCCACTTGGGCTGCCGCCTGCGTGATCGCGTCGGCCTCGGTGTCGAGCGCCTCGGCGCGGTAGGCGTCGACGTAGGAACGGTAGAGCGGGTCGCGCTCCACCTTCTTGATGATCCGCTCCATGATCTCGACCGCCTCGACCGGATAGTCGCCGGCCGCACTCTCCGCCGACAGCATGAGGGCGTCGGCGCCATCGTAGCAGGCGGTCGCCACGTCGGAGGCCTCGGCCCGGGTCGGCGAGGGCGCCTTGATCATGCTCTCCAGCATCTGCGTTGCGACCACGACCGGCTTGCCGGCGCTCCTGGCCGCGCGGATGATCCGCTTCTGCAAGCCCGGCACGTCCTCGGGCGGCATCTCCACCCCGAGATCGCCGCGCGCGATCATCACCCCGTCCGACAGCTCGATGATGTCCTCCAGCGTGTCGATCGCCGCCGGCTTCTCGATCTTGGCCATGATCGCCGCACGGCCGGCGATCAGGCGTCGCGCCTCGGCGATGTCCTCCGGCCGCTGCACGAAGCTGAGGGCGACCCAGTCGAAACCCTGGTCCAGCCCGAAGCGCAGGTCGTTGCGGTCCTTGCCGGTGAGGGGCGAGAGCTTCAGCACGACGTCCGGCACGTTGACGCCCTTCCGGTCGGAGAGCACACCGCCGGTGATCACCGTCACCTCCAGGTGTTCGGCGCTCGCCGCCTCGACGCGCATCCTGAGCTTGCCGTCGTCGAGCAGCAGTTCGCTGCCGGGCGCCGACGCCTCGATGATCGCCTTGTGCGGGAGTTGCACGCGGTTGGCGTCGCCCGGCTCGGGGTCGAGGTCGAAGCGAAAGCGCTGGCCCGCCGCCAGCATCACCTTGCCCTCGGCGAAGGTGCCGACGCGCAGCTTCGGCCCCTGGAGGTCCATGAGCGCGCCGATCGGCCGGCCGAGGTCGCTTTCGACGGTGCGCAGCATCTGCAGCCGCTCGGCGTGGTCCTCGTGGCTGCCGTGGCTGAAGTTGAAGCGAAAAACGTCCGCCCCTGCGAGCACCATGGCGCGCAGCCGCTCCTCGGTCGAGGACGCGGGCCCGAGCGTGGCGACGATCTTGGTCGAGGCTTCGAGGCGCATCCCTGGTCCTTCTCCTGTCTCCTGCGGCTTCGAACTCGCACGACGACAATGCGAGGGCAACCGCGCGCTGCCCGTTGTCCAGCGGGACGGGACACTCCATCCTTCCTCGAACGGCAACCATCGTCTCGGAGGTACGCGGTGCGACGAGCTGGCTTGGCCCTGGCGACGGGGCTTGCGGTGCTGGTGGCGACGGCGGCCGAAGCGCGGGAAACCTTGCGCATCGGCACCAGCCAGTTCCCCTCGACCCTGCATCCGAGCATCGATTCCATGCTCGCCAAGACCTATGTGCGCTCGATGACGCTGCGGCCCTTCACCGGCTACGGCGCCGACTGGGAACTGCGCTGCTTTCTCTGCACCGAGTTGCCGACCCTGGAGAACGGCTTGGCCGAGCGGATCGAGCGCGACGACGGCACCACGGGGGTGCGGCTCACCTACACCATCCATCCCGACGCCACCTGGAGCGACGGCGTGCCGGTGACGACCGAGGACGTCCGCTTCACCTGGGAATTCGGCAAGCATCCGGAAAGCGGCGTCGCCAATCGCGAGGTCTTCACCAACATCCTCGACATCGAGACGGTCGACGACAAGACCTTCACCCTGGAGATCGACAAGCTCCGCTACAACTACAACGCCATCAACAACTTCCTCGTCCTGCCGGCGCATGTCGAGCGCCAGGTCTTCGAGGAGGATCCACGGGCCTATCGCAACCGCACCCGCTTCGACACCGAGCCCGCCAATCCCGGCCTCGCCTTCGGCCCCTATCGGGTGCGCGAGGTCCGCACCGGCGAGTATGTGGTCCTGGAGAGAAACCCCACGTGGTACGGCCCGCCGCCGGCCTTTCAGCGCATCGTCGTCCAGACCGTCGAGAACACGCCGGCGCTCGAGGCCAATCTCCTTTCCGGCAGCCTCGACATGATCGCAGGCGAACTGGGCCTGCCGTTGGAGCAGGCACTCGACTTCGAGCACCGCTACGGCGACCGCTACCAGGTGCACTACGAGACCGGCCTGATCTACGAGCACCTGGAGGCCAATCTCGACAATCCGATCTTCCAGGACCGCCGCGTCCGCCAAGCGCTGCTCTACGCGGTCGACCGCGAGGCGCTGGTCGACCGGCTGTTCGACGGCCGCCAATCCGTGGCACTCACCAGCGTCAACCCGCTCGACTGGGTCCATGACGACACCGTTCCCACCTACGCCCGCGACGTCGAGCGGGCCGCGGCCTTGTTGGACGAGGCGGGGTGGACGGCCAGCCGCGACGGCGTGCGAACGAACGCGGACGGCGCGCGGCTTTCCTTCGAGTTCTCGACCACCGCCGGCAATCGCTCGCGCGAGCTGGTGCAACAGTTCCTGCAGGCGCAATGGGCCGAGGTCGGCATCGAGGCGACCATCAGGAACCTGCCCCCAAGGGTGCTGTTCGCCGAGTATCTGAGCCGGCGGCAGTTCACGGGCATGGCCTTGTTCGCCTGGATCTCGGCGCCCGAGAGCCCGCCCAAGACCACCCTGCACTCGACCATGATCCCGAGCACCGCGAACGCCTGGAGCGGGCAGAACTATGCCGGCTTCGCCGATCCGCGGGTGGACGCGCTGCTGGAGGCCATCGAGGTCGAGCTGGATCGCGACGCGCGCGGCGCGCTGTGGTCGGAGCTGCAGCACCTCTACGCCACCGAGCTGCCGGCCCTGCCGCTCTACTTCCGCGCCAACCCCCACGTCTGGCCGCTCTGGCTGGAGGGTGTGACGCCGACCGGCCATCAAGACGTCAGCACCCTGTTCGTCGAGTATTGGCGCGTCGCCGACTGACGCGCCGATGGCGGGCCATCTCCTGCGCCGCGGCGCCGAGGGCCTCCTTGCCCTCGTCCTCGTCTCGATCCTCGTCTTCGCCCTGATCGGCCTGATGCCCGGCGATCCGATCGACCTGCTGATCGGCACCGATCCGGACATCACCAGCGAGGACGCGGCCCGACTGCGCCAACTCTACGGCCTCGACCGGCCGCTTCACGAGCGCTACCTCGCCTGGCTCGGCGACGCGCTCGGGGGCGACCTCGGCTTCTCGCGCCTCTACAGCCAGCGGGTCACGGCGATCCTGGCGGCCCCGCTCGTCAACACCGTGCTGCTGATGGGGGCGAGCCTCGTGCTCGGCCTCGCCATCGCGGTGCCGCTGGCGCTGGTTGCCGTCCGCCGGCCGCATGGGGCGGTCGACGTCACGGTCAACCTGCTCGCCTTCGCGGGCTTCTCCGTCCCGGCCTTCTGGCTCGCCCTGATCCTGATCCTCGTCTTCGCCGTCACCCTCGGCTGGTTGCCGGCCGGGGGCGTACATGCGGTGGGCGATCCCGGCCTGGAGAGCCGACTGCGTCACCTCGTGCTGCCGGTCGCAACGCTCACCGTCCTGAATGCCGGCGTCTATCTGCGCTTCACCCGTGGGGCGCTGCTGGAGGTGCTGAACGAGGACTTCATGCGGACGGCGCGGGCCAAGGGGCTGGGCCTCGGCGCCGCCCTCACCCGGCACGCCCTGCCCAACGCGCTCCTGCCGCTCACCACGGTCGTCGCCCTGCACGTCGGCACGCTCTTGTCCGGCGCCCTCGTCGTCGAGGTGGTGTTCGCCTATCGCGGCATGGGCAAGCTCACCTACGACGCCATCCTCGCCAACGACTTCAACCTCGCGATGGCCGCCTTGTTGATGGCCACGGCGCTGACGCTCGCCTGCAACATCCTGGCGGACGCGGTCTATGCCTGGCTCGACCCGCGGGTGCGCTATGACGACTGAGCGGCTGGCCCCGCGCGTGGCCACAGCCGTGACGCCGGGCGTGATCCTTCTGGGCTCGACCGCGATCCTGACGCTGCTCGCCGCGCTCTGCATCGGCGCCCCGTTGATCGCCCTGGCCCTCGGCGTCGACGGCAGCCAGGTCGACATCTTCAACCGTCTGCAGCCGCCGAGCCGCGCGCACTGGCTCGGCACGGACGAGCTTGGCCGCGACTACCTCGTCCGCGTGCTCGAAGGCGGCCGGGTGTCGCTCGCCGTCGGCCTGATCGGCGCCGTGGCGGCGGCCCTGATCGGGACGCTGGTGGGCGTCGTCGGCGCCTATGCCGGAGGCACCACCGACGCGCTCTTGATGCGGCTGACCGACCTCGTGATCGCCTTGCCGATCCTGCCGCTGCTGTTGATCGTCGCCGCCATCGACCCGGCCCGCTTCGGCCTGCCCACGGGCGGGCTTGCCGACGTTGGCCGCATCGTCGTCATCGTCGCCCTGTTCGGCTGGCCGATGGTCGCCCGCGTCGCCCGCAGCGCCGCCCTCACCGTGCGCCGACGCACCTACGTGCTGGCCGCCGAGGCCATGGGCGCGCCGCCGCGCCACGTCCTCCGGCGCCACATCCTGCCGAACGTCGCCGGCCCCATCCTGGTCGCCGCCACCCTCGGCATCGGCAACGTGGTGCTGGCGGAATCGGTCCTCAGTTTCCTCGGCCTCGGCGTGCAGCCGCCGACGCCGTCCTGGGGCAACCTGCTGTCCGACGCGCAAACGCAGCTCGTCCGCTCGCCCCTGCTCGCCATCGTGCCCGGGCTGATGATCTTCCTGACGGTGATCGCGTTCAACGCGCTGGGCGACGGATTGCAAGCGCTCCTCGACCGCCGCCGCGCCGTCCGCTAGGAAAAAGCGCCGTAGGGCTCGTTGCCTGAGGATCGACCCGCTGTCCACCGTTCGCCGCCCTGCCGCCGTGTCGCCACGCCCGCGTTCGGCACGCCACTATCCGCTGACCATCCTGGCCGGGCTCGCGCTGGGGGTGGCCCTTGCCGCCGTGGTGGAGCGGGCGCTGCCGTCTCGGTACGAGGCGCGGGCGCTGCTCGCCGTCGAGCCGACGGCGACCGAGCCGGGCTTCGTCCTCGAACCGCAGGTGGTCGGCGGCGCCCGTTTTCTCGACGGGCTGCGCCGGGACCTGCCGCCGGCGGATGCCGACGACGACGCGCTCCGACGCCGGTTGCGCGCCGTCGCGGCCGAGTTCGGCCTGCCCCTCGCAACCGAGCGCCTCGCCGCCACCGTGCGCGACGGCGGCCGCAGCTTGGAGCTGGTCGCCATCGGTACCACGGCGGCCCGCGCCGAGGGTCTGGCCACGGGTGCGGCGGCGCAACTGCTGGAGGAGCGTTTCGAGCGGCGCCTTGGCGTCCTCGACGCCCGGCTCGACGGGATCGCCGCCGCCGTCGCCGAGATCGAGGCGCGCCGCACCGCGCTGGAGCGCCGATTGGCCTTGGCCGATGCCGCCGACATCGCCGCCGCAAGGCGACAGGTGGACGATCTCGCCAGCGCCGCCGCCGCCGCCACCGACCGGCTCGCGGTGCTCGACGAACGCCTCGAACGCACGCGGGTGGCGGCGCTCGAGCCTCTGGATCTGCCGTGGCTGCTGGCGCAGCCACGCGCCGGCGACCTCGCGGAAGCGGTGGCGGCACGCGATGGGGCGGCGGCGCGGCTCGCCGAGATCGACGCCGTCTACGGTGCCCGTCACCCGTTGCATCAGGCAGCTCGAACCGAACTCGACGAGCGCGAGGCACAGCTCGCCGAGGCGGCGGACGCACTCGTCGCCACGGCCGACGCGGAGCGCGACCTCGCCGCCGCGGAAACGGCGCGACTGCGGGCCGAACTCGCCGAGGCGCAGGCGGAACTGGCGGCCCGCGAGGCGACCGTCGCCGAGCGCGCGGCGCTGGAGCGCGACCTCCAAGTGGACCTCGCCCGCCTCGCCGAACTGGCGGCGAGCCGCGATGCGCTGCAACGCCAGCGCCTGGCGGTGCTGCCGGATGCACGGATGGTGGCCAGCACCGAAGCCGCGGCGCTGAGCCGGACGTGGCTGCAAGCCGCCCTCTACGGCGGCGGTGCCGGGTTGGGCCTGCTGGTCGGCTTGCTGCTCGCGGCACGGCGCGCGCGGTTCCGGCCTAGCCGCTTCGTCACGGCGGCCGCCCTCGCCAACGCCACCGGCCTGCCGGTCCTTGCCGCGGTGCCGCCGCTGCCGCGGCGCATCGACCGGGTGCCGAAGAGCCGGGCCGCCTCGGCGATCGAGCGCATCTGGTTGCAGGGCGAAGCGGCCCCGGTGCCGATGCGCACCCTCGCCGTTGCCGGCGCCGACCGCACGGTCGATGCGGGACGACTCGCCGCCGCACTGGCCCAGGCCGGCCGGCTCCAGGGCTACACCGTGCTCCTGATCGACGCCGGCGCACCGGCCGTGCCGCAGCACCGGCTTTGGCGCGCCCCCGGCGGCGACGGCGTCGCCGAGATCTGGTCGGGCGCGCGCGCCTGGACCGATCTGGTCGTACCGCTGGGCGACCGCGGACCCTGGCTGATCCGGCGCGGCAACGACCGGGCGACGGCGCTCGCACCGGGTGCGGTCGAGGTGCTGTTGCAGAGCGCCGAGCGGCGGTTCGACCGGGTGATCGTCGCCACGGCCCCCTTGAGCGACACCGAAGGCCTGCGCGTGGCGCGGGCCTGCCGGAGCACGCTGGTGGCGGTGCGCGCCGGGGTGACCCACCGCCGGGCGATCGAGACGGCGCTGGACGAGTTGCGCGCGGTCGGCGGCGATCCGCTCGGGCTCGTCCTGATGGACGCGGCGAGGCGCGCGTGATCCGCCTTCCCGCCGCCGTCGGCCGCCTCGCCGTCGCCGTTGCCGACGTCGTCCTGCCGCACAAATGCGCCGTCTGCGACACCGTTCTCGGCAGCGAGCGCGGGCTCTGCGCCGGCTGTTGGAGCGAGTTGCGCTTCGTCGTGCCACCGCTCTGTCGCAGCTGCGGCATACCGCTGCCGGGTGCCGGCGTCGCCGCCCCCATCTGCGGCGCCTGCGCCGCCGAGGCGCCGCTCATCCGCCGGGCGCGGGCGGCGCTGGTCTACGACGGCCACAGCCGACGCCTCATCGTCGGCTTCAAGCACTATGGGCGGCTCAGCCTTCGGCCCCTCTTCGTGCAGTGGCTCGAGCGCGCCGCCGGCGAACTCCTGGAGGAAGCGGACCTGGTCGTGCCGGTGCCGCTGCACCGCTGGCGGCTGTTGCAGCGCGGCTTCAATCAGGCGGTGCTCTTGGCGGAGGGCATCGCCCCCGGCCGGCACCCGCGCTGCGTGCCCGACCTGCTGGTCCGTCATCGCGCCACGGTCTCGCAGCAGAGCCTGAGCCGCAGCGAGCGCCGCAGCAACGTCACGGCGGCGGCGTTCCACGTCCATCCGCGCTGGACGTCGTTGCTCCAGGGCCGGCGCGTGCTGCTGGTGGACGACGTGCTGACGACCGGCGCCACGCTCGACGCCTGCGCGCGCGTCCTCCTGCGCGGCGGTGCCGAATCGGTCGACGCCGTCTGCCTCGCGCGCGTGACAGAGAGCCGAAACGTCACCATATCTCCGGCATCGTCGTAATTTCGGGAACGGAATCGTGGCCGAAGTGGAGATCTACACGAGCCCCTTGTGCGGCTTCTGTTACGCCGCCAAGCGGTTGCTGACAGCGAAGGGCGTGGCGTTCCGCGAGGTCGACCACGCGGCGGAGCCGAGCCGGCGGGCGGAGATGATCGAGCGCGCGGCCGGGCGGCGGACGGTGCCCCAGGTCTTCGTCGACGGCCACGGCATCGGCGGCTCGGACGACCTGCACGCGCTCGAGCGCACCGGCGAGTTGGATCGGCTCTTGGGGCTGGGCCGGGAAAGCCAAGCGTCGTGATCCGCTATGCCCTGGTTTGCGGCGACTGCGATCACCGCTTCGAGGCCTGGTTCTCCAGTGCCGATGCGTTCGACCGTCAAGCGGCGCAGCGGCTGGTCGACTGCCCCGCGTGCGCCGGCACCCGCGTGACCAAGGCGATCATGGCGCCCGCCATCGGCGGCAAGGCCGCGGCAATGGACAAGGCAGCCGCGGCCTATGCGCTCTTGCGGGCGATGACCGCCAAGGTGAAGGCGACGGCAGAGCCGGTCGGCGAGCGCTTTCCCGAGGAAGCGCGCCGCATCCATTACGGCGAGAGCGAGGCGCGGCCGATCTGGGGGCAGGCCAGTGCCGAGGAAGCGGACGCCCTGCGCGACGAGGGCATCGCGGTGGCGGCCCTGCCGGACCTGCCGGAAACCGACGCCTGAGCCGTCACTCGCCCGGCCGATGCGCAGCCAGCAGATAGTTGACGGCAACGTCGCGGCGCAGCTCGAACGAGCCGTCACGCGGCTGCCAGCCCAGCCCGGAGAGGCGGTCGACCGCGAACCCCGCCGCGCGCAACCACGAAGCCAGCTCCGCCGGCCGCACGAAGCGGCGCCAGTCGTGGGTGCCGCGCGGCAGCCAGCCGAGCACGTACTCGGCACCGACGATGGCCTCGGCGTAGGCGCGCGGCGTGCGGTTGAGCGTGGTCAGCACGAGCAAGCCGCCCGGCGCCGTCAGCGCGGCCAGCGTGGCGACGAAGGCCGGCTGGTCGGCGACGTGCTCGATCACCTCGGACGCCACCACGACGTCGAAGCGCTCGCCACGGTTGGCCACGTCCTCCGCTGCCTCCAGCCGGTAGTCGACCGCGAGATCGGTGTGCAGCGCGTGGCGCCGTGCGGCCTCGAGCGCGCGAGCGGCGAGATCGATGCCCGTGACCCGCCCGCCGAGCCGCGCCAACGGCTCGGCGAGAAGTCCGCCGCCGCAGCCGACATCGAGGACGGTGCGCCCGGCGAACGGCGAGCCCGACGCAGCGGCCACGCCGAACCGCCGCTCGGCGGCGTCGACCAGGAAGGCGAGCCGCGCGGGATTGAGCGCGTGCAAAGGCGCCATCGGCCCGTCCGGATCCCACCAGTCGAGGGTGCTGCCGTCGAACTTGGCGAGTTCGGTGGGATTGGCGCTTCGGGGCGGGGTCGGCATCGCTCGCTTTCGCTCGGCTGGGTCTCGGAATGGCACGCTTGCCTCGAACGTCCAAGACGTTATGAAGCGGCGGTGATCGACAGCGGCCCGCCGTCTTTCCGCCGGGCCAGCATTCGGGACACCCTTCGTTGACACTCGTCGTTCAGAAATTCGGCGGCACCTCGGTAGCCGATCCCGAGCGCCTGCGCCACGTGGCACGGACGGTGCATCGGCACGTCGCGGCGGGCGAGCGGATCGTCGTCGTCGTGTCGGCGATGGCCGGCCACACGAACCGGCTGGTCGGCTGGGTGGAGGAACTGGGCGGAAAGACGGCCGACCTTGCCGAGGCCGACGTCGTGGTCGCCTCGGGCGAGCAGGTGACGAGCGGCCTGCTCGCCGTCGCGCTGCACGGGCTGGGCGTGCCGGCGCGCTCGTTCATGGGCTGGCAACTGCCGTTCGTGACCGATGCCCACCACGGCAAGGCGCGGATCGACCGCATCGACGGCGCGGCGGTTCGGGCGGCGCTGGACCGGGGCGAGGTCGCCGTGGTGCCGGGCTTTCAGGGGGTGACGGCCGACGGGCGGATCACCACCCTAGGCCGCGGCGGTTCGGACACTTCGGCGGTGGCGCTGGCCGCCGCCCTCGGCGCGGATCGCTGCGACATCTTCACCGACGTCGACGGCGTCTACACCACCGATCCGCGCATCGTGCCGCGGGCGCGCAAGCTCGAGCGCGTGACCTACGAAGAGATGCTGGAGATGGCCTCGCTCGGCGCCAAGGTCTTGCAGACGCGCTCGGTTGCGCTCGCGATGCAGTACGCGGTGCCCGTTCGCGTGCTGTCCAGTTTTGAGGACAAACCCGGTACTTTCGTGGTAGCAGACGATCCCATGATGGAACATCAGCTGGTCTCCGGCATCACCTACAGTCGTGACGAAGCGAAGGTCACGCTGGTGGGGGTCCGCGACAAGCCGGGCGTCGCCGCGGCCATCTTCGGGCCGCTGTCGGCGGCCAACGTGAACGTCGACATGATCGTGCAGAGCGTGTCGCCGGACGGCGAGAGCACCGATCTCACCTTTACCGTGACCGAGGCCGACCTTGCCCGGGCACGCGACGTGCTCGACCGGATCGCCCGCGACCTCGGCTGCGAGCGCGTCGATGCCGACAAGGACGTGGCCAAGATCTCGGTGGTCGGCGTCGGCATGCGCAGCCACGCCGGCATCGCCCATCAAATGTTCCAGGCGCTGGCCGAGAAGGGGATCAACATCCGCGCCATCTCCACCTCGGAGATCAAGATCAGCGTGCTCATCGCCGAGGAATACGCGGAGCTGGCCATTCGCACGCTGCACTCCGCCTACGGCCTCGACGCCGAAGAC
>JBJHBG010000093.1:0-378 GCA_050485385.1 Geminicoccaceae bacterium | reverse complement strand
AAGACTGAGCATGGATTTCGGCTCCCACGGACGCGATCGGCTGGCGGCGCTGACCCGTCGCGGCCGCGCGTTGCTCGGCGTCGACGTCGCCATCCTCGGCGGCGCCATGACCTGGGTCTCCGAGCGCAACCTCGTCGCCGCCATCTCCAATGCCGGCGGCTTCGGCGTCGTCGCCTGCGGTTCGATGACCCCCGACCTCCTCGCCGCCGAGATCGCGGCCACGCGGGCGCTGACCGACCGGCCCTTCGGCGTCAACCTCATCGTCATGCACCCGGACCTCGACGCCCTGATCGACTGCTGCGTCGACCAGGGCGTCGGCCACGTCGTGTTCGCGGGTGGGCTGCCGGGCCGCGACCAGGTGGCGCGGGCGAAGCGGGC
>JBJHBG010000092.1:0-20472 GCA_050485385.1 Geminicoccaceae bacterium | reverse complement strand
TTCGTGCCCTCCGGCGGCGGCCAATGGGCGGTGCAGGCACCGATCATGCTGCCGGCCGCGCTCGATCTCGGCGCCGACGTCGGCCGCGTCGCCATGGCCGTCGCCTGGGGCGATGCCTGGACCAACATGATCCAGCCCTTCTGGGCCCTGCCCGCACTCGCCATCGCCGGGCTCAAGGCGCGCGACATCATGGGTTTCTGCCTGATCGTGCTGGGCGTGACCGGCGTCGTCATCGCGCTCGGACTGCTGCTGCTCTAGCGGTCCGACGCGGGCCTCTGCCGGCGTCGGCGGCCGACGGGTTCTGTCCAAAATGCAATGAGAATTCGCGGGCGTTCGATCAACCCTTAGTGGGCCTTGCTCGTTCTTTGGTTCAGGTCGAAGTTGGACCAATTATAGAGTCGAAGCGGCGGAGACCGACCATGCAGGTGCCCTGGTACGATCGCGCCCTGGCGCGGTTCGCACGCGCCACCAACCGCTTCACGCTGTGGTTTCGGATGCCGTTCCCGCTGTCGCTGCTGAACCTCGTCGGCGTACGGGTCTACATGCGCAGCGACAACCTGTTCGATACCGAGACGGCACCGCCGAAGCTGGAGCCGCCCGCCGCCTTCGACGTGCGCGAGGGCCGCACCGCCGACGGCAGCTTCAACGACCTTGCGCAGCCCTGGATGGGCATGGCGATGACCCGTTTCGGCCGCAACGCGCCGGTCGACCAGACCTTCGGCGAAACGGAGCCCGGCCTCTACGAACCCAACCCGCGGCTCGTCAGCATGAAGTTGTTGGCGCGAAAGGAGTTCCTGCCGGCGCCGCACCTCAACGTGCTGGTCCCCTCCTGGCTTCAGTTCATGGTGCATGACTGGTTGAGCCATGGGCCGAACGATTCGAAGAACCTGATGCGGGTGCCGCGACCCGAGGGCGACGACTGGCCGACCAAGGAGGTGACCGTCCCCCGGACCCATGTCGATCCGAGCCGTGGGCCGAGCGACGAGGGCCGACCCAGCACCTACGTCAATCACGAGACCCACTGGTGGGACGGCTCGCAGATCTACGGTTCCAGCGAAGAGCGCCTGCGCCGGGTGCGGACTGATCCGGCGACCGGCGAGGTGCTGCCCGACGGCAAGCTCTATCTCGACGCCAACGGCCATCTGCCCATCGACGACCAGGCCAAGCACGCGGATCAGGAACTCGCCGGCGTCAACGGCGCTTGGTGGGCCGGCCTCTCGGTGTTCCACACGCTCTTCGCCCGCGAACACAACGCCATCGTCGACCGGATCCGGATCGACCACCCGGACAAGGACGGCGAGTGGCTGTTCCAGAAGGCGCGGCTGGTCAACGCCGCCTTGATGGCGAAGATCCATACCGTCGAGTGGACCCCGGCCCTGATGGATTGTACCGAAGGCCGACTCGCGATGCGGAGCAACTGGTGGGGTCTCGCCGGCGAGCGCTTCTCCAAGGCCTATGGCCGGCTCGGCGACAGCGAGATCCTGTCGGGCATTCCAGGCTCCCCGGCGGACCACCACGCCGCCCCCTATTCGATGACCGAGGAGTTCACCGCGGTCTACCGTATGCACTCCCTGATTCCCGACGAGTTCAGCTTTCGGCGGCACGCCGACGACGGCGAGGTGGAGACGACCGATCTCGGCCAGATCGCCGAAGGCGGGGCCACCCGGCTTTACCGCCGCGTGCCGTTCGTCGACGTTCTCTATTCGCTGGCGACCAGTCCCTGCGGCGCGCCCGTCCTGCACAACTTCCCCAACTTCCTGCGGAAGATCCCGGAGCCGAACAAGCCCAAGCTCTTCAACGATCTCGGCACCATCGACGTCTTGCGCGACCGCGAGCGTGGCGTGCCGCGCTACTGCGCCATGCGCCGTCATCTGGGGATGATCTACCCCAAAACCTTCGCCAAGCTGACCAAGAACCCCGAGGACCAGAAGCTTCTGGAGGAGATCTACGGCGACATCGAGAAGGTCGACCTCCTGGTCGGCACGCTGGCGGAGGCGGCTCCGCCCGGCTTCGCCTTCTCCGACACGGCGTTCCGCATCTTCATCCTGATGGCGTCGAGGCGGCTGAAGAGCGACCGCTTCTTCACCGACGACTTCACGCCGGAGATGTACACACCCGCCGGCTTCGCCTGGGTGCGCGACAACGGCCTTGCCCGGGTCATTCGCCGCCACGCGCCGGAGCTGGCGCCGCACTTCGGTGACCTCAGGAATCCCTTCTCCCCTTGGACGCGCGGAGGCTGAGGTCCGTGGCCCGACCCTTGCGCATCCCCGGCCTGATCGACCTCTTGCGGGTGCGCAGCGCGGCCGAAATCAGGATGCTCGCCGACGATCCGCGGCTGGACCGCCGATTCGAGGCGACCGGGCCGTGGCTCAACCGCGTCGTTGCCGGCCGGCTGCGCGCCTTCTTCACCGAAGGCGGCAAGCGGCTGCCGGGTGTGGCCGCTCGTGACGACGCGGTGCGCAAGGCAGCGGCAACCAGCGTCGAGCGCGCCTTCGCCGCCGCGCCGACGACGGCCGAGATCGCGCCGCTGGTGGCGTATCTCCGGGGCGAGCAACCGTCGCTCGCGGTCGGTGCCGCCGTGCAGCAGATCCTCGCCGAGCGCTTTCGGCCCGAGGCCCATGCCGATGCCGACACCTGGCGGGCAGCGGAGCGGCTGGATGCAGCACCGCGCGCCAATCCGCTACGGCTCCTGCTGTGGTGGTTCTGGGGCGAGCCCGACCGCTCGCGCACCCGCCTCGCCTCGCTGGTGGACGGCGACGGTGCCGGCATCCACGCCATCGGCGTCGCCGTTCACAACCTCGTCGAGGGGCTGAACCGCATGCGGGCGCTGGTGCGCGACCCGGCGCTGGTGCGGAGCCTGAGCACGGAGGCGGCCGTCGCCCGCAGCCTGCCGGCCCCGCCCCGCGTGCTGCGTCAGGCGACGGCGGCGGGCACGACGGCCGCCGGCAGCTTCGAGCCCGGCACGCTCGTCGTCATGGAGTTGGAGGCTGCCCGTGGTGCCGCGCCGGGGCCTGCCGTCACCTTCATGGCCGGCACCTGGAGCGCCTGTCCGGCGGGGGCCTGGGTCGAGGCCCTGTTCCACCAGCTTTGGCGGGAGGCGACGGCCGAGCGATGAGCGACGATCCGATCTTCCGACCTTTGCGCTTCCGCTCGCTCGAGCTGAAGAACCGCGTCCTCCGCTCGAACATCTCCGGCCGCTTCGACAACGAGGACGGCTCGCTCACCCAGACCCGCATCAACTGGGAGTGCAAGTTCGCCAAGGGCGGCGTCGGCGCCATCGTCAGCTCCTACGTGCCGGTACTGATGGAAGGCCGCATCATCCCGCACTACGCCACCATCCACCGCGACGACTTCATCCCGCTCTGGGCCAAGCTCGGCGAGGCGGTGAACAGCTTCGACTGCAAGTTCATCCTCCAGCTCAGCCATTCCGGCCGGCAGATGGACCTGCCCGGCGTGCACAACCAGCACCGCCCGCCCTCGAGCCCGACCGGCCACATGGAGCCGCTGCACGGCTTTCTCTGCCGCAAGATGGGCCGGACCGACATCGACCGCGTCATCAAGGCCTTCGCCGACGGGGCTTGGCGAGCCCGCGAGGCCGGGCTCGACGGCGTCGAGCTGCACGCCGCCAACGGCTATCTCTTCACCCAGTTCCTGAGTTCCGGGATCAACGACCGCACCGATCTCTACGGCGGCTCGCTGTTCAACCGCGCCCGCTTCCTGCTCGACGTGATCCGCGCCATCCGCGACCGGGTCGGGCGCGACTTCCACCTCCAGGTCAAGATCAGCGCCGTCGACCACAACGACGTGCTGCCGTGGGAGGCCGCAGGCAACACCCTTCAGGACACGCTTCAGGTCGTGCGCTGGTGCGAGGGGGCGGGGGTCGATGCCATCCACGTCTCGACCGGCTCGCTCTTCCCCCACCCCCTGAACCCGCCGGGCGATTTTTCGTTCGAGACCATCGCCGTGACCTACGATGCGATGATCTCCTCGGGCGTCCACGGCTTCCGCAACTTTCTGCTGTTCCGCTATCCGCTGCTCCGGCCGCTGTTCCGCTGGCTCTGGTTCCGCATGAAGAAGGGACGGCGGGTCGAGGGCGTCGGCCTCGACGAGGCGCGGGCGATCAGGCAGGCGGTCTCGATCCCGGTCATCAGCACGGGCGGCTATCAGAGTGCCAGCTTCGTGCGCGAGGCCATCGCCTCCGGCGCGTGCGATGCCGTCTCCATCGCCCGCTCGCTGGTGGCAACGCCCGATCTGCCGAAGCAGTGGGCGGCCGGGCGCGACCTGCCGGACCAACCCTGCACCTACTGCAACAAGTGCCTCCTGAACGCGCCGAAGAACCCGATGGGCTGCTACGAGCGGGCGCGCTTTGCGAGCCACGAGGCCATGCTCGCCGAGTTGATGACCATCTACCGCACGCGCGCCGATCTCCGCGTGCCCGACCCGGCGGAGGTGTGAGATGGCCGCCGAAGCACCCGTCACCGCGGTCGAGGCAGCGCTGCGCCAGCGGCGGCGCTGGTCGCGGCTCCTGGTCGTGGCCCTCGTGCTGCTCACCCTGGTGGGCTTCGCCGTGGTCGCCCTGGGTGCGGGCCTGCTCTGGCAGGTGAGCCGCGAACGCACGCCCTACATCGCCGACGAGGTCGAGCACTTCAAGTACGGCTCCATCGGCTCGGAGCCGGCAAGCGGCCTGCCCTTGGCGCTCTGGCGGGTCATTCCCGGTCTGTTCCCGGAGCGGTTCGACGACCGTGACGACTGGACCGCGCTCGGCTTCCTCTACGAAACCGACGCGGACGGGAACCAGCGCGATCTGCCCATCGGCGTCTCGACCCGGCGGGTCAACGGCATCGACATGGCATGGCTCAACTGCGCGGTCTGTCATGCCGGCACGTGGCGGCCGAGCGAGGACGCCGCGCCGCGCATCGTCGCGGGTATGCCGTCCAACAATCTCGACTTCTACGGCTTCATCCGCACGCTGCTCGAGGTCGGCGCCGACGAACGCCTGACGGCGGACACGGTGCTCGCCGCCATGCGCGAGGACGGCGAGCGGCTGGGCCCGCTCCAGCGGGCCTTTTGGCGCTTCCTCGTGCTGCCGGAGGTGCGCGAGGGGCTGATCCGCACCCGCTCGCGGCTGTTGCCGCTCTTGGAAGCGCAGCCCGAGTGGGGGCCGGGCCGGGTCGACACCTTCAACCCCTACAAGCTGCTGCACGCCGGCTGGACCTTCGCCGAACTGGAGCCCGAGGAGCGGATCGGCACCGTCGACTTCCCTTCCATCTTCCTGCAACGGCCGCGCGAGGGGATGCAGCTCCATTGGGACGGCAACAACCGCTCGCTCCAGGAGCGCAACCTGTCGGCCGCCCTCGGCGCCGGCGTGACGGCCGAGATCGCCGACCACCGCGCCATCGGCCGTGTCGCCGACTGGCTGTTGGACCTGCCGCCGCCGCCGAGCCCGCACCGCCCGGACGCCGATGCCGTCGCCGCCGGCCGCGCGGTCTACATGGCGGAGTGCGCCGCCTGTCACGGCTACCAGGACGGCGACCGCTACGTGTTCGAGGGGACATTGCTCGGCACGGTGCAGCCGAACGACGACCTGGGCGTCGATCCGCATCGGCTCGACAGCTACACCGAGCGCTTCAACGCCTATCAGCTCGACTACCTGTTTGCCGGCACGCCCTACGCCTTCAGCCATTTCGAGCTGACCGACGGCTACGCCAACCTGCCGCTCGACGGGCTTTGGCTGCGTGGCCCCTATCTGCACAACGGTGCCGTGCCGACGCTCGCGGACCTGTTGGCGCCGCCCGAAGAGCGACCGATCGCCTTTCTCCGCCACAGCGACGTGGTCGACGGCGAGCGCGGCGGCTTCGTCTCGCCGCCGTGCGATCCGGCAACCGAGACCGGCGGCTTCTGCTTCGACACGACGCTGCCCGGCAACTCGAACGCCGGCCACGTCTACGGCACCGGGCTCGACGACGAGGCTCGGGCCAACCTCCTCGCCTACCTGCTCACCTTCTAGGAGCGCGCGATGCGACGTCTCCTCCTGATCCTCGTCGTTCTCGTCCTGATCGGTGGTGCCGGTTGGTGGGGCGCGCAGCGGCTGATGCAGCCGGTCGTGCCCGAGTTCGCGAGCGACGAGGATCACTTCAAGTACGGCTCGATCGGCAACGACGGGGCGACCGGCATCCCCTTCGCCATCTGGGCGGTGCTGCCCGACGTGTTCGCCGACCTGTTGCCCGGTCCCGGCGGCTATCGAGCGCTCGGCTTCGTCTACGAACCGGACGGCCCGCCCGACGTGCCGGTCGGCTTCTCCCGCGCGCGGGTCGGCGTCGACCGCATGGCGATCAACTGCGCCTTCTGCCACACGACCCAGTTGCGCCGCACCGCCGATGCCGAGATCGAGGTCCATACCGCCAGCGGCGCCAACACCGTCGACGTGCTCGGCTACCAGCGCTTCCTTGCCGCCGCCGCGAGCGATCCGCGCTTCTCGGCCGAGCACCTGCTGCCGGCGATGGCGGCGCGGGGCGACGTGCCCTGGCTCGAACGGCAGATGCACCGCTTCCTGCTGATCGCGATGACGCAGGAGGCCATCCTCGAGCAGCGGGACGAGTTCGCCTGGACGGAAACGCGGCCGGAATGGGGCCCCGGCCGCATCGACCCGTTCAATCCGGTCAAGTTCGGCATCCTCGGCTTGGCGGACGACGGCACGGTCGGCAATTCCGACATGCAGGCGGTCTGGAACCTGAACGCCCGCGAGGCGATCCGGCCGAACGGCCCGCTGCACTGGGACGGGCTCAACACCTCGATCCGCGAAGTCGTGATCAGCTCCGCCCTTGGCGACGGCTCGGTGGCGGAGGAGTTCGACTTCGCCGCCATGGACCGCATCGAGACCTTCCTCCGCGTCACCGTACCCCCGCCCTCGCCGCACGAACCGGACCCGGCGGCGGTCGAGCGCGGGGCGATCCTCTTCGAGGAGACCTGCGCGCTTTGCCACGCCGCCCACGGCGAACGGGTGCTCACGGTCATCCCGGTGGAGGAGACCGGGACCGATCCCGAGCGGGTCGCCATGTGGACCGACGCCGCGCGCGACGCCTACAACGACTACCGCGAGGGCTACGACTGGGGCTTCCGCAACTTCCAGAACGTCGACGGCTACGTCGCCCTGCCGCATTGGGGCCTTTGGCTGTCCGGCCCCTACCTGCACAACGGCTCGGTGCCGACCCTCGCCGACCTGTTGGAGCGGCCCGAGGACCGGCCCAACGCCTGGCTGCGCGGCTCCATCGTCCTGGATGCCGAGCGTGGCGGTTTCGAAGCCCCGCCCTGCGATCCCGCCAATCCGCCTTCCCGGTCCGACGGCTTCTGCTTCGATGTGACCGAGCGCGGCAACGCCAATACGGGGCACCTTTGGGGCACCGAACTCGACGACGACGAGAAGGCGGACCTGCTCGCCTATCTCCTCACCCTCTGACGGCTTTGGGAGACCTCCAGTGAACGACGCGCTCACCCTCTCCTGGTCCCAGGCCCAAGCTGCCGGCCGCGAGCGGACCTATCGGCGCACCCTTGCCGTCAATCTCGGCCTCAACGTGATCTTGGGCCTAGTGCTGCTGGTCGCCCCTGTCTGGTTCGCAGGCTTGCTGGGGCTCGGGGCCGCCGAGCCCGCGGCGTGGTTCCGGCTCTGGGGCGTCGCCCTGATCTTCCTGGCGGCCCTCTACGCCGCCGGGCTGATGCTGCCGACCGAGACGCGAGTGCCCAACCTCGTCGGCATCGGCGAGCGCACCGTGACGGGCATCGTCTGTCTCGTCGCCGGCGGCGGCTTCCTCTTGCTCGGGCTCTACTTCGTCCTCTTCGCCCTGCTCTTGCTGGTGGGCTACTATCGGTTGTTCCAGGCCGAGTTGGCGACGCGGCCTTGAGCGAGGCGCGTGCGGTCTGGGTGAAGCGGCACACCTGGATCGTGCGCCTCGGCATCGTCGTCAACTTCGCCTTCGTCATCCCGCTGATGCTGTTCCCGGAGTGGATCCTGGCGCTGTTCAAGCTGCCGCCGGAGGCCTCCCTCTGGGTGCGCTTCGCGGGCCTGCTGCTCGGCCTGCTCTCGATCTTCTACGTGCCCGCCACCGTCGACATCGACCGCTACCGCATCGTTGCCTGGCTTGCGGTGTTTCCGTCGCGCACCGCCGGTGCCCTCTTCTTCGGCGCGGCGGTCCTCCTGCATGGCCATCCGCCGGGCTTCCTGGTCGCTGTCCTGGTCGACGCCAGCTTCGCCCTCGCCTCGCTCTACTGCCTCCTCCAGATCGTCCGGATCGAGCGGAACGGCGCCTGACCCCTCGGCCGTCAGGACTCCGGCGGCGACGGCTTGGCCGTCGCTGGAGGCCAAATGCCGCCCGTTGCAGTGACGGGAGCCCGGCTTCAACGATCGCTTGACCTCGACCTTACTCGAGGTCCTAGCCTTCGATCCGGTCGGACGGACGCCGGAAAGGATCGGACATGCGCGCGACGAAACCCCAGGCGAACGGCCATGCACACGGCGTGACCCCGTCGCGCGTGCTGGTCGTCGGCCAGTCCGAGCCCGTGCTCGAGACCGTTCTCGACGGCCTTGCCGAACTCGGCATGGCCGCCACCGGCACGACCGATCCGGCGGCGGCAGCGACCCGGTTTCACGCCCGCGACTTCGCGCTCGTGGCGTTCGGCGGCGGCATCCCGGCACCGCTCCGGGACGCGTTGCAGCGGACCTTCGCCAGTCAGAACCCGGACGTACGGTTGCTCGACGCCCATGCGCCGGTCGCCGTCCGCCAGATCGCCGACGCCCTGCGCGGCCACGACACGGCGCCGCCGGTCGATGTCGACGCCTATTTCGCCCGCATCGGCTATCGAGGACCGCGCACGCCGACCTTGGACACCTTGCGCTCGCTGATCGAGTTGCACCCGGCGGCGATCGTCTTCGAGGCGATCGACGTGCTGCTCGACCGCAGCGTCGACCTCGCGCCGGCGGCCGTCGATGCCAAGCTGATCGGCGGTCGCCGCGGCGGCTACTGCTTCGAGCAGAACGGTCTGATGCAGCGGGTGCTGGAGGCGCTGGGGTTTCGCGTGGAGGGGCTCGCGGCCCGTGTCCGCTGGATGGCACCGGCATTGCGGCCGCCCGTGCCGCGCACCCACATGGTGCTCAGGGTCACGCTCGACGGCGTGCCGTGGCTGGTCGACGTCGGCTTCGGCGGCAACACGCCGACCGCGCCCTTGCGCATGGACCGGATCGAGCCGCAGCCGACGCCGCACGAAACGTTCCGCGTGTTCCCCTTCGGCTCCGACTTTCTGGTGCAGGCGCGTCTCGGCGAGGCCTGGATGTCGCTCTACGAGGTCGCACCCGACCCGCAGCTTCCCGTCGATTACGAGTTGGCCAACTGGTACACGGCCACTCACCCGGACTCGCACTTCCGGCACGGCCTGCGCGTCGCGCGGACTTCCCCCGATGCCCGCTACGCGCTCGCCGGCAACCGCCTGACGATCCGCCGGCCGGACGGCGGCACGGCGCGCCGGACGCTCCATTCCGACGGCATCGCTGCGGTGCTCGCGTCGACCTTCCGGCTCGAGGTGCAGCCGGAGTGGCGACCGATCATCGAGCGGGCCGCCGACGCCTGACGCGCGCTTCAGGCGGGCAGCTCGCGCTCCTCGCGCAGACGGAGGAGGCTGTGGCGGAAGGCGTCGAGGGTGACGGCGAGCTCCTCGGGGCCGTGCGCGGCCGAGGTGGGGCCGCCGGGCCAGGGGGTGAAGTCGACGCCCTCGACGCGCATGGCGAGGCGGAGCTTGCGCACGACCGGCAGGGCCGATGCCGCCTTCACCGCCCGGTAGTCGAGCGCGCCCCGGTCGATCGCCTGCGGGTCGAGGTCGCGGCCCTCGGGGTTCACGAAGAGATGGCAGCCCGTGTGCCGGCCATAGACCACCCAAGGCACCCCCAGGTCCGCCAGCACGGCGTTCATGCCGTCGCGCAGGTGCTTGGCGAAGGCGTGGGCGCGCTCGACGGCATCCTCCACCTGGAGGATGCGCAGGGTGGCGATGCCCGCTGCCGCCGAGACCGGGTTGGCGTTGAAGGTGCCCTGATGCGGGATCTTCTCGCCGCCCTTGGCGGCCATGCGGCCGGGGTCGAGCTGGTCGACGAGGTCCGCGCGGCCGACCACCGCACCGCCCGGCAGCCCGCCGGCCAGAATTTTCGCGAGCGTGGTGAGGTCGGGGGTAATGCCGAGGGCTTCCTGCGCACCGCCGCGGGCGACGCGAAAGCCGGTCACCACCTCGTCGAACACGAGCACGATGCCGCGCTTGGCCGTCTCCGCGCGCAATAGCTCGACGAAGGCGGGGGCCAGCGGCACCTGACCGTAGGTCGAGCCGGTGGGCTCCAGAATTGCCGCCGCGATCTCGTCGCCCACGGCGTCCAGGGCGGCAACGAGCCCCGCCGCGTCGTTGGGGTCGACCAGAACGACGTTCTGCGCCACCTCGTCGAGCACCCCCGGCGTCGGCGTGCCGTCGAAGTGGTTGGCGACGCCGAAGGCCATGTGGTCGTGCCAGCCGTGGAAGTGACCCCGCAGGCGCAACAGCTTCCGGCGGCCGGTGGCGGCGCGGGCGAGCCTGAGGGCCAGGAGCGTGGCTTCGGTGCCGGTGCCGGTGAAGCGCACGCGCTCGGCCGACGGTACCATCGCCTTGACCAACTCGGCCCATTCGATTTCGAGGTCGTGATTGGCGCCGTAGTGGGTACCGAGTTCGAGCTGACGGGCGGCGGCGGCGACCACCTCGGGCCGGCCGTGGCCGAGAATCAACGCGCCGTGGCCACCGAAATAGTCGACGTATTCGTTGCCGTCGGCGTCCCACTTGCGCGCGCCCTTCGCCCGCACGACCGTGAGAGGATAGGGGTTCATCAGCCGACTGTCGTGGGTCACGCCACCGGGAAACAGCTCGCTCGCCCGCTCGAAGGCCGCGGCGGAGGCAGGGGTGTGCGCGCGGTAGGCGGCGAGAATGGGCGAATTGTCGTGGAGCGGTGCGTCCATGTCGTGCCTCCCCGGTCGCGGTTCGCCCAGCCTTAGGCGCAGGGCCGGGCAGAGACAACGAGGGTGGTGCGCATGGCTGGGTGGCGATAAGCCGGAAGGCGCCAATCAACGAAGCGGGAGGAGCTCCAATGGCCGCGCGGCAGATCTACTACGAGCGACTGACCTGGCCCCAGATCAGGGACGCCGCCAAGGCGGACAAGGTGGTCATCATCCCCTTCGCCTCCATCGAGCAGCACGGACCGCACCTGCCGGTCGACGTCGACCTGCGCCTCGCCAGCGAGGTCTGCAAGCGCGCCGCCGAGCAGAACGAGCACGCGCTCGTCATGACGCCGATGGCCTACGGCTTCGAGCCGCACCACATGGCTTGGCCCGGCACCATCGACATCGAGTGGGACGTACTGATCAAGTACGGTGTGGGCGTCGTCTCCTCGCTCTGCCGCCACGGCTTCAAGCGCGTTCTCATCATCAACGGCCACGGCTCCAACCGGCCGATTCTGGAGATGATCGTGCGCCTCGCCCAAGTGAAGCACCCCGAAGCCCTGATCGCCGGCCAATCCTGGTTCCAGCTCGGCGCCGTCGCCAAGGCCTTCCAGCCGCTGCAGGAGAGCGAGCATACCAGCCACGCCTGCGAACTCGAAACCGCGGCCTACCTCGCCATCGATGCCTCGCTGGTCGACATGAGCCAGGCCGTGCCCGACTACTCGTTCCGCCGCAGCCCGCATTTCTGGGCCGATCTCACCGGCAAGAAGCCCGACGCCGACAGCACCGTGCCGCTGGTCGCCATGGAATACTTCGCCACCGGATCCCACACCGGCGTGCGCGGCGACCCCTCCAAGGCGACCGCCGAGAAGGGCGAGGCGGCGCTTGCCGCCGCCGCCAAGGAAGTGGCCGAGATCGTCGACGAGATGCGCGCGCGCGAAGTGCTCCCGCCGCCCGATCACCACGAAGCGAACGTGGAAGCGCTGAAGGCGGCGGCGAAGGCCGCGAAGGCACGCTGACGGAAGGGTTGCGTAGGGGGCTTTCGGCCCCCTACGCGCGGCCCCCTGAACGTTGCTCGGCCGGATCGACGGCCGTGGAACCCGTTCCATCCCGGTGCTACCGTGAACGGCGTTCATGGGAGAACGTGCGATGCGCGGCGACGGCCCGACGATCCTGCTCGGCACCACCAAGGGCCTGTTTCTCCTGACGGGCGGTGCCGATCGCGGGGGCTGGAGCGTCAAGGGGCCGTTCTGCGACGGCTGGCCGATCAACCACGCGATCGGCGATGCCGCCACCGGCAGGATGTGGGCGGGCGGCGGCGGCGACTGGCACGGTGCCGGCGTCTGGCGCTCGGACGACGGCGGTCTGACGTGGCGCGTCGTCCGCTTGACCAAGGGTACCATGGACACGTGGGCGGCAGGCGACGCGGATTTCGCGCGGATGATCGGCTGGACCGACGCGGCCCTGCCCTTCGGCGACGGCTTCAGCCAAATCTGGAGCCTGGGCCACGCGCATGGCAGGCTCTACGCCGGAACCAAGCCGGCGAGTCTGTTGGTCAGCCGCGACGGCGGCGACACGTGGGAGCCGGTGCAGGGTCTTGCCGACCATCCTTCCGCCGGTAGTTGGAATCCGGGGGCGGCGGGCTTGGTGCTGCACACGATCGTGCCGCATCCCGTCGACGGGCAGGCGATGTGGATAGGGATCTCGGCGGCGGGCGTCTTTGCGACCGAGGACGGCGGCCGAACCTGGGAGCGCCGCAACCGGCTGTCGAATGCCACGGGCGCAGGCACGCACGACCATCCGGCGGCCCCCCAGGGCGGTGAGGTCGGCCATTGCGTCCACAACATGATGCGCGCGGCCGGTGCGCGCGACGTCCTCTACCAGCAGAACCACCACGGCGTCTGGCGCTCGGCCGACGGCGGGCGGAGCTGGGACGACGTCACCCCCGGCCTGCCGTCCGCGTTCGGCTTTCCGATCCGCGTCCACCCGCGCGATCCGGACACCGTCTGGACCCTGCCGCTCAACGGCGACATGGCGGGACGCTTTCCGCCGGACGCGGCCTGCGCCGTCTGGCGCTCGCGTGACGGCGGTGCGACCTGGCAGGATCTGCGGGAAGGGCTGCCGCAGACGAGTTGCTACTTCACGGTGCTGCGTCAGGCGATGGCCGGCGACGCCCGCGAGCCTGCGGGCGTCTACTTCGGCACCAACAGCGGCTCGGTCTTCGCCAGCCGCGACGAAGGCGACACCTGGCAAGAAGTTGCCCGCCACCTGCCCACCATCCTGTCGGTCGAAGTCGTCGACCGTGGATGAGCGCCGTGCCGGATTGTCGAACGTCCCCGCCAGCGCGACCATCGCGGCGGCGAGCGGGAGGTCGTACCACCTCACCCATGGCCAGCGATGCGGGGCCCGACAGGCTGATGCCACCCGCCACGCGCCCGCCCGGTTCGAAGACCGACACGGCCACGCAGCGTATGTCGTCGGTGCACTCCGGATCATCGAAGGCGAAGCCCGCCCGGCGCACCCTGCCGATGGAGGTGCAGTGCCAGGGTGCCCCGTCGCCGATTTCGAACCCCACGGTGACGGGCTGGCCGCCCTTGGCGTGGTCGAGCAGGACGGCGGCGTCGCCGCCAATCGGCTCTGGAGCCCGGGCACCTCGTTCCACATCCGCGGGAACGGAGGCCCGCAGATCCAGGAGCGACGGGGCAAGGTCGACGAGACGCCGATCGGCACGGGCGCCTACCGCTTCGAGCCGCGCGATCCGACCTCCGTCCCGCTCGACGAGGACTGCGACGTCGATCCGCCAGACTCCTACGCCCCGTCGAAGGTGCTGAACGCGAAAACGGCGCGGTCCTTCCAGACCGGCGGCGGCGCCGACATCTACGCCATCCGCATCGGCAACGCCATCGAGCCGGACGAGTACCCCGGCTGGCAGCGCCAACTCGCCGACCCTCGTTTCAAGGAGCGGCTCGCCTGGAGCTACGTCGACGCCCGCGACCTCGGCCAGCTCGCCAAGCCCTGCATCGAGACGGACGGCCTCGGCTTCGGGGTGTTCAACGCGGCCAACGACGAAACGGCGTCGACCCGGCCCACGCGTGAACTGCTGGAGCGCTTCTATCCGAAGGTAGCGCTGAAGGTCGACGATCTCGGCGCGTACGAGACGCTGCTCTCCAACCGCAAGGCCAATCGCGTCCTCGACTTTCGCCCCGAGCAGTCCTGGCGGCGTCACGTCGACGGCTGAGCGATCTCCACCTCGGCCATGACCGCTTCGTCGAGGGCGAGGCCCAAGCCGGGGCGGTGCGCGACCGGGGCGGTGCCGCCCGCCTGCAAGATGGGCGCGTCCACCAGCGTCTCGAACAGCGGGCTCTCCTCGAACTGCACCTCGAGGAAGAGCAGGTTGGCGAGCGTCGCTGCGACCTGGACGCTGGCCGCGTGGCAAACGGGTCCGCTCGGGTTGTGCGGGGCAATCAGCACGCCGCTCTCGGCGGCGAGTGCCGCGAGATGCCGGGTCGCCGCCAGCCCGCCCACGTACTTCACGTCCGGCATGAGGACGTCGTAGAGCCCTTCCGCCAAGTAGGGCGCGAAGTCGGCGAGGCACGTGCCCTTCTCCATGCCCGCAAGGCGGACCCCCACCTCCGTCGCCTTGCCGCGCACGCGGCGCAAGGCCGGCAGGTAGCCTGCCGCCTCGGGCAGCGGGCACTCGATCCAGAAGAGATCGAGCCGGGCGGCGGCATCCAGGAGGCGCGAGGCGAGCCGTTCGTCGAGGCGCCAATGGCAGTCGACCATGACGCGCGCGCGCCCGCGAACGACGTCGCAGGTGGCCTC
Organism: Geminicoccaceae bacterium; assembly: GCA_050485385.1. Lineage (GTDB taxonomy): Bacteria > Pseudomonadota > Alphaproteobacteria > Geminicoccales > Geminicoccaceae > RECO01. The sequence continues at coordinate 5,656 of JBJHBG010000092.1, read as the reverse complement.
GATCCGCTCCAGGCCGGCGCTGAAGAGCGGCTCGGCAGCGATTGCTGCCGGCTCGTCGAGGCCGTCGAACGGGGCGATCTTGACCGCATCGTAGCCGGCGGCGACGGCCCGGTTCGCCGCCGCGGCGAAGCCTTCCGGGGTGCGCCGCTCGATACCGCGGTTGACGTTGGCGTAGAGCGGCACGCGCTCGCGCAAGCTGCCGCCGAGAAGATCGGCAACGGATCGCCCCTGCCGCTGACCTTCGGCGTCCCAAAGCGCCTGCTCGGCGGCGCTCGAGACCGCGGCCTGGACGAGACCCGCCCGCATCTCGTCCCGGACCGCCAACACGGCGTTGGGCATGGCCGGCCGACCGACGAGGCGGCGCTCCAGGAGCGGAGCGAAGGCGAACAGCGCGTCCCCGGCACCGCTCAGCGTGGCCTCGCCGAGGCCGACGATACCGTCGGAGCAGGCCACCAGAACGAAGGTCCAGTCGGTCTTCGCACTGATGCGCGCGGTCCGTACCGCGACGCGCTCGATCACCGCCCTATCCGGCATCTGTAGCCTCCCCGGCGGGTGCGCGGCGTCGCGGTCTGATCTCCCGCCAGAGCGACCAGGCCAGCATGAAGAGCGAGATGTAGAAGAGCGTGGCGGCGATCGGCCGGGTGAACAGGGGCTCGATGGAACCGGCCGACGCCATCAGGCCGGAGCGCAGCCGGGCCTCGGCCACCTCCGCCAGGATGAAGCCGATCACGAACGGTGCGAGCGGGATCTTCAAGCGCTGCATGACGTAGCCCAAGACGCCGAAGCCCAGCGCCACCCACATGTCGAAGACGTTGTTGTTGATCGAGAACGAGCCAATGATCACGAACATCAAGATGATCGGCATGAGGTATTGGCGCGGCACGAGGATCAGGCGCGAGATGTACTTTACCGACAGAACCATCATCGCCAGCATGACGATGTTGGCGACGAGGTGGGTGGCGATGATCGTGTAGGGCACCTGCGGGTTGGTGACGAAAAGCAGCGGCCCCGGTTGCAGATTGTGCAGCAGGAGAGCGCCTATGAGGATGGCGTCGACCACGCTGCCGGGGATACCCATGGTGATCAGGGGCACGAGCGCGCCGCCGATGGTGGCGTTGTTGGCGCTCTCCGAGGCGACGATGCCGTCGGGCGAGCCCTTGCCGAACCGCTCCGGCGTCGACGACACGTTCTTGGCGACGGTGTAGGCCAGGATCGAGCCGATCGAGGCGCCGATGGCGGGCAGGATACCGACCCAGGTGCCGATCAGCGACGAGCGTGTCAGGTTGACGACCTGCGTGCGGCAGTCGCGGATGCTGCTGAAGACGCTGTCCTTGCCGGAGACGTCGATCACCTCCAGCTTCTCTTCGAGATTGACGATGTACTTCAGTACCTGGCTGACGACGAAGACGCCGAGCAGCACAGGCAGCAGTTGAAAGCCGCTTTCGAGCGCTTCGAAGCCGAAGGTCAGGCGCAGCATGCCGGTGCTGCGGTCCACGCCGGGCATGGCCACCAGCACGCCGAGAAAGGCGGAGAGCAGCCCCTTGACCATCGAGCCGTCGGTCAACGACGCGATCAGCACCAGCGCCATCATCACCATGGCGAAGTATTCCCAGGGGCCGAAGGTCACCGCCCAGCGCGCCAGGGTCGGCGAGAGGGCGACCAGGACCACCCAGGAGATCATGCCACCGACGAACGACGCCATGATGCCGAGGCCCAGCGCGCGGCCGGGCCGGCCGGACTGCGCCATCGGGTAGCCGTCGAGCGTCGTCATGATCGCCGCCGGGGTGCCGGGCATGCAGAGCAGTGTGGCCGAGATCAGGCCGCCGCTAATCGAGCCGACGTACATCGCCACCAGCAGGATCAGCGCATCGTAGTAGCTCGGCATGAAGAAGGTCAGCGGCACGCTCATCGCGATGAGCATCGAGCCGCTGAGCCCCGGCACGGCACCGACGACGATCCCGAGACCGACCCCGAGCAGCACCCAGAAGAACGGCAGCGGTGTCAGGATGTAGAGGGTCGCGGTGAGGAAGGCTTCCATCGAACGTCTTTCGCGCCGCCCAACGGCGGGGCCGCTAGGGCAGGTTGACCTGGAAAAAGCCGGAGAAGATCAGCGGCACCGCGCTGCCGACCGTCGCCGCGACGACGACGGTGGGCAGGATGGCCGACCGGCGAAAGCCGTTCAGCACCAGGATGGAGACGCCGAGCAGTACCGGGGTGAGGACGTAGGTCGGGATCAGGCGCGTCTGCAACAGGGCAACGTAGATCACGGCGAGCACGAACACCGTCGCAGCCAGTACCGGCCGCGGCGTGTGCGGCTCGACGGCACTCGGATCGTCGGCTGGTCTCTGCGCTGGCGCGGTGCCGGACGAGGCCAGCACGCGCGCCGAACGCACGATCAGAACGACGCAGAAGAGCGCGATGATGCCGCACACGATCTGCGGCACCGTGGACGAGCCCAGGGGCTCGCGCAGCGACACGGGCAGGCCGAGGCTGTTCCAGAACACTGCGCCCGCAACCAGCAGCAGGCCGACTGCGAAGGCGATCTCCAGGATCGCCGACGACCGTTCCTTCGACATGCCCGGCCTCCCCTCCGCCGCCCTTCGATCGAGGTCAGTTCGCGACACCCTGGAGACGCGGACCGATGGCCGTGATGTCGCGGGTTTCCTGGTCCAGCACGGCTTGCAGGTCGGCGCCGCGCAGGAGCACGTTGTCGACCCCGCTGACCTCGGCGAACTCGCGCATGTAGTCGGTGTCGGTTGCGGCCTCCATCGCGTCGGCCAGAATCTCGATGCGCTCCGGCGGCGTCCCCTTCGGCGCGAACCACCAAGCGTGCATGCAGAAGTCGACGTCGAAGCCCTGCTCGCGGAAGGTGGGCACGTCCGGGAAGTTCGGGTGCCGCTCGGTGCCCAGGTAGCCGAGCAGCCTGAGCCCTGCCGTGGTCGTCTGGGCAAGGGCCGAGGTGGTCGACATGTTGACCTCGGCGTGGCCGCCCAGGAGGGCCGGGTAGGTCTCGGCGGTGCCGCCGTACTGGACGTGGCGGAACGCGGCACCGGGCCGCGAGGCTTCCGCCAGGACGGCGGAGATGTGGTTGGCACCGCCGAGGTTGACCGCGGCGATGATGGTCTCCGGGTGCTCCGCGGCACCGTCGAGCAGATCGGCGAGCGTCTGGTACTCGGAGGTCTCCCGGACCACGAGCATCTGGCAGGAGCGATGCGTGCCGGCGATCGGCTCGAACGCCTCGGGGCCGAAGTCGACGTTGCCCATCGCCTTGGCACCGTTGGCGGCGACGTGCCAGATCAGGATGGTGTAGCCGTCGGGCTCGGCGTTCATCACCTGCCGGGCACCGACCGTGCCGGCCGCACCGGGCACGTACGAGATACGGAACGACGTCGGCAACAGGTCGTTGCGCTCGATCGCCGTCTGCATCGCTCGTGCGGCGGCGCTCGACGAGCCACCCTGGCCGAACGGCACCACGAGGTGGATCTGTCTCTCGGCAGGGTAGTCGGCCACGGCCGGCCCGAACGCCAGCCCCGCCACGACGGCCGCCGCAAGGGCCCATCCGCTCGTCGTCTTCATCGCAAGCCTCCCTGAATGTCGTTCCAGTTGGCGGGAGGCATGTCTGCCTCCGCGCATGGTTGCCCGTGCCGCTCAGCCATCGAGATGGGCGACGCGGGGGTGAGCGAGCACGTCGCGGTTCACGACGTTCGGCGGAATCCGGCCGTCGGCCGTGCGGAGGACCGCTGCGGCCGCGAGGCTGTTGCCCAGCCGGTTGCTCTCGTCGGTGAAGCCCAGATTGTGCGACGTGACGATGGCTTGGTGCATTCCGAGCAGCGGGTTGTTCGGGGCCGGCGGCTCGGGATCGAACACGTCCAGACCGGCACCGGCGATCCTGCCCTCGGCAAGTGCGGCCACCAGCGCGGCTTCGTCCACCACGGCGCCGCGCGCGACGTTGACGAGATAGGCCTCGGGCCGCATCAGCTCGAGCGCCCGGGCATCGATCAGGTGGTGCGTCCGTTCGTTCAACGGGCAGCAGAGGACGACGAAGTCGGCGCGCGCCAAAAGCTCGTCCAACTCGACCTTCTCGGCACCGAGGGCGGCGATCGCCTCGGCGCTGCGGCTCGGGTGCGCGACCAGCCGCACCATGTCCCAGGGCTCCGCCAGCCGCAGCACCTCGGCGCCGATGTTGCCGGCGCCGACCACGCCGAGGGTCCGGCCACCGAGACCCGTGCCCCGATAGAGCTGGCGGTCCTGCCAGCGCGCGTCGCGCGTGGCGCGGTCCTTCTCCACCAGCCGATGCGCCAGCGCCAGGAGCAGGCACATCGCCGCCGACGCGATGGGCCGCCGCACCGAATCCGGCGTGTTGGTGACGACGACCCCGGCGCGCGTGCACGCGTCGAGGTCCAGGTGTTCGACGCCGACGCCGTTGCGCGAGACGTGGATCGTGCGGAGATCGGCAGCGTCCAGCGCGTCCGCCGCCAGCGGCGAGCGCTTGGCGATGACCGCATCGTAGGTGGCCAACACCTCGGCGCTCAGGGGTGAGGCGGGCGGCGTGTCGAGCACCGACAGGGCGATATCCGGCCGCGCGCGCAGGGCCGCGAGGGCTGCCGGCTCGAAGTAGAGCGCACCGGTGGAATCGACGAAATCTCCCGTCAGGGCGACCCGGAACCGCTCGTCGTCGCCCATCGTGTCGTGCGTCCCCGATTGCTGCGAGATGTTCGAGATTGTCGACAACGCTAGTCGATCGTCGTCTAATCCGCAACACGCTGTCTGCAACGCAGCGATGCCGCAGCCGGATCGACATGCCCGTGACGAGCAAACCGAAGCCCTCCCTGTCCGATCAGCTGCTGGAGCGTCTGGAACGGCTGATCCTCGACGGCACGCTCAAGCCGGGCGACCATGTCCGCGAGCACGCGCTGGCCGAAAGCTGGGGCGTCAGCCGTGCCCCCATCCGCGAGGCGTGCCGCATCCTCCAGCAGGCGGGCCTGGTCGAGATCGTCACCAACCGCGGCGCCTTCGTCCGCCGGGTGAGCCTGCGCCACGTACTCCACCTGTTCGACATTCGCGCGTCGCTCGCCCGGCTCGCCGCGCGCGAGGCGACGCTCAACCTCACGCACCGCCACGCCGCCCATCTGGAACGGCTGATCGTCGCCATCGACGAGGTGGTGGCACGGGACGACGACCGCGGCTTTCTGGTGCTGAACACCGAATTCCACGACGCCATCCTGGAACTCAGCGGCAATCGTCCGCTGATGCAGCTCCAGCGCGACCTGTTCCAGCAGGCACGGCTGTTCCGGCGCAGCGCGTTGATCTCGCAAGGCCACCTCGCCGAGCGCAACGCCGACCACCGCGACCTGCTCGCGGCCATGCGCGCGGGCGACGTCGACGCGGCCGGACGCATCTCCGAAGCGCACGTCCTGAAGAGCAAGGCGCATTTCTGCACGGCCCTGGGCGCTGCGGTCGATCCGATCCGCGACATCGTCGAGTTCGACGACGAGGAGCCGCGCGAGGGGGGGAGGGAGGCCGCAGAGGGGCCATGAGCCCCGGCGTCCTTGCCTTTCGCTACCCCGCCCAGTCCGTCCCCAGATGTGCGAGGCAGTCACCCCTCTCTACTTCGGTGATGGTGCGCTTGCAGAAGGCCACGCCCGAGCGTTCGAAG
>JBJHBG010000091.1:0-20560 GCA_050485385.1 Geminicoccaceae bacterium | reverse complement strand
AACGCCGCCAGCCGCTCGTCGACGTCGAAGAAACCCCGCTGACCCGCCATGCCGCTCTCCCGCTCGTCATGACCATCGACTCACGCCAACGGCCTGCGATCAAGAGGTTTTTCGAGGTGCCCAAATGCGACCATAGGCCCACCTCCAATGCGCCGCCCAGATCGCGCCGGAGGTCGAAGGCGGGATCGCGGCCGCCCTGCCAGCTCCAGCCGAGCCCCTGCCGGACGAGCCACGTCGCCACGGCCGCATCGCAGAGCGCGCCCGCACGATGCAGGAGCAGTTCCACCGGCAGCGACGGTGCGGTCGTCTGCAGGCGGACCAGCACGTGGCGCTCGACGGTGCGGCGGCGGAGGTCGGGGACGGCGAGGCCCAAGGCGCACACCGTCGCCAGCACCTGTCGGCGCTCCTCGGCCCGCCGCCACGCGTCCAGCACCGCTGGTGCTACGCCGACGAGGGCTGCGTCCTCCAAGAGGACGGCGGTCGCGGCCGGGACCGGCTTTGCCGGCAGGCAGGTGCCCAGCCGCTCGCCGCGCGCGTCGACGAAGGCGAGTGCCACGCCGGCGCTGAGGCAGGCAACGAGGCTCCCGCCCTCGAAGCTGACCGGTCCGCGGGCGACGAGGCGCGAGAGACGGCGCAGCGGGAACCGGCCGTCGGCGGCGCCGGCCCGCTCAACGCGCAGCGCCGGGCCGTCCAGCCGAACGCGGACCGGTGTCTCGATCGCGTCGAGATAGAGGGCCGTCATGCCGGTTCCTCCGCGGTCAGGCGTAGCACCAAGACCCGGCATTGCAGCCGCAACAGCCGTTCGAACGCGGGGGCCCGCCGCTCCCAGGCGAGGTAGAAACGCTCCCGGCCGGCCTTGCCCATGCGGCAAGCCTCGCCCTCCCGGGTGAAGTGCTCCGGCCGCAGCGTGCCCTCGTGGAAGAGATCCAGCGCCACTTCGTCGACGAACGGCCGCAGCACCTCGATCAGGTCGGCGGCCAGCGCCGGCCGGTGCGGGGCCGGCTCGTGCAGGAAGCCGAGCAGCGGGTCGAGGCCCGCGATCTGCGCTTGGCGGGCGGCTTCGGCGCTGGCGAGGGTATAGCCAAGGGACAGGACCACGTTGACCGGGTCCGGCGGCGGGCGGCGCTTGCGGCCGACGAAGCCGAGCCGCGGCGGCAGAACGGCGGCGAGGGCCTCGAAATGCGCGGCGGCCGCCGCCCCTTCCAGCCCGAGCAGCGTGGCGACGGCGGTGCGCGCCGCCTGCAGCCGCTCGTCGATGGGGCGCAGACGCTCCAGCGTCCGCCGCAGCACCAGCGCCCGCTCCGGGTGCTGCTGGAGCATGCTCTCCCACAGCTTCACTTGCGCGCGGACCTTGGCCTTGACGGCCACGCGGGCGATCTCGCGCCGCGTGGCGTCGTCGGCGTAGGCGGCGTGTTGCGCGCGGATGCGGGTGACGTCGCCGTGCGGGCGACCCAGCAGGCGCGCGGTCGGCTCACCATAGCGCCCGCTGAGCAGCAAGAGGCCCGTGTCGTGGCGCCAGAGTTCGGCCAGGAGCCGGCTCGACAGGGTAGCCTCACCGCGCACGACGATGCGCTGCAACGGCGCCAGGGGTACCGTGCGGCGCGCACCGTCGCTGGTGCGGATCACGACCGCACCGTGCTCGAACCCCAACGCCGTGGCCCGGCGATCGACGTAGAGCGTCTCCATAGCGCTTCAGCCGACGTAGAAGAAGCTGGCGTCGCGCGGCGGCGTGGCGATGCCGAGGCAGCGGACCGGCGCGTGGGGCTCCGGTCGGATCAAGAGCACGCTGTCCTCGCCCGGGTCGATCTCCGCCAGCAGCTGCGCGCGCAGCGCGTCCCGCTCACCGGCGGTGAGCCAGCACTCGTGCACCGACTTCTGGCCGCCGGTGCTGTAGGCCTTGACCGCCTGCAGCACGCGGCGCAGGCGGCGCGGATCGGAGATGTCGTAGGCGACGACGTGGAGCGTACGCAGGGGCATGGGCCGGGTCCTCGCGGCGGTTCCGGCCCTCCAGCTAGGTTCTCTCGGCAGCGGTTGCAGCCCCCGACAAGCTTGTTCAGGTCGGGACGATGCCGCTGGTGCGTGCGGCGGCCGGCGACGGGAGGACGGTCACGAAGTCGATGCGGACGATCGCGCCCGCGTCGTCGGTCCGCAGCACGGCGAGGGACACGCGGCGTCCCTCCAGGACGAAGATGGCGCACGGGTGGTCGTCGGCCGCGGGCAGATCGACCACACCCAATTCCAGCCGGCCGGTGTCGCGCGTGGCGGCGAAACCGGCGAGGACTTCGAAGCGCTGCTCCAGATAGGCGGCGACGGCCGCTTTGCCGGAGAGTGGCTCCCACTCGTTCTGGCTCTCCAAGACGACGTCGTCGGCGAGGGCTTCGATCAAGGGGGCGGCGTCGAGACGATTGCGGCAGCGGGCGTAGAGGGCCGTTGCCCGCTCGACCAAGGCGAGCCGGTCGGCGGGCAGCGGCTGGCCCGCCCGGGCAAGGCGGACACGGTTCGCGGGAACGACGTCGAACGTGGCACGGGAAGCTTTGGTATCGAAGCGGCTCAAGGGCGTTCTCCTCGGCTCGGGTTCGAGGACAGGTGGGCGTCGCCGCAGACGGCCGCGAGCGCTGCCAAGCTTGCCAGCGACGCTCGCTGCCGGCGCACGCGGCCTCGCCCCACAGGACGTCGCGCCGCGTCGATCACGGCCCGGCGACCAGACCGACCCCACGCCCCCACCCCCGCCACGCCCCCTCCTTCACCAGGGCAAGTAGTCAAAGTCGCCCGCGCCGCGAAGGCGGCTGACATCGCGCCGTCTTGATCCCTTCTTCATCAGGGCAAGTAGTCAAAGACGGCCGACGGAAGGCTGTTCTTCCAGGTCGTCGGTCTTGATCCCTTCTTCATCAGGGCAAGTAGTCAAAGTCCTTCCATGGCTTCTATCTCCAAGGTCACCCGTCTTGATCCCTTCTTCATCAGGGCAAGTAGTCAAAGTCTGGGACAGGTCAAGGCCCATGCCTTGGCTGTCTTGATCCCTTCTTCATCAGGGCAAGTAGTCAAAGCCAGGCGGTCGTATCTAGGCGAAGGAAAATCTGCGTCTTGATCCCTTCTTCATCAGGGCAAGTAGTCAAAGGTCAAGTATGGCCTTGGTGACCCAGACCAAGAGTCTTGATCCCTTCTTCATCAGGGCAAGTAGTCAAAGCCAGCAGGGCGACCGCTACGTGATCGAGATGATGTCTTGATCCCTTCTTCATCAGGGCAAGTAGTCAAAGGCCCTTGGCCTTCAGGTTGGGGACTATTTCCCGTCTTGATCCCTTCTTCATCAGGGCAAGTAGTCAAAGATATGTCGGTAGTTGTACGTGTAAGTATTCGGTGTCTTGATCCCTTCTTCATCAGGGCAAGTAGTCAAAGCCCGAAGCGGAGGAAGAAGGCCCATGTCCCTAATGTCTTGATCCCTTCTTCATCAGGGCAAGTAGTCAAAGTGACGACTACTGCCGAGACGACCAGACACGTCCCGTCTTGATCCCTTCTTCATCAGGGCAAGTAGTCAAAGCGCGCACCCACCGCAACTTGGTGGCGCGCAACGAGTCTTGATCCCTTCTTCATCAGGGCAAGTAGTCAAAGGTGCGAGGACGAGCTGACCCAGATACAGGACGGCGTCTTGATCCCTTCTTCATCAGGGCAAGTAGTCAAAGCGGCTGTGCCGTCCAAAGCCTGCACGAGTTGCGGTCTTGATCCCTTCTTCATCAGGGCAAGTAGTCAAAGGCGGAGACGCGGCCGTGACCGGCGTGCTCCTCGGTCTTGATCCCTTCTTCATCAGGGCAAGTAGTCAAAGATCGTACCATGACCATCATCACCGAAGACATCCGTCTTGATCCCTTCTTCATCAGGGCAAGTAGTCAAAGTTTCCCGAGGTGAAGTGCGTCACCAAGAGCGGTCTTGATCCCTTCTTCATCAGGGCAAGTAGTCAAAGAACGCCCAGCACGTCAACATCGACGCCAGCAACAGGTCTTGATCCCTTCTTCATCAGGGCAAGTAGTCAAAGGGCAGATGCCGGATTTGACCGAGGCCGAGTGGTGTCTTGATCCCTTCTTCATCAGGGCAAGTAGTCAAAGGGGCACTTTAGGGGCACTCGCTCCCAACGCCCGCGTCTTGATCCCTTCTTCATCAGGGCAAGTAGTCAAAGGCCGACGAGTTCGACTACTGCTACGGCACCGATGCGTCTTGATCCCTTCTTCATCAGGGCAAGTAGTCAAAGGGACCCCCACCGAAAATTGTAGCGATCCCAAAGGGTTACAAGCAGGCTTCGCAACAATCCGCAGCCTTGCAAGAGATGAGTCATGGCGACGATGTCCAAAGAGCCCGGTCGGGGAGCTGGGGCAAGAGCGTTGCCGGCGCCAATCCGGCGCCCGGAAAGATACCATCGATCAGGACGTGGCGCATCCAGCTTTCGACTTGGCGCCACTCGTCCGGGCCGACGGGGTCGAAACCGTGGGCGAGAATCGAGGCGTTGCGGCGTGCGGTCCAGCCCTCCTTGCGGTCGTCCATGGCAAGGCGCGCCGGCCGCATCCGCAGCGCGGGCACCGGCTGGCGCAGCACTGCCTTCACGTGCCGGAACGCGGCCGGCGCATCAGCTCGCTCGGCCCAGCCGGAGAGGAGATCCCACGCCGCCGTCAACGGGATCTGCAATTTGCCCTTGGGCGACCCGTGCTTGACGATCCGTCGGTGCAGATCGGCCGGCACCTTGGCGAGGTCGACGTCGCCAGTCTCGATTCCTACATGCTCGTGGAGCAGCCACTGCGCTGTCGCCTCGGTGGCTCGGTAGCAGCGCGCGACCGCGTCCTCGAACTGACCGCGCGCCGCCCGGCGCTCGGCATTGCGCCATAGATCCAGCACCAGCAAGGGCGTCGCGCGCCGCTCGGTTGCCAGCGAGCGCAACGTCCGCAGGCGTGCGGCGTCGAGCGGCGGGCCTTCGCCCCAGGCGCCGGCGACGTGCAATGCGGTGGGGTGGTCGAATCGGTCCCAGGCGGCGAACAGGTGGGAGAGGGCGTGGGCGCGGCGGAGGCGTTGGCGTAGGGCCAGCGGCACGGTCTCGGCGTGCTCCAGGTCCTCGGCCGGACCCGCGAGCAGCGCCTCGGCCTCGGCATAGCCGAAGCGCTGCCAGAAGCGGTCGGCAACGTCCAGGGTCCGCGCCGCCAAGAGGGCGTCGACGGCGAGGCGGACCGGGCGTTCGGTGCCGTCGGTCACGTGGTTGAGGTCTTCCCGCGCGCCCTTCATGATCTGCAGTTCGACCCGTGCCCCTGGCTCGCGGATGCCGGCCAGCATCAGTGCCGCCGACATGGTCTTGGTGCCGCCGGTGTAGTCCAAGCGCAGGCGCGCAGCGGGAAAGCGCCGGCACAGCGCGTCGACGATCGCGGCGGCGAGCGGCCCCGCCACGTCGGGGTCGTCCGGTGGCACCTCATGGACCTCGAACTCGGTCGGCTCGAGGCCGAGTTCCGCGGCGATGGCGTGGGCTTCGGGGACGGAACTGGGCGAGGGGCTGCCGTCAGCCCGCCGGCCGCTCGCATCCGAGCAGACGAAGGCGACGAAGCACGGCTCGGCGGTGCGGATGGCGCTCTTGAGCGGCTGAGGACTGCCGCCGACGGTGAGGACCAGCACCGGCCCCTCGGCCGTCACGCCGAGTCCTTCAGGCGCATGAGGAGCATCCAGCCGAGAGGGACGCGGGCGGTTTTCTGTCGGTGGGTGCATGCGACGATCATCCGGGTGGCGCCTTCGGCGACCGGCCGCTGCGTCCTGTCCTGCGGCCGCACCTGTGAGCGGTAGCACTCCAACGACTTGCTCTCGAAGTGCCCGAAGCGGCCGAGCCGCATGAGGGCGACGCTGGGCGTGGCGCGCCAGCCGGCCTCGTCGAAATCGCGGCCGGCGAAGCGAAAACGGAGGATCTCGGCGAGACGGTCGCGGGTTTCCGGGTAGCGATCCCAAAAGCGCGCGCGCTCCCGCTCGAACAGGCGCCAGTGAAACTCGCGCGATGCCTGCCACAGCTCGTCGGCGAGCAGGACCACCCGTGGCGTCCGGCGCTCGTCGCGTCGACGCAGGGCCTCTTGGCGGCTGTCGGCGGCGAGGCGGACTTGGAACTTGAGGCCGCTCGCGGTGCCGTCGGCGAGGGACAACAGACGCTCGACGTGCAGCTGGATGTTCTCCGCACCTTCGCCTCTTGCGGTCTCGGGCCGCCAGTTCACGATCTGGTCGATCCGGCTCGCCACCCCGTCGAGCGGCACGTCGGGCACGTGCAGATAGCGGAAGGGGTCCTGCTCGACACGGTTCCGGTCCCGCTCCAGCAAGAACAGCTCCGCCCGTTCCGCCTTGCTGCGCGCTGGCCCGTCCGCCATCGCCCCCTCCAGCGCGCGCCGATCCGCACTCCCTGCCCGCTGGCTGAGCCAAGCGGTCCGCAGCGCACCCTTCACGGTCGATCCCGGCAGGTACGGTTGTCCGCCGGTGCGCACGAACGGGCTGACCAAGCCGTAGCGGCGGTCGTCGCGAAAGGCCTTGCGCAGCTCGCCGGCCGAAGCTTCCGCGACCGGAATGCGGGCCTCGACGTGGGCGTCGTCGGCATTGCGGCGGAGGATGGCCTGCGCCTCCTGCAGGCGGCCGCCGTCGAGGGCTTGGTTGAACAGCCGCCGTTGCTCGGCGCCCATTTCGCGCATGACCCGGTGCGGGTCGAAGCGGCAGAGATGGCCCTCGCGGAGGTCGTAACCGTCGGGCTGGTAGGTGGTTCCGTCGCCGACGTGGATCGGCGTCAGCGGGATGGCCTGGAGGTTCCAGACGACGTCGCCGTGCATCAGGCGGCCTCCGTGAACGGGATGGCGAGGTGCTGGGCGTCGTGGCGTACGCGGGCGTCGTCCTGGTGGACGTCCGCGAGCAGGCGACCGAACGGTCCGGGCCCTGCATCGAAGGTGGCGCCCGGCTTCGTCAGCAGCACCGGACGCTTGAACGGTCGGCCGGTGCGCGCGGCCAGCACCGCGGCGACCTTCCCGAAGTGGGTGAAGCGCTCGTAGCGCGGCGCCTGCATGGTCTCGTCCAGGCAGCCGTGCGACAGGCTCATCAGGCGGTTGCCCGCGTGGCGGAGGAGGTCGTCGTCGAGCGCCGGCGGGTGCACCGTGAAACGGCCGCGACCGTAGGTGGCATCGCGCCCGTAGCCCTCGGCGCCGACGTCCGCCAGCAGGTGGTGCAGCCCCTCCGGGTCCAGGTCGGTCAGGGCGTAGAGGTCGCGCTCGGGCGCCAAGGCGTAGCTCCAGTCGTCCTCGACGAACCACAGGCCGCCGCCCTCGGTGGGCGTGGTGCCGGTGCGGCGGTCGATCCGGTTGTGGGCGTGCAGGTCGTCCAGCCTGGCGGCGTCGACCAGGAGCGGCGACAATCGCGCTGCATCGAGCCCCTGGCGATGGCGCAGCCAATCGGCGCGCCGCAGCCAGCGCTTCTTGCTCTGTTTCTTGGCCGCATCGGCGGCGGCCGTGTCGAGCCCTTCGTCCGGCGGCTGCGGGCGCAGCAAGGGGCGCGGCAGGTGGTCCTTGGGCAGCGCATCCGAAACCCGCAACGTCGCCTCGCCGGCCGCGATGGCCGTGAGCCAAGCCTCCAGCGCCGCCTCGCCTTCGCGGCGCAGCATGGCCCAGCAGAGGTGGCCGAACAGCGTACCGGAGGTGAGCGGCGTGCCGAGCGGCCCCTGGAGTTCCAGCGTCAGGCGCCAAAGGGGCATGGCACGATCTCGGCGGCCTTGGCAGGGTCGAAGCGTCGGCCGCGGAAGGCGTTGTTGTCGAGGCGGGTCACCTCGCCGTCGAAGGCGACCTGCAGGTCCTCGAACGCGATCCGCCCGTAGCCGCGCGAGCCGGAGCCGCCGAGCGCGTCCTCCTCCAGCATGGCGAGGCCCTGCAACAGCCAGTTGAGGCAGGCCCAGTCGTGCCGCCCGCCATCGCCGTCGACGGCATAGAGCCGGAAGACCATCCCGAGGTCGAACACCGCTCCGGCCGGGACGCGCTCGGTCATGCGAGGCCCCGCACCTCCTGCCCTTCCTGCAATACGGTCGATCACCACCTCCGTTTTCTCTTCTACGAGTTCCCAGCCTTGGCCATTGGCTTTGGTCAACCACTCAGCGTTGAGCACGGCGTCACGGACTATCAGACGCGTGGGCCCGCCGCGGAAGGACTTCTCGTCGAGGGCGGTGCCGAAGATCCGCAGGATGGGGTCGTTGGTGTCGTACGTGTCGTTGCGGTTCCAGCCCCACACATTGCCGTCCGCGTCGATCTTGCTGAACGCCCACTCCAGCATGAAGCGCAGCTTGCCCTTGATCGAGGATCCCGGAACGTAGGGCTCGCGGCTGTGCGGATGGCGGACGACCGGGTTGTCGACGCCGCCGATCTCGATCTTGTCCTTGCCCGCACCGACGTGCAGGCCGGTCTTGACGACCAGCCGCGCGGAGATCGTGGCACGGCCGAGGAACTGCGGTTGGGTCATGATCTTTTCCTCATCCGCCCCGGGTCGACAGGGCGCGGTGGTAGGCGACGACGGCCTCGAAATGCCGCGCGAAGGCGACGAAGTCGTCGCAGGTCTTCACACTTGCCGCATGGTCGGTGAACAGACGCACGAGGTCGGACGGCACCCGCGCGCCCGGCCGCTTGAACGCGTAGGCTACCCGCGCCTTGAGCAGGGCCAGTTCCGCCTGGACGTCCTCGTCGGAAATGCGGCCGGCGATGGCGCGGTCGCGCAGGCTCACCACCGGCGTGTAGAACCGGCGAAGCTGCGTGTTGTCCATCTGCTTGATGCGGGCCGCCAAGTCCTCGGCATCCCGTCCGACCAGATCGCGGTTCAATGCGGGCTTGCCGTTCGACCCATCGACGAAGTAGCGGATCGGCTGTGCCGGCGGCTTCAGCAGTGCTGCCATGTCCGGCTCGTTGCCCCTGCCGCCGCCCCCGTGCGGTGGCCTGGAGCCCATTCGGTTGGGGTTGGCCATGTTGCCTCCTCAGCGGTTGCGGTAGAGCGCCAGGGTGATCGGGATGCGGGCGGGCTTCGGCTCGCCGGCGGCACCGAGCAACTCGTGGAACCGCTGCTCGAAGGCGTCGCGCGCCGCCCCGTGCAGACGTTTCTCGCTCGCTTGCCGCGCCAGGTGGTAGCGGTACTTTGCCGCCCAATCGGCTGCGTCGTGGTCGCCCGCCTCCGCCTTCGCCTTGCGGTCGGCGAACCACAGGAGCTTGTAGACGAAGGCCGTCGCCAGCTCGCCGGCACCGATCATGGCGTGGAGCCGGTCGCCGGCTTCGAGCGCCCAGTCGAGTTCCGGCCAGCCGATCGCGCCGTTCTTGGGCAGCACGAGCGAGACCTGGTTCCGCCCGCCCTCCTTGTTCCGCACGCCCTCCTTGGCCGCCGCCAACCGCCGCTCGGCGCGCTCGACGATGCGGACGAGCGGCTCCTTCGGGTCGGCCAGCTCGATGCCGGCGGACAGGGTGACGTCCGGGTTCTCGCCTGCGAAGCGCCGGAAGGCGGCGTTGAGATCGGCCGCCAGCCGGATGGTCGTCAGCCAAGGGCCGATCAGCAGCAGGTCGTCGCCGCCGGCATAGACGGTGTAGACGTTCGGTGCCCGGGTCCGCAGGTGATGGGTCAGCCAGCCGGTGAAGAAGGCGTCGATTTGGCGCGACAGCGCGACGACCCGCCCGACGGTACGGTCGTCGCCCAGCCCGCGCGTAAAGAGCTGGCCGAGCCGATCCACGTCGGCCTTGAGCACCGCCAGCAACGGCCGGCCGTGCCAGCGGCCCTTCGCCAGCTCCCGGTCCTCGCAGGCGAGATGGTGAAAGGTCTTGATCCCCTCGGCCCGCCAGGCCTCCTTTTCCTCCACGCTCTGCAACGCATCGACGACCGGGCGGTAGCGTTCGTGGTCCCATTCGCCCGCCCCGAACCGCGGCACGTGGTTGGCGAGGAAGCGGTCGGCCGGTGGCCAGGGATGGCCGGCGGAGCGGGGCTGCCACGCCGCAACGAGGTCGGGGCCGGGATGCGGTTTCTCGGCCGCAACGACGACCCGTAGCCGGTCGAACAGGGCGATGCCTTCGGTCGTGCCCTCGACGTTGCGCCACAGACTGGCCTGGAGATCGGGCAGCCGGCGGCCGAGGCGGTGCTCGTCGTGACAGGCGCGGCAGCGTGCCTCGCCGCCGTCCGCCAGCTCCGGCCGGCGCGGCCGCACCCCGCAGGTCGGGCAGGCGCCGTCGGCCCCCGCCTCGTAGTCGCCGCCCAGCACGGGCCGCGCATAGGCCGTAGCAAGCGGCCGCTGCTTGGCGTCCTCGGCAGCTTGGCGCAATTGGCGCAGCGTGTGCGGCCAGTTGGCCTTCTGGAAGCCTTCCGCTGCGAACGCCGGACCGAGGGCGAGGTTCAAGGCGAGATCGCCGGCATAGCGCTCCACCAGCCACGCGTCGAAGCGCGCCCGCAGGGCCTCCAGCGCCGGCTCGACGCTGGCCAGGGCGGGTACCAGCATCTGGAACTTACCGCCGGCCGATTGCAGCACGACGTAGGGCGGCAGGCCGAGTTCGCGGCGGACCAAGAGCGCGGCGGCATCGAGCAAAGCCCCCATCAGGAACGACCGCGCCCGCAGGATGCGTGCCGCCCCCTTCACCTGCTGCCGCGCCAGTCGAAAGAGGCTCGTCTGGATGCCGGAAAGATCGCCTTCCAGGAGCCGGAACTTGGGGTGCCGCCGGTCGCCGATGGCGGTCGCATCGCCGAGGCTGCCCTCGGCCGCGTGAAAGGCGTGCAGGCAGGCGGCGATCGCAGCGGTCGACAAGGCGTGGTCGTGCAGGCCGACGTCTGGCTGGTCCACGGTCGACGACGGCACCGCCCACAACCAACGCTCGGACGCCGTGATCAGGCCGGCATGGAACAGCTCGACGTTGCCCTGATGCGCGGCCGCCAGCGCGGCGAAGTCGGCCCGAAAGCCGTCGCGCACCCGGACATAGGCATCCGGCAGGCGTCCGGGGTCGAGGTTGGCGTCCGGGAACAGGTGCTCGGGCGCCAGATCGGCGAGCGGCAGTGGCAGCGGCGTGCGGCCCGCATCGAGCCGGAGCCTGCTGACGGTCGACGACAACGGCGTGCGGCGATAGGCCTGTCGGCTCGGGTCGCGCTCCTGCTCCATGTCCCCCTGCTTGCGGTCGAGCCCCGACGACAGACGGTCGGCCTCGGCGATCATCTGGGTCCAGGGAAAGCGGTGGGTGTCCGGCCGGTGGTGGTAGATTGCGAGCTGGCGCACCCGGTGCAGGTCGATGGCCGTCGGCGGCCAGGCCCGCCGGTCCATCGCCCACTCGAAGAAGGCGTCGGTGAAGAGCGCGTGGAAATGGCTGTAGCGGCCGTCGAAGACCGGCAGCACCACGCTCTCCAGGTTGCGCGAGCGCTCCGGCAAGGCTTGGAGGTCCGGGGCGGCGCGCTGCTCGACCTTGCCGACGTCGTGCAGGAACGCGGCGACGGCCGTTTCGTCGATGCTGGGCAGGCGGTCGTCCACTCAATCGCTCCGGGCGTTCATCCAGACGATGGCGCTCGCGTCTATCGCTAGACGAAAGCGCGTTCGCGGCCGTTTGCCGACCGCGACGATTCGGTATGGTCCGGCAGCGGCGCCGAGGGCAGCCCGCACAAGCTTGTCGTGGCGCGTTTTCCATTCGTCGAAGCGCTCTTTCTCCAGCCCGTCCGCATAGCGCCGGCGAAACGCCGCGACGTCCGGGTGCGCCGGCCCGAGCCAGTCGCCGTAGGCCGCCGCCAGTTCCTTGGGGTCGGCTTCGTCCCAGCGCACCGCGGCGGCGTCGCCGCCGGCCCGTTGCCGCGCCAGCCACACGAGGAAGGCAGCCTGCAGCGGCGGCATGGCCAAGCGCACGCCGGCGGCAACGATGGCGCGTCCGGTCAAGTCGATCACCAGCTTGGGCGGTTGCAGGGCGCGCTGGGCTGCGGCCACCGTCTCGGCATAGCCGCCGCGATCGCGCAGCAGCGAGGGCGGCAGGCCGTCGCGGAGCCGGACGAAGGGGATGTCCACCAGCCGCACCATGTCCGGCGTCGGCCGGAACGGCTGGCCGGTTCCCATCGCCAAGAGCACGCGCGGCCGCCGCGGCGGGAAGAAGAACTGGGGATGGCCCTCGGCAGCGGGGTCGACCAGGACGTGGGAAAGTCGATCCTGCGCACGGCCCAGAAGCGACAGGGCGTGGCCGGCGAAGAAGCCCATGGTCTTGCGGCCACCGGCGAGGCTGACGTGCAGCGCCGCGTCCGGATCCTCCGTAACCGCCCGGACCTCGTCGAGCAGCGCGTCGGCGACGGCGACGTGGGCCTCTGGGCTGTCGACGTCCTCCAACGCCCTCCCGGCGACCGTAACCACCACGAGGCTCCGCTCGTTCGCCACCGCGACCAGTTCGGGTCGGTCGAGGTCGCGCGCCAACGCCGCCAGCGCCCCGTCGTCCGGGTCGAGCAGCAGCAGCCGAACGCGCTCGCGTCCGGGGGCGGTGGTGACGATGCGGAGTTCCGTCGGCACCCAGGGCGGCTCGGCAGTTGCGAGCGCCCAGATCGTCTCGCTCACGGTCTGCGGCGTCAGCCCGGCGACGGCCAAGAGCACCCGCCGCGGGTACGCCTCCGGGGCGGAGGGCAACGTCATCGGCGCCGCCCTCCGGCGCACGCCCGGCGCCAAGCGCGCGCCGGCGCCCGAGCGCGGGCGAAGCGAAGGTCGTCAGGAACGAGCGGCCCCATACGCCGTCTCCCGGAGCGAGGCGCCCGAGTGGACGCGCGCCGTCCTTGCATGTCGAGACCGGCAAGCTTGTTCCTTGGCCTCGAGGCTTTCTGATCGTCGACGTCGCGCAGAAGGCGGAAAACGCTGCCCCCGCCCGCGCCGCTGGCCGCGCCGGGGGTCCCGCAAGACGTCCGCCGGCGCAGCCTCACGCCGCTCGACGGCATCCCTTCTTCATCATGGCAAGTAGCTAAAGTTCGCGGCCCAGTCCAGCCCCCGCAGCCGATCGGGTCTTGATCCCTTCTTCATCAGGGCAAGTAGCTAAAGACAGATGACCGACGCCAAGGGCTTCCGCATTTGTCTTGATCCCTTCTTCATCAGGGCAAGTAGCTAAAGCCCGCTTCGGTGATGACCGCGCCGAAGCGCTCTAGTCTTGATCCCTTCTTCATCAGGGCAAGTAGCTAAAGTCGCATGCCGCGCCAACCCTCGGGCGAGTATCGAGTCTTGATCCCTTCTTCATCAGGGCAAGTAGCTAAAGGCAAGCGGCACGGTTGCCCGTGTCGTTATGAAGGGTCTTGATCCCTTCTTCATCAGGGCAAGTAGCTAAAGCGGACGAGCTGGTCAGCTACGACCACTCTTACGGTCTTGATCCCTTCTTCATCAGGGCAAGTAGCTAAAGGGACCCCCTGGAAAAAACGCTTCGATCCCAAGGGGTTGCGGCGAGGTTTCGCAAAAAAATCGGGTGGGCGGAAACATGAGTGAGCGGTACGCGCGCGCAATGAGCGTCCCAGCGTCCGCCGTCGCTGGTCGGTTTCGAGGCTGCACGATGTCCAACCGGAACGACGGATAACACGGCGGGCGGGCGACGGCAGCGTGCGACGATGGTGCCGCGGTGGCACGGGCGCGGCGGTCATGCCGCTTCGAGCCGGTAGCGACCGAGGCCCATGGTGGCGCCCTTGCCGACGTGCACCCACTGGCCCAGCGCCAGCATCGGCTTGAACGCGTCCGCCCGGGCGAGGTCCATCTCGACCTCGCCCACCAGCCCGCCCATCCGCATCACCCGCGCCTGCCGGGCCGAGCGCCTGACCTGGTCGACGAACCGCAACCTTGCGTCGACCAGCCGCACGCTGCCGGCCGACGCCTTCAGGGAACGAAAATCCACATCGAGGGCCTCGCCGGCGTGGAAGTAGGCGAGCATGGAAATCCGCCGCAGCAGCGCCATCAGCAGTGCGCCGGGGGCGAACCGATCCGGCGACAGCACCTCGCCTGCCACAACCAGGCGCAGCGGGCTTTCCAGCGTCAGGCGAATGCGGTCGGGCAGCACGAGGCCGGGCTCGGGCGCCGGCAAGGGCTGGAGATCCGCCAGGGTCAAGCGGCCGCGCGCGCGGCCGACGCCATGCGCCGCCGCCCGGTCCAGGGCGCGTACCACGTAGCCGACATGCGGCTGCGCCCGGCCGACCAGAACGACGTCGAGGGTGAAGGCCTCGCCGGGCGCCAGCCGGCGCGGCGTTGGCGTGATCGGCCGCAGCACGTAGGGCTGGGGGACGTGCGGATAGCGCCGCATCCGGTCAGCCTCGGGGCTGGGCCGCGCCTCGAACACCGTCGGGTAGACGCACGCGTGCTCCAGGACGCAGCCCTCGCAGGGCCGGAGCCGCATGATGCAGCACGACCGCTTCAGCGCGTGCCCGAAGGCACCACGCCACGCCGAGCCGGCAAAGGCCTGCAGGTCGACCGGTGTCACCGCGGTGAAGGTCAGCCGGTGCATCGACAAGGGCAGCATGGGCGCTCCGCGACGTGGCGTTCCCGCAGCATGGTGACATGCACGCCCCGTTGTCGAGCCCGCGCAAGCTTGGCGACCGCGCCTACCGGCCTATGGCAATGATCGCATCCACCATACGCTCGGTTGCCGTCCGACCTGCCGGTGCACGCGTCCACATGGTCCCAACGAGACCGCAGCCGGCGCAACACGAGCCGGTCGGTCCGCTATCGAACCCGATCCGGCTTTCGGACCCCGGATGTCGGCAGGTCCGCTTTGGGTCAGCGACCGGCTTCCGCGATCAGAGGTCCAGGTGGCGCTCGATGAGTTCGCGTTCATGAAGGTCGGCGGCGACCACGAGGCCCGCGTCGTCGGGCAGATAGAACGCGAGGAGGTGGCGGGGCCGACCGACCCGCGCGCCGAACACGGCGGTTCGGCTGAATCTCAGGTGGTAGAGTCGGTAGCCGGGTCGGATGTCATCGATGGCACGGACACATGGATGCAGCGGGTTCTCCGCGATGTCGCGGATGGCCCGATCGAGGAGTTCGCGATAGCGGGCACGGGCAACGACGCCGAACTCGGCCTCGCTCCGACGCAGGATCCGCTGAATGTCGCGCGCCGCCAGCTTCGTGATGACGACGCGCCTCATCGGCCGGCGCGTTCGTCCTCGTCGAGACGCTCCAGCAAGCCGTCCGCGAACTCGAAGACTTCACCGGCTTCGACTTCGGCCTCGGCCAACTCGAACCGGCGACGCAAGGCGTCGAGCTTGGCGGCGTTCTCGGCCTCGCGCCGCTCCATGAGCCTGAGGCTCTCGCGCATGACCTCGCTCGCGTTCTTGTAGCGCCCGCTTTCCACGAGCCGCGCGATCAGGTCTTCGTGATGATCGGTGAGCACGACGTTTCGTGTCGGCATCGGACCCTCTCGGCTTTGCCGACAAGAAATTGGCATGCTCTGCCAATGGCTGCAAGGGGTGCTCTTGTGATGGCGGCTGCCGCGCGACCGGCAGCCGCCATCGGGCACGGCTACAGGTCGACGTGCTCGGCGATCGCAAGCGCGTCGTCCACCTCGACGCCGAGATACCGCACCGTGCTCTCGATCTTGGTATGTCCGAGCAGGATCTGCACGGCCCTGAGGTTCCCCGTCTTGCGGTAGATCAGCGTCGCCTTGGTCCGGCGCATGAGGGCATGCCGTATCGGGACGTCTCCAGCCCGACCTCGGCGATCCAGCGGTGGACCAGGCGGGCGTACTGGCGGGCGGTGAGGTGCTTGGTTCGGTCCTTCCGGCTCGGAAACAACCAGTCGCTCCCGCACAGCTGGGCCTCGGCGATCCAGGCGGCGACGCTGTCTCGGCACTGGTCGGTGAGCTCGAACTGCACCGGGTGGCCGGTCTTCTTCTGCCGGACCATCGTGCGCGTCCGCAGGCGGCCGCCAGTGCAGACGTCCTCGACCCGCAGGCTGACGAGGTCGCAACCGCGCAGCTTGCTGTCGACGGCGAGGTTGAACATGGCGAGGTCGCGGCCGGATCGCCGTTGCTGCAGGCGGCTCCGCACGGCCCAGACCGCACGGACCTTCAGCGGCGGCCGCTGGCCGATCAGGCGGCCCTTGTTCCACGGCACGTGCGCCGGGCGGCAAGTCTGACGAGTGGTGGTGTCGGTATTGGTCATCGACATCGTCGGGCTCCTTTCCGTTGAGCCCTGACCAGTCTACCGCGAACCGGTAGCACGCCCGCCGGGCCGAGTTCACTCCTCGTCAACGCGCTCGGACGAAGGCTCGCCAAGAACAGACCATACGACCACGGCAAGCGCGGTCTTCTCGATGACCGTTGACGGTAGGCAAGCGCGCACATGCGAGACGACGGATTTGATGGTGTGGCAGGTCGTACCGAAACGGCGCAGTTCACAGTCGACGAGTGCGAGCGACTTGACCCAGCGGTGGGGGACGCCGGCTGCCGTGCGATCGACTCCACCCAGGAGGCGCACGGTGTCGGCGGGCGTGACCTGACGCTCCTGCCGGATGTTGTCGGCGATCTCGACGCGCATCTCGCCCGTCGCATCGCGGAAGCATAAACAGTCCTCGCGGAGATGGCCGACGATCGAGCCGGTGACGCTGACGTTGGTGCGGCCGCGCAGCCAAGTTCGACGCATCCCGCCGCGATCCAAGACTAGCAGGTTGCGGAAAAAGGGCTGGCGGTGGTGGCGCTTTCGTGAGTCAACGGTCCGGGTAGGGTTGGCCGGAGGACGGGGATGCGGGGCGGCGACGAGCGGACGGAGAGCTTGTTCAGCTACGTGAGTTGCGAGGCGCGGGTGCCGGCGGGGCATCCCTTGCGGCCGATCCGGGCGATCGTCGACGAGGCGCTGGAGGAGCTATCGCCCGAGTTCGACCGGCTCTATTCGCGGATCGGCCGACCCTCGATCCCACCGGAGAAGCTGCTGCGGGCGCTGCTCTTGCAGGCGTTCTACTCGGTGCGCTCCGAGCGGCAGCTGATGGAGCAGCTCGATGACAACCTGCTCGTTCGCTGGTTCGTCGGCTTGGCGATGGACGCGCCGATCTGGGACGTGACCGTCTTCACCAAGAACCGCGAGCGGCTGCTGGCGGGTGACGTGGCGGCCAGGTTCATGGCCGCGGTTCTCGGCCATGAGCGGGTGAAGGCGCTCTTGTCGGACGAGCATTTCTCGGTCGACGGGACGCTGATCGAGGCTTGGGCGTCGATGAAGAGCTTTCGGCCGAAGGACGGCGGTGGCGACGACGCGCCGCCACAGGGGCGTAAGGGCGAGCGGAACTTTCGGGGCGAGAAGCGCTCGAACGAGACCCACGCTTCGACCACCGACCCGGACGCACGGCTGTTCAGGAAAGGGCCGGGCCAGGCTGCCAAGCTCGCCTTCATGGGCCACGTACTGATGGAGAACCGGTCCTGTCTGGTAGTCGACGCCCGCCTGACGCTGGCCACCGGCACGGCGGAGCGTGAGGCCGCACTTGCCATGGTCGAAGACGTGCCGGGCCGGCGCCGGATCTCGCTCGGAGCCGACAAGGGCTACGACGCGGCGAGCTTCGTTGCCGCCTTGCGCGGGCTGAACGTCACGCCGCACGTGGCCCGGAACACCTCGGGACGCCGCAGCGCCATCGACCGCCGCACCACGCGCCATCCGGGCTACCGAGCCAGCCAGATCATCCGCAAACGGATCGAGGAGGTGTTCGCCCTCGGCGGTCTCCTGACCGCCGCTGCTTCGCAGTCGGATCGCGCGGCCTCCTGGCGCGCGATGGGCCAAGGCGACAGCGCCGCGGCCTGGACCGGGTCGGCTGGCAGTTCACCCTCGCCGCCGCCTACAACCTCGTGCGGCTCCCCAAGCTGCTGGTGGCAACGTGATGCGTCCGCAGTCCGTCCAGCCAATCGGAAATCGCCGGATCGAGCGCTTCGGCAAGCCAGAAACCCGACGCTTCCGCCCCTTCCTGCCCAGCTACCGGCCCGACCCGGAGCCGGACACCTCGCCAACTCGACCTATTTCCGCAGCCTGCTAGGGCGAAGCTGCGTTCGCACAACTCGGCACGAAGCTTGAATGCCGCCGTGGCGATGCCGGACATTAGGGTCACGTCCCTGGTGATGGTGTAGCTGGCGGCAGCGCCGCTTACGGCTATGCGTTGCTCGGCGTTCTGCATAGCGTAGAAGCGCTCGCCGATCGCTCTTGCCGGACCGACCCCGCCACCAATCAGCGCCGATCGTACCGACAGCTCGACCGGCAGCAGCCGTCATCCTGCCTTGCCGCCTCTAGAGCGGCGCATTAGGCACGACAAGAATGCAACTTCGGGACTTGCTCGGTACGGCGGATGGAATGTCGTCACAGGGTGTCGTCGACGAACGGGTTTTGCGTCTGATCGGGCGCTTTTACGAAGCGGCGACGGACGACGCCCTGTGGGTGGGGATCGCAGACGGGATTTCGGAGACTCTCGAGTCCACCAGCGCCGTCCTGAAACTGCACGGCGCGGACGACGACATCCGGCTGTTCGAACATACCGACAACCTGCGTGTCGCGGACGACGAGCAAGCTTGGGCGGATGACTGGCACCGGCAGGACTTGTGGGTCGCGCGTGCCGCGCGTTTCGGCGTGGGTCGCATCGTGACCGACCAGGATCTTGTTTCTCCCTCGGAACAGCGCAACAGCGGCTTCTATCAGGAGTGGCTGCGCGCTCTCGATATATTCCACATGGTCGGCGCGGTGTTTCCAGGCGGCGACCGCGCGCTCGGCGTTCTCGGCGTTCACCGCCCGGCGCAAGCGGGCGCGTATGGAGACGAGGACCGGCAAAAGGTGTCGATCCTCTTGCCCCATCTGCAACGCGCTTTCTGGCTCGGCAGGCAATTCTCCAAGGCGGCGGCGCACTACGCCCTTGCCGACGAAACCATGTCGCGTATCGACGCGGCGGTCTTCGCCTTAGATGCCCGCTGCCGCATCGCCACGGCGAACGCGCGGGCGGAAGCGCTGCTCCGCGCGGGGATACATGTTTCCAGCATGCGCGGGCGTTTGAGACTGGCGGATGCGGAGCTGGATCAGCGCATGGTGCGGCAGGTACGATCCTGCGTCCAGACCGCGCAAGGCCGCGCCGCCGCGCTCGGGGCGGCCTTGACGATCCCGCGCGCGGGCCGTCTCCCGCTGACGATGATCGTCGCGCCCTTGCGGCTCTCGGGTCCATCCGGCCATGCCGCCGCAGCCCGACCCTTGGCACTGATCATGGTGCGCGACCCCGAAGCGCCTACGCTGGCTGCCACCTGTCTGCGTGATCTCTTCGGCTTCACGCGGATGGAGGCCGCAATCGCCACCGATCTCGCGGGGGGTTCGTCGCTCGATGCCGTGGCGCGGCGGCGCGGGATCGGCGGCGCGACGGTGCGCTCCCACCTCAAGCGCATTCTCGCCAAGACCGGCACCCACCGGCAGGCGGAAGCCGTGGCACTCATCGCCCGCAGCGTCGCGGGACTGGACAAGAAGGGTGCATTTCTCCCCTGAATGGGGGACGAAACTCGCACCGGACAGGTTTATCGTCGAGCGCCGTGGATCATCCCCATATGCGCAAGTAGAGCCTGCTCGCGATGCACCAGAACACTGCCGCTACGCAGCCTCGATCCAAACCCGATCAACGCCCCCTATGGCTGCGTCTGCTGATTTGGACGGCGATGGTGGCCATCGCCGTCAACGTGCTGGCCATCGGAGGCGTCAAGATCGGTTTGATTGGCCATCTTGCCATCGCCCTTGGCCTCGGCGCGGCCATCTCCCAGCCTTACGGTAGTCTCAACCTGTTGCGTACCTGGTCGAATGCGCCGACCGCCGATTTCACGCGTCGGGACGATCCGGCACGGGGCGGATATGTCAATGACGTGCGCCCGGCGCGCGCGTCGCGAACGGCGATACTCTTGCCGCTGCCCCTTGCCGCTTTCCTGGCGATGTGGGGGGTCGTTGCGGTGTGGATTTTCTATGCCGCAATGGCGCTGTACTTCATCGTCATTGGAATCATCGTCCTGCCCGGCGCGCGTGACCGCAAGCCCACGATGATTACCGTGTCACCGCAAGGCATCGAAAGCGGCGAGTTGCGCCTGCCGCTCCACCGCATCGTCGATCTCGCTGTCACGAACAACGGCGTGAAGGTCAGCCGCGAGCCGCTCATGCCGCGCCTGGGCGGCGTACCCACGTCCAGCATGGTCGGCCGCGGCCGCGGCCTCGGCAATAGGCAGGCGGCGCGCAGTTTCGCCCTGACCCTGCGCGGAGACGGCGAGAGCCATGGCGTCGTGATCGCGGGCGGGCTGACGCAAGACTGCGCCGAAAACCTGCACCGCGACGTGCGAAACGCGCTCGAAACCTTCCGCGCGACCGATAGAGGATGAGGACATGGTGAAACACGCCACAATGGTAGCCGCGCTCGGCCTCTTGCTCACCGGCTGTGGGGCGACGGCGGCCGAGTCCGCGCCGATGGAGGATGAAGCCGGTTTTCTGACACGCTGCCGGGCGGAACTTCTCGAAGCGGTCCCGCAGGCGGGGTCATGGGCCGATGCACATTGCGCCGACAAGTGGCGATGGGCGGGCAACGCCGCGCCGATGGCCGACGCCCTGCTGGCGCTCG
>JBJHBG010000090.1:0-20688 GCA_050485385.1 Geminicoccaceae bacterium | reverse complement strand
CTGAACGGCGACCACGTCATGATCGCCCCGCCGTTCATTGCCACCGACGCCGACATGGACACCATCGTCGAGCGCCTCGGCGAAGCGGTCGACGCGGCAGTCGCCTGACGCGGCCGCTCAGCCCCGCTTCGGCACCAGCTCGCGGTAGACGTCGAGGGTCTGGGTCAGCACGCGCTCCAGGGTGAAGTGCTCGGCAACGAAGGCGCGGGCGCGCTCGGCCGTGCGGCGCGCGGGGACGCGAGCGCCCGGCCCACGGACCGTCACCATGCTCCGGCCCGACAACGCCGCGCCGGAACGGGCGTGCCGCGTCAGCCGCCGCCCCCGCGCCAAGCGGCAGGCGCGATCCCCGTCTCGCGCTTGAAGGCCCGGCTGAAGGCTGCTTCCGAGGCATAGCCGACGGCGCCTGCCGCCGTCACGACGCGGGCGCCGTCGCGGAGCATGCGCGCCGCGAGTTGCATCCGCCAGCGCGCGAGGTAGCGAAGCGGTGGGCAGCCCACGAGGTGCGCGAAGCGCTCGGCGAGGACGCTGCGCGAGACGGCCGCCTCCCGTGCGAGCCCGGCCAGCGTCCAAGCCTCCGCCGGCCGCGCGTGCAGGAGCGCCAGCGCCCGGGCCGTCACCGGGTCGCGCAGACCGGCGAGCCAGCCCGTAGCGTCCGGCGCCATTGCCGCGATGTGGCGACGGACCACTTCGACGAAAGCGAGTTCGGCGAGCCGCAGGCGGATGCTCCGCCCGCCGGGGCGCTCCGTCACCGCCTCCGTGAGCGTGAGTTCGATGAGGCGGTCGAGCAGGCCCGCACCGTCGGCGCCGCGCCGCAAGTGCAGGAAGGGCGGCAACGAGGCCAAAACCGGATTGAAGGGCCTGACGTCGCAACCGAGATACCCGCAGACGTAGCGCGTGAGCCGCCCGCCGCCGCCCTCCGACGTCGCGAAGGGGAGCCGCCCTCGCGCCATCTCGCACAGGAAGGCCGCCGTCGCCGCGCGGTCGTATTCGGCGCGGCCACCCGGCGCGCTCACCAGCCGGTGCGGCGGCGACTGCGCGAAGACGAGCACGTCCCCCGCTTCGAACCGTACCGGCTCCGCGCCCTCGATCTCGACCCAACCGTCACCCTGGAGCACGGCATCGAAGGAGACGACATGTTGCGCCCCCGGCAGCACGGCCTCGCGGTAGGCCGCTGCCTCCGGCACCTCGACGCCCCAGGGCTCGGTCGCGTCGATCAGGAAGAAAAGTGCGCCGCTCAGCCGCACCTCGGCGAGCACGTCGGATAGCGGATCCCCATCGGCGCGACGTGCCGACGGTGGGGCAAGAGATCGGGACGCACGATCATGGGCGGCGGCCATGGTCCAAGTCTACGCTCGGAGCGACTTGCGATCCACCGGGTCCCCAGAATGACCCAAGCCGTAAGGAGCCAGAGCATGTCCACGGACGCTCTTGTCCGCGCCGCGGACCCCGCCGAGGTCTACGACCGCGCCTTCGTCCCAGCCCTCTTCGCCGGCTGGGGTCCGGTCGTCGCCGAGGCTGCCCGTATCCGACGCGGTGACCGAGTCCTCGACGTCGCCTGCGGCACCGGCGCTCTGACGCTCGCCGCGGCCATGCGCGCCGGCCCTTCGGGCCGAGTGACGGGCCTTGACCCGAACGCCGCGATGCTCGCTGTCGCCCGCACCAAGCCCGGCACCATCGACTGGCACGAGGGGTGCGCCGAGGCCCTCCCGTTCGAGGACGCGACCTTCGACGCCGTCATCAGTCAGTTCGGCCTGATGTTCTTCGACGACCCGCGCCGCGCCTTCGCCGAGATGCACCGCGTGCTCGTGCCAGGCGGGCGCCTCGCCGTCGCCGTGTTCGATGCGATCGAGACGTCGGGCGGCTACGACGCGCTCGCCCGGCTCCTCGACCGGCTCTTCGGCAGGTCGATCGGTGACGCCATGCGTGCGCCCTTCACGCTCGGCGATGCCGACCGTCTCCGGAGGCTCCCGAGGGACGCTTTCCCCGAGGCGCGGGTGACGCGCCACGAGGGCACCGTGCGATTTCCGTCGGTCGCCGACCTCGTCGAGACGGAGCACGCCTGCATTTGGACCCTCGGCGGCCTGATCGACGCGGACCAAGCCGCCCGCCTTCGCTCGGCCGCCGAGGACGAACTCCGGCCGTTCGTGCAGCACGACGGGTCGGTCGCCTTCACCATGCCGGCCCTCGTCATGACCGCCACGCGGTCGGCCTGACGCAGGTCACCCGTCGCAGACCGACGGTCGCCGGGTCGGCACGACCATCGGTCCAGCATGCCCTCGCCGTGCGGGAGGCCATCGCCGAGGACTGCCTTCCGAGGCCGAGGCGATGGCCCGCAGCCTGATGGTCTCCCCCACGGGCGGCACCACCGACGGCTGCGTGGGCGACCACGTCATGATCGCCCCGCCGTTCATTGCCACCGACGCCGACATGGACACCATCGTCGAGCGCCTCGGCGAAGCGGTCGACGCGGCGGTCGCCTGACGCCGCTCAGCCCCGCTTCGGCACCAGCTCGCGGTAGACGTCGAGGGTCTGGGCCAGCATGCGCTCCAAGGTGAAGTGCTCGGCAACGAAGGCGCGGGCGCGCTCGGCCGTGCGGGCGCGGACGTCGGCCGGCATGGCGAGGGCGAGAGCCAGCGCGTCCGCCAGCTCCTCCGTCTCGCCCGGCGGCACCAGCCAGCCCGTCGCCGCCGGCATCAGCGTCTCCGGCAGGCCGCCGATGGCGTGCACCACCACAGGAATACCCATGGCCTGGGCCTCGATCGACACGCGGCCGAAGGCCTCGGGCGTCTCGACCGACGGCACGGCCACCACGTCGGCGAGCAGGTAGGCCGCCGGCATGTCGTCCGCATGCCCGGCGAAGACGATCTGGCCCTCCAGCCCCGCCGTCCGGGCGAACAGCTCGACCTGCCGCCGATAGCTGCCGTCGCCCTCGCTGGCGCCGACGAAGAGCACGGCGACGTCCGCGCGGCCGAGCCGCTTGACCGCGCGCAACAGCTCCAGATGCCCCTTGCGCCGCGTCACCCGGCCGGGCAGCAGGATCGTCGGCCGGCCCTCCTCCAGCCCGCAGGCCGAGCGCGACGCAGCGACCCGCTCGGGCGTCACCTTGGCCGGATCGAACGCGTCGAGGTCCACCGGGCGGTAGATCGTGCGCAAGCGCCTGGGCTCCACGCCGTAATGGCGCTGGACGTGCTCGGCGACGTAGTCTGAGATGGCGATCACCCGCTCGCCTCGCGCCATCACCAAGTTGTAGCGCCGCTTCACCGCATTGTCGTAGCCGCTGTAGATCGAATGGAAGGTGGTGACGAACGGCACGCCCGCGCGCTTGGCCGCCCAATAGGCGCTCCAGGCGGGGCCGCGCGAGCGGGCGTGGACGAGGTCGATGCCGCGCTCGCGGATCAGAGCTTCCAGCCGGCGGGCGTTCCGGACGATGGCGATGGGGTTCTTGGTCGCGAGCGGCAGGTCGACGAAGCGCCCGCCGCCGGCCTGCACGGCCTCGACCAGCCGGCCGGGGGCCGCCGCCACCACACTGCCCCAGCCGGCGGCGACGAGACCGCCCGCCACCTCCACCGTGCCGCGCTCGACCCCGCCGCCCTCCAGCCTCGGCAGCACCTGCAACACCGTCGGCGCGCTCGCGCCCATGAGACCCCTTCCCGGCTAGCCCCTTTCCCCGAGGCTCGCGATCTCGTAGCACGCGCGCCAAGACCGCCACCAGACCGGAGCCCGCGATGACCGAGCCGGCCTTCCTCGACGTTCATGGCCAGCGCCTCGCCTACCGCCGCACGCCCGGCCGTGGCCCCGAGGTCGTGTTCCTCACCGGCTTCCGTTCCGACATGGAGGGCTCCAAGGCGCTGGCGCTGGAGGCGCACTGCCGAGCCCGGGGCCGCGCCTTCACCCGCTTCGACTATGCCGGCCACGGCCGCTCGTCGGGCCGCTTCGCCGACGGCTGCATCGGCGACTGGGCGGCGGACGCGCTCGCCGTCGTCGACCGGGTGACCGAAGGCCCCCTCGTCCTCGTCGGCTCGTCCATGGGCGGCTGGATCATGACGCTGGTCGCCCGCGAGCGGCCCGACCGTGTGGCGGGTCTCGTCGGCATCGCCGCCGCCCCCGACTTCACCGAGGACCTGATCTGGTCCGTCGCCACACCGGCGCAGCGCGAGGCGCTGGAGCGGGACGGCGTGCACTACGAGCCCTCCGCCTATGCCGAGGAACCGACGCCCATCACCCTGAAGCTGGTCGAGGACGGCAGGCGGCATCTGGTCCTGCGCACGGCCCTCGCCATCTCCTGTCCGATGCACCTCATCCACGGTCAGAAGGATCCGGACGTGCCCTGGACGACAGCCCTTGCCCTCGCCGCCCACGTCGCCGCCGAGGACGTCACCGTCGAGCTGGTGAAGGACGGCGAACACCGCCTCTCCCGCGAGACCGACGTGGCGCGCATCCTCCACGCCGTCGACCGCCTCGCCGGGGCCGTGGGTTGAGCTGGGTCCGCCTCTCACCCGACGAGGCGCGCGCCCATCCCCGCTACGGGCTCGGCGGCTGGCTCTACGTGCTGTTCGCCTTCCTCTGCCTCGCGGTGATCGCCGACGTCACCGAATGGTTCGTCCATGGGCCCGGCTCCGACCGCCCGCGCTGGCTCGTCGCCTTCACCATCTCCACCAACGTCGCCGTCCTCTCGGCGGGCTTCCTGCGCTGGCCGTACTTTCCGGAACTGGCCATCGCCGCCATCTGGATCGGCGGCGCACTCGGCCTCGCCTTCACCCACCACATGCAGGTGCCGGCGGCCGCCACCGACCCGATCGACGCCCGCACCTTCGGCACCGCCGGCTACCTCCTGTTCTCGGCAGTGCTGACCTGGCTGCTGCTGACCTCCGACCGCGTCAACGTCACCTTCAAGCACCGCCACCGCGCGCCACGCTGACGAAGGGGGCCGTCGCCGCATCGCACCACCGAGTGCGGTTCGCATATCGAGGGCAACAGTCAGACGTAAAGGGCAGGCGTAGCTGTCGACGCGGCGAGGCTCGTCAAGCCCGGGCCGGCTGCGGCATCCTTGCGATCGCACGTTGCTCGCCGACGAGGTGCGCGAACCGCCGCTCGACGGCGAAGGCGACGGCCACCGTCACCAGCACGATGGCGAGGATCGTCACGCTCTTGGCGGCGGCCGAGCCGTAGTCGACCCCGGTGGCTTGGTTGAAGATGGTCACCGCAGCGAGCGGATATCTGCCGCTGACGAGGAAGATCACGGAACTGAGCGTCGTCATGGCGTCGATGAAGACGTAGAGGGTCCCGAGCAGGAACGCCTGACGCATCAGCGGCAGGACGACGAGCCGGAACCGCTGCCACGCCGACGCGCCGAGCGTGGCCGCGGCCTCCTCGATCCCGGCCGCAGTGCGTTGCAGGACGGTTCGCCCGGCCAGCACGCCGACGAAGAGATTGCCGAACATGATGTTGAGCACCAGGATCGACAACGTCCCGGTGATCGCGAGTTCGGTGAAGCCCAGCGGCGCGTTGAAGGCGACGAGGTAGCCGATGCCGAAGATGATGCCGGGGAACACCGCCGGCAGCAGCGCCAGGAAGCCGAGGGCCGCACTTCCCGGGGGCCGCAGGCGGTCGACCGTATAGGCGACGAGAAGGGCGAACAGGCCGCCGAGGGGGGCCGCGACGACGGCCACGCGCAGACTGTCCAGGACCACGCCGACGCCGAGATAGCGGGTGCCGAAGCCGGTGCCGGCGAACGCGTCGTCCGCTCGCTCGCCTCTGAAGTGGGCCAGGGTGAAGCCGTAGTCGACGCCCCAGTAGACGGTGAAGGCGCTTGCCACGACGACGCCGAAGAGCACGACAATCACGCTCGCCGTGGTGTAGGCGACCACGGTCGCACCGCGCCGGACGGCGGCCGGCACCGGCAGGCGGAAAGCCGCGGTCGTGCGCAGCCCCGAATCGTAGCGTCGGCGCCGGAACAGGCGTTCGGCCGCCAGGTAGAGACAAAGGCCCGGTACCAGCAGCCAGACGCAGAGGGCCGCCGCGAGCGGGAAGGCACGCGTGCCGGTGATCAGGTCGTAGATCTCGCCCGCCAACACCGGAAAGCCGCGGCCGATCACGGCCGGATTGCCGAAGTCGGTCATGCTCAGCACGAAGGTCACGATGAAGGCGCGGACGAGCCCCGGCACGGCCAGCGGCAGCGTGACGTGGCGCAGGACCTGGAGGTAGCCGGCCCCGCCGCTGACGGCGGCTTCCTCCAGACTGGCGTCCTGGCGGGCCAGGGCGTTGTCGACGAGCACGTAGGCGGCGGGCAGCAAGCCGATCAACTGTGCCAGCACCACGCCCCAGAAGCCGTAGATGTTGGTGGTGTGCGCGTCGATCAGGCCCAACTGGTCCTGCAACAGGGTCTTGGTAACGAGGCCCTGGCGGCCGAACAGCAAGAGCGTCGCGAACGCGATCAGCACCGGGGGCGACACCAGCGGCAATAGGACGACCGCCCGGACGACCGGTGCACCGGGGATGCGGGCGCGCTGCACGGCATAGGCCAGGACGAGGGCAAGCGACGTGACCAGGGTCGCGCTGATCGTGGCGAGCAGGAGGCTGTTGGCGGCTGCCCGGCGCAGGCGGTCGTCGCGCGCGAGGGCGGCGTAGTTGGCGAGACCCACGCCGGGCGCCTGCCCGGCCCGAAAGGCCGCGAGTTCGGCCGCCGCAAAGGCGTCGCGCACGAGGCTGGCGATCAGCACGCGCCGATGCAGGGCGGCGTTGGTCAGCGGCAGCATCGCCGTCAGCGCCGCGCGATCGGCACGGCTCAGATCGCCGATCGCGCGCTCCACCGCCGGCTCTTGCGCGGCGTAGCGGTCGCCAGTCCGCCACGTCACCGGCAACTCCAGCAGTTCGAAGCTGGCGCGCGCGGTCTCCATGCGCTCGCCGAGCGACGCCCGGTCCCACCACTCGTCGAGACGGGCGGCGCGCTCCGCCGGCGCGATCCGCGCCAGCTTGGCCTGCGTCGCGTCGACGAGCTCGGCGATCGTCAGGCGTCGGGGTGTCTCCAGGCTGGCGACCAACACCGCGCCGATCGGCACCGCCACGAACAGGCCGAGGCCGAGGGTGACGACCGCGATCATCGCCCAGCGTGAGAGCCGGTCGGTCACGGCATCGTCCGCGGCACCACGACCACCTCGTCGAGGTGAAGGCGAAGGCCGGCAACGTCACCAAGCCGAAGGCCGAGCCGCCGCCAGGCGCGATGCGGCACCTCGGCCTCCACCGGCAGCGACCAGGGCCCCTCCAGCGTCACGCGCACCATCGCCCCGGTGAATACGGCACCGCGAACGACGCCGCGCAACGGCGCCGTGCCCGCCGGTGCCAGCTCGACGAACTCCGGCCGGATGCAAAGGAGGCCGCGGCTGCCGGTGGGCAAGGTCGCGCGCACGTCCTCGATCGGCGAGCCGGTCTCCGGCCGCAGCAAACCACCAGGGCCGACGGTGACCGGCAGCAGGGTGGCGCGGCCCACGAATGCCGCAACGTAGGCGGTGGCCGGGCGAAGATAGACGTCCTCCGGGCTGCCGAGTTGAGCGATCCGGCCGCCGTCCATGACGGCGATCCGGTCGGACAGCTCCAACGCCTCCTCTTGATCGTGCGTCACGTAGATCGCGGTGACCCCGGCCTCGGTCACCGACTGGCGCAGCTCCTGGCGGAGATGCTGGCGGATCCGGGCATCCAAGGCGGAGAGCGGCTCGTCGAGGAGGAGCACGGGCGGCTCCATGGCGAGCGCTCGGGCCAGCGCCACCCGTTGCTGCTGGCCGCCGGAGAGTTCGTGGGGAAAGCGCTGCAGGAGGTCGGCGATCTGCAGGCGCTCCGCCAAAGCCCGCGCCCGGCGCGCCCGCTCCGCCGGCTGGACCCGCCGCAGTTGCAAGGGAAAGGCTACGTTCTCCTCGACCGTCTTCGTCGGGAACAGCGCATAGGCCTGAAAGACGAAGCCGAAGCCCCGCGCGGCGGCGGCGAGCGTCGTGATCTCCCGCCCGTCCAGGTGCAGACGGCCGGCGTCGGGCTCCTCCAGCCCGGCGATCAGGCGCAAGAGGGTCGTCTTGCCGCAACCGCTCGGCCCGAGCAGCGTCAGGAACTCGCCCTGTCGCACGGTGAGGTCCACGTCCGCGACGGCGGTGATGCCGCCGAAGCGCTTGGCGAGCCTCGCTGCCTCCAGCAGCGGGCGGTCACCGTGCGACGCGAGCGGGGCCGGTTCCGGCGCCCGCTCGCGATGGACGACCTCAACGCGCGTAGCGATCGGACCACTCGGCAAGAAAGGCTTCGCGGTCGAGCGGGCGCTGGATCTCCCAAAACAGGAAGTCGCCCTCCGGCATGGCGCTGTAGCCGGGCACGGTGGACGCAGTCACGAACGGCTGTACCACGGCGGCCGCTTCCTCGCTGGCCATCCAATCGAGGAAGCGCTTGCCCTCCTCGGCGTTGGGCGCGCCGGCGACGAGGCCGCCACCTTCCAGCGTTGCCGGCGTGATCGTCGGGAACACGATCTGCACGGGGCGACCGGCCGCGACCTGCTCGAACGCCGCCGCATCGTGGGTGAGACCGATGGCGATCTCGCCGGCCCCGGCCTGCTGGCCGGCTGCGCCCCCACCGTCGTTGTAGGCGAAGACGTTCGGGTGCAGATTGTCGATGTAGTTCCAGCCGAAGGCGTCGAGCAGGGTCGTGTAGATGGTGTAGCCGGTACCCGAGGCCGCAGGCGAAGCGATGGTGATCTCCCCCTCGTAGGCGGGGTTCAAGAGGCTTTCCCACGAGGTCGGCATCGGCAGGCCGCGTTCGGCGAGGCGGTCGGTGTTCACCAGCATGACCATCGAGTTGACCATGAAGTTGGCATAGAAGCCGTCCGGATCCACGAACTCGGCCGGAATGACGCTGGTCGCGGGCACGTAGGGCTCGAACACGCCCGCATCCTTCATCCGTTCGAGCGTGGCGTTGTTGATCAGATAGGCGACGTCGGCCTGGGGGTTGCTCATCTCGGCGATGGCCCGCTCGGCGATCGGGCCGGTGCTGCCGCTGATCGAATCGATGCGGAGGTCGGGGTTGTTCGCTTGGTAGGCAGCGACCAACGCATCGCTGATCCGGTAGTTGGCGGTGTAGATCACCAGTTCACGGGCATCGGCGGCGAGGGTGGAAACGGCAACGGCGGCGCTGCCGAGCAGGAACGCAGCCGGGCGCAGGCAGAAGCGGGGCATCATGGATCTCCCGGAGCCGAGAAAAGGGACGGAGCGCATACGGCGCGCCTCGGCGCTGCCATAAGTAACGCTATGAGATTAGCGACCGATTGCGACAGAACCTCGACAGCGATCAGCGCCCAGCGGCGGCTTGCTCGCGGGCGAGCGCAACGAACGCGCCGACCGCCCCGAGCTCGGCCAGGGCCGGCGGACAGACGAGGTACTCGCCGGCGGTGAGCGCCGCATCCTCGATGGTCAGCACGGCGAGCCGCCGATCGTCGCCGACCTCGCGGTCGAGCACGATGCCCAGCCCCAAGCCGCAGGCCGCCGCTTCCTTGACCGCCTCGCGGCTGCCCAGCTCCAGCGCCGGGGCGAGGACCTGGCCGGCGGCGGCGGCGCCCGCCTCGAACACCTGCCGGGTCATCGAGCCGGGCTCGCGGGTGATCAGCGCTGCGGCGCGGAGTTGCTCCAGCCGAACCGTGCCGCCGGCGGCAAGCGGATGATCACGCGCCGCAACGATGGCCACACGCTGCGTGGTCAGCAGCAGGTTGTAGAGGTCGGGTGCCGGCGCCGGCAGGGTCACGATCGCCGCGTCCAGTCGTTGGGCCTGGACGGCCTCCAGGAGCGTGCTCGCGTTGGCCAACTCGGTCGTGACACCGACGCACGGATGGCGCCGCAGGAACGCGCCCAGGAGTGGCATGCCGACGAAGGGTCCGCACAGCCCGAGCGCCAGACTGCCGATGGCCAGATCGCGGCTGGCGGCAAGCCGCGCCTCGACCGCGTCGACGAAATGGCCGAGGGTCCTGAGTTCGGCCAGGAAGGCCCGACCCAGCGCCGTCAGTTCCGCCGGCTGGCCACGCAGGAACAGGCGCCCGCCGGCAGCCTCCTCGAGGCTGCGCACGTGCATCGTGACGGCCGGTTGCGTGACCCCCAGCATGCGCGCCGCCTCGCTGAAGCTGCCATGCTGAACGACGGCGTTGAACGCGCGCACATGGCCCAGCCGCAGACTGCGTTCGACCTGGGGGCGCGACGTTTGGCTCGACTCGATCATAAGTGCTGTGCCTTGCTTGCCAATCCACTATCAGCATTGCTGAAGGGAACGCCTGGAGGCAAGCGATGACCTGCATCCCGTTGGCGGCGCGCGATGCGGCCGTGTTCTTTCATCAGCGCACGTCGTCGCCGGTGCGGCGGGCGGTGGTGCGCGCGCACGGCACCCGGCTCTGGGACGACCAGGGCCACGCCGTTTTCGACGCGCACGGCAACGGCTGCCACGTCGTCGGCTACGGCCATCCGCGGCTGGTGGCAGCCTTGGAAGCCCAAGTCCGCACGCTGCCGTTCGCGCCACGCCGCTTCACCAACGAGCCGGCGGTGGTCCTCGCCGAGCGACTGACCGAGGCATGGCCCTTCGGTCCGGCCCGGGTGTTGTTCGCGCCCTCGGGGAGCGACGCCATCGAGATCGGCCTGAAGCTCGCCAGGCTCGCCACCGGGCGGCCCGGCACGGTGGCGTTCACCGGCGCCTGGCACGGTGCCGGCATGGGCGCGCTCGCGGTCGGCGGGCGCATGGCGGAACGCCCGCCGGCGATGGGGCCGCTCCTGGCGCATTGCCACCACGTCGCGTCGCCGGACCTGTGGCATGGCCCGGAGCGCATGGAGGCGAGCCTGGAGCGGACGTTGCGCGACCTCGCGGTGCTGCTGGAGCGGGAACCCGCCATCGGCTTGATGGTGGCGGAACCGGTGCCAGCGGCACCCGGCCGACTTCCCCAGCCGTTCTGGCACGAGGTTCGGCGCCTGCTCGACCGTCGGAGCGTTCTGCTCATGTTCGACGAGGTGCCGACCGGCCTCGGCCGGACGGGCCATCTGTTCGCGGCGGCCGCGACCGGGATCGCCCCCGACCTCTCGGTGATCGGCAAGTCGCTGGGCGGCGCCATCCTGCCGTTCGCGGCGCTGATCGGCCGGGCGGACCTCAACGTCGCCGGCGATCTCGGCATCGGCCACGTCACGCACGAGAAGAGCGCGCTCGGATCCCGGATCGCGCTGGAGGTTCTTGACGTTCTGGCGGCGGACGGCCTCGTACCCCGTGCCCAGGCGATCGGCAACCGGCTTGCCGCAACGCTGGCGCCCCTGGTGCCCGATCCGGTGATGTCGGTCGTGGCGCACGGTGCCGTCGTCGCCGTCCGGCTTGCCGCGCACCTGTGCGCGGCGACCGTCCGCATCGTCGACGAGTTGTACGACGCCGGCCTCAACCTCACCGGCAGCGACGGCCGGCTGGCGCTTTCACTGCCGCTGGTTACCACCGATGAGGAGGCCGACGCGATCGGCCGCATCCTGGCGGGGACGCTCAGCGCAGCCAAGACCGGCCCGCTCGGAGGAGAAGGGTCGCCGACCTGATCGTGCACGATCAAGGGCGTGTCCTCGATCTGCACGCCGCGACCGTCGACCTCGGCGTACCGGTTCGGCAGCGGGACGCCGTCGGGGCTCCGCGCGCAAACGACGTCGGACTCGCCCGAGATCAGGAAAGCGATACGGGTCGCAACCTCGGGAACGACGAGGGATGTCGTGCCGTGAGCGGTAGCGCCGAGGGCGCGGTTACCCGCTCGGACCGGGTTCCTGCGACCGCGTTCGCCCCTCGCGGAACGCCGTCCAGTGGCTGACGAAGGCCGCTGCATCGATCTCCTCGACCTCGGCACTTCGCTCCAGCCGCGAAAGGAGATCGTTGCGGAATGCCAGTTCACCCGATTCGGGGTCCGGCGCGATCGCGCCCGCCTTCAGGCCGTCCGCCTTGCGACAAAGAACGCGCACCGGCGTCACGCCGCCGAGCAGGAAGTAGCGGGACGTGCAGTCGCGCTCGATCTCGTCCGCAATGTCGGGCGGTATCGCGCACGTCTCCTTTTCGTTCGCCCGCTCCGAGTTCATCCTGCCGAAGCTCAACCCGGATCGGGAAGTTCGGAGCGGTAAAGACCACCGTGAGACCGGTTCGCCGGTGACGCACCCTGCACCGGTCTGGAGGCCGGCCAGACGATCGGCCGCTCGCTGCGCTCCACCCCCACGCTCCGCGCGCGACCTCCTGTGCCGCCTCTCGTGGCACGGCGCCGATCATCCACGGCGGCGACGACGACGCCAAGCGGTGCTCGATGCCGATCCCTTGCCCGACCAACCCAGGCGGCGCGCGCAACCGGGGGGCCACGCCGCACCCAACCCGCACCTCCCCGGGCGCGCCCGTTCATGTCGATGGGCGCCGGGCCGGCGTTCAGGTGCCGACGCGCAGCGGGTTCACGAGGCCGTCGAGGGCGGCGAGGACGGAGAGGGGGGTCAGCTTGCCGGTGCGCGGGTTGGCCTCGCTCGGCACGCCCTCGATCAGCATGGTGAAACGGGTGCTGTCGGCGTCGACCACGATCTCGTGGGTGTTGCGGGTGACGCCGGGATCGGCCCAAATCTCGAGCGTGGTGCGGTCGGGGCCAATGCCGGCAAGCGCGAGCGCAACGGCGACGTTGAGGTTGGCGGGAAAGCCGACGGCCGCCTCGCGCGGCGAGCCCTGGAAGATGCGCGTGGGCGCCGTCACCGCCAGCACGTCGATGCCGTGCTG
Source organism: Geminicoccaceae bacterium (assembly GCA_050485385.1). Classification (GTDB taxonomy): domain Bacteria; phylum Pseudomonadota; class Alphaproteobacteria; order Geminicoccales; family Geminicoccaceae; genus RECO01. The sequence goes on along the minus strand of JBJHBG010000090.1, from coordinate 7,923 downwards.
TTCCAAATAGGGCGCGCCGACGAGGCCCTTGGGCGGCTTTCGGGTCTTCATCGTCACGCTGTGGATGGTGCCGAAGGCCGCGCCGCGCACGGCGTCCAGGCCCAAGAGCGCACCACTCGGCACGTGGATGCGCCCGCCCTTGGCCCGCGCCAGGTCGACCAGGTCCATGTTGCCGAGGAGGGCGCCGACCGAGAGCGTCATGAAGGTGCGGCCGGCCTCCAGCGTCGGCACCGCGACGTCACGGAAGACCGCCGCCGGCAGGCACTCCACCACGACGTCGGCGACCGTGGCCAGTTCCGCCGCCGGTAGCACGGGGACGTCGATCCCGGCCTCGCGCAGCCGGCCTTCGGCGCGCGGCCGGTCGTTGGCGCTCGCCGCCGTCAACCGCAACCCGTCCATCCCGGCCGCCAACCGCGCCGCGACCGGAAAACCGATCGCCCCGAGCCCCGCCACTGCCACGCGCAACGTCATCCCTCGTATCCTCCGCTTCTTCGGTCGCGCCGTTTTGCGCGCGAGCGTGGCCCCGTGTCGAGCTTTGCGCTAGCTCCGAAGAAGCCAGAGCAAAGAGCCGAACGTGGACCTAGCGTCGAGCGTGCCGATCGGCCAGGGGGCCGAGCGGGCGAGCATCGCCCTGAACCGTGCCAATCGTCATGGCCTGATCGCCGGTGCGACCGGCACCGGCAAGACGATCACCCTGCAAGTCCTGGCCGAAGGCTTTGCCGCCGCGGGCGTGCCCGTGTTCCTCGCCGACGTGAAGGGCGACGTGGCGGGGCTGTCGCAGCCGGCGGCGCCGAACCCGAAGCTCGCCGAGCGCGCGCTCGCGTGCGGCATGGCGGACTGGGCGCCAGCGGCACCGCCGGTGGTGTTCTGGGACCTCTACGGCGAGCAGGGCCATCCGGTGCGCACCACCCTGACCGAAATGGGCCCCACGCTGCTCGCCCGCATCCTGGAGCTGAACGAGGTGCAGGAGGGCGTCTTGACCATCGCCTTCCAGGTGGCGGACGACGAGGGGCTGCTGCTGCTCGACCTCGCCGACCTGCGCGCGATGCTCGCCTTTCTGGTCGCCAATGCCCGCGCGCTCGAACCCCGCTACGGTCGTGTCGCCGCAGCCTCGGTCGGTGCCATCCAGCGCCGGCTCCTCGGCCTCACCCGCGACGGCGGCGAGCTGTTCTTCGGCGAGCCGGCGCTCGACCTCCAAGACCTCATGCGGACCGACGCCCAGGGCCGCGGCATCGTCAACGTGCTCGCCGCCGACCGGCTGATGCGGGCGCCCAAGCTGTACGCCACGTTCCTCCTCTGGCTCTTGTCCGAGTTGTTCGAGGAACTGCCCGAGGTGGGCGATCCCGAGAAACCCAAGCTCGTCTTCGTGTTCGACGAGGCGCACCTGCTCTTCGCCGACGCGCCCAAGGCGCTGGCCGACAAGATCGAGCGCGTGGTGCGGCTGATCCGCTCCAAGGGTATCGGCGTCTACTTCGTGACGCAGAGCCCGAGCGACGTCCCGCCCGCGGTCCTCGGCCAGCTCGGCAACCGGGTGCAGCACGCGCTCCGCGCCTTCACGCCGGTGGACCAGCGGGCCGTGCGGGTCGCGGCCGACACCTTTCGCGCCAACCCGGCCTTCGCTACCGCCGAAGCCATCACCCAGCTCGCCGTCGGCGAGGCCTTGGTCTCGACACTGGACGCAAAGGGCACGCCGACCGTGGTCGACCGCGTGCGGGTGCGCCCGCCGACCTCGCGCATGGGGCCGATCACCGAGGCCGAGCGTCGGGACGCCATCGACCGCAGCCCGGTGCAGGGCAGGTACGAGGACCGCATCGACCGCATCTCGGCGCACGAGAAGCTGGCCGATCGGGCACGGGCGGAGGCGGCGGAGGCCGAAGCGGTGCACCGTGCTCCCACCGTCCCGCGCCGCTCGACGCGGCCGGGACCGGTCGAGGCCGCCGCCACCTCGGCGCTGCGGTCCCTCGGCACGAGCCTCGGCCGTGCGGTGGCGCGCGGCCTGCTCGGCGGCCTGCGGCGAAGGTGAACCCCTCCACGGAGTGACGCCCATGTTGGACGTGATCGTCGTCGGCGCCGGCACCGCCGGACTGGCCGCCGTGCGGGAGGTGCGCAAGCGCACGGAGCGGGTCTTGCTGGTGAACCACGGCGCCTACGGGACCACCTGCGCCCGCGTCGGCTGCATGCCGTCGAAGGTGCTGATCGAGGCGGCCAACGCCTTCCACCGACGCCACGACTTCGCCGAGTTCGGCATCGCCGGGGCCGACGCGCTGCGCGTCGACGTGCCGGCCGTGCTGCGTCGCGTGCGGCGGCTCCGCGACGACTTCGTCGCCGGCACGCTGAAGGCGACCGACGCGCTGGGCGAGCGGAGCATCGCCGGCCAGGCCCGACTGACGGCGCCGGATACGGTCGAGGTCGACGGCCGGCCCTACCGGACGCGGGCCATCGTCCTGGCCACGGGCTCCCACCCGTTCGTGCCGCCGGCTCTGCGCGCACTCGGCCCGCGTGTCGTCACCACCGACGAGGTGTTCGAGCGCGAGGACCTGCCGCGACGGCTCGCCGTGCTCGGCCTCGGGCCGATCGGCGCGGAGATGGCCCAGGCCGCCGCCCGGCTCGGCTCCGAGGTGCATGCCTTCACGCGCGGCCGTACGCTGGGCGGATTGACCGACCCCGAGATCAACGCGGCCTTGGTGGAAGCCTTCTCGCGGGAGATGACGCTGCACCTCGGCGCCGAGGCCGAGGTCGTGGCGAGCGGCACTGCGCTGCGCGTCGAGGCGGGCGGGACGAGCGTCGAGGTGGACGGCGTGCTGGCAGCCCTCGGCCGCCGGCCGAACGTGGCGGATCTCGGGCTCGATCGGCTCGGCGTGCCACTGGACGAACGGGGCCTGCCGACGGTCGACCCGGAGACGTTGCAGGTGGCCGACCTGCCGGTGTTCCTCGCGGGCGACGCCAACGGCGAGCGCGCGATCCTGCACGAAGCGGCCGACGAGGGGCACATCGCCGGGCTGAACGCGGTCAGCCCGGAGGTCCGGCGCTTTCCCCGACGGGTGCCGCTCGACATCGTCTTCGTCGCACCGGACGTGGCGACCGTCGGCCGGCGCTTCGCCGAACTCGACATGGCGGCGACGGTGGTGGGCGAGGTGTCGTTCGCGCGGCAGGGGCGTGCCCGTACCGCGCAACGGAACCGCGGCAAGCTCCGGGTCTACGCCGAGCGCGCCAGCGGCCGGCTGCTCGGGGCGGAACTCTGCGCGCCCGCCGGCGAGCACTTGGCCCATCTGCTGGCCTTGGCGCTGGAACGCCGCCTCACCGTCGCCGAACTGCTGCGTCTGCCGTTCTATCATCCGGTGGTGGAAGAGGGCCTGCGCACGGCGCTCAGGGAAGCGGCGCGCCAGCTACCTCCCTGCGGCGACAGCGACCTTGCGGGCTGCGCCCCGTTCGGCGTGGAGGCGCTGGACTGAACGTCAGCGCCGGGGCGCTTGCGGCGCGGGCCGCGAGCGGTCGAACAGGGCTGCGAAGCTGGCCGCGGTGGACACCGCGGCGAGCGTGGACAGCCAGCCCAGAGTCAGGCCGGTGAGCATGAAGTGGTGCATGGTCGACGACTCCGGGCGGGAGCGGCCGCATGGCCGCCCAATGCCCCATCCTTAGCGGGAAACCGTCAAGGAAGCGTCAACCGTCATCGTCGCGGCCGTCACGGCCGAGGCGCAGAAAACGGCCCGGCGGCCCCAGGCGGACGTGGAAGACGATGGCGGCGCCGCGCAGGGTGAACCCGACCAGGAAGGCAAGGGCCTCGCGCAAGGGCCCCGCCATCTCCACCGGCGCCAACAGGGCGTAGGTGGTGGCACCGGCGAGCGCTGCCGTGGCGTAGACCTCGCCCTGGGTGATCATCGGCTGGCGGTTCGCCACCACGTCGCGGAGGACGCCGCCGCCGGTGGCGGTCACCACGCCCATCCCGATGGCGACCACGAACGGCACGCCGTGGTCGAGGGCGATATGACAGCCGACGACGGCAAAGGTGGCGAGGCCGAGCGCGTCGGCCCAGACGAAGGCGCGCTGCTGCATCGCCGCGTCGAGCGGTCGGAGGTGGGCGACCGCGTAGGTGGCCAGCGCGGCGGCGGCGCAGAGCAGCAGTTCGAACGGGGCATGCACCCACCAGACCGGCCGGTCGAGCAGGAGGTCGCGCACGGTCCCGCCGCCGATGCCGGTGAGCGTCCCCATGAGAACGAAGCCCACCACGTCCATCCGCAGGCGCAGGGCCACGAGCGCGCCGCTGACCGCGAACACCACGTCGCCGACGTAAAGCAGGGCCAACGTGCTCCAGGCGAGCGTCAAGCCCGTCTCCTCCCCCCGTGGCCGCATACGCGCCGCCCGCATTGGCTCTTGCCAACCGCTCGCCGAGTGCGTAGCGACCTCGGTCCTTCGAGGAAAGCGGAAGACGAGGCCCATGGCCGACGACGACGACCCCTTGAACGACCTGTTGGAGCGCATCGCTGCGCTGCGCGCCAGCGTCGCGGCGGAGCGGCGCGAGTTGGCACGGCTCGACCTCGGCCGGCTCGCCCGACTGGAGCTCGAAGCGGTGGGCCTGACGACCGCGTGGGAGCACATGGAGCGGAACCTGGAGAGCGGCGCCGATCGTCAGATTGGCTGGGCTACCGCCCAGTTCCATGCCGACCGCGCCCGACTGCGACGGGCCGAGACCGATCACCACGAACGCGCGGTTGCATGCTCCGAACACTTGCGTGAACTAGAGCGATGGCTCCGCGAGCCGGCACCGTCGCCGCGTGCCGACGAGGTCGTCGTGCCGCTGCGTCGCTGACGCAAGTAGTCGTCGCTCGAGTGGACCTTGTTCATCAAGCTGTTGAGCCCGGTTCTTAACCTCGATTGAGAGTAACCGATCGGCCAGCCGCCCGGGCGGTCGATTTTTTTGCGTAAAGTTTGAAATAAGAGCGACGCTTCCTCGTCGGTAGGAGCATTGCTGTCGAACGAAGCGAAGGAGGGTACGCCGGATGATCGGCGATCTCGCCATGCGACTGCTCCAGTCGGTGGTCGCAGCCCAAATTTCCACGGCGCCGTTGCCGCCAGACGACCTGAAGTCGGTCACCTGCATGGCGCAGAACTTGTGGTTCGAAGCGCGTGGGAGTTCCATCACCGACCAGTTGGCCGTCGCCAATGTCGTTCTCAACCGGGTTGCCGACCCGCGCTACCCGAACGACATTTGCGAGGTCATCTGGCAGCCGTACCAGTTCTCCTGGACCAACGACGGCCGTTCGGACCAGGTGCGGGTGGCCAATCCGACGGACCGCTACGCCTGGAAGCAGATCGTGGCGTTGTCGATCGCCGCGGTGAAGGGCGAGGCGGAGGACCCGACCCAGGGCGCCACGCACTTCCATGCGACCTATGTGCATCCGGCCTGGGCCAACTCGCTGCAGCGGATCGTCCGCATCGACGATCACGTCTACTACCGCTACCGCAACTGACGGCGGCGGTTCAGCGCCAGCGGTCCTCGTCCTTGGGCAAAAGGAAGATCGCGGTGCCCATGGCGAGGCTCGCAAAGGTCACCGCGAAGCCGGCGAACAAAAGGATCAACGCGAGCCAGCCGGAGGACGAGCGCGCCGCGAGCGAGGCGAGCCCGAAGGCGTCGACGCGCACGATCAGGTAGCTGACGGCCGCCGCCAGCAGCACGCCGATGGCGGCGTTCTCGGCGAGGAACCACAATAGACGTCGATCAGGATGCCGGTTCGCCATGGAGCGGACCCTCCGCGCAATCCACCCCACAAGTCGTGCGCGGAGGTCCGCCGTCAAGCAGCGTCCGTCAGAGCCCGGCCATCACCACGGCCGTGTCGCACATCCGGTTCGAGAAGCCCCACTCGTTGTCGTACCAGGAGGCGACGCGCACCAGTTCACCCTCGATGACCTTGGTCGAGGCGAGGTCGACGGTGGAGCTTGCCGGATCGTGGTTGTAGTCGATCGAGACGAGCGGCGCCGACGTGGCAGCGAGTACGCCCCGCAGCGCGCCGGCGGCGGCCGACTGCAGCGCCTCGTTGATTTCCTCGACCGTCGTCTTGCGGCCAGGCACGAAGGTGAGGTCGACCATCGACACGTTCGGCGTCGGCACGCGGATGGCGACGCCGTCGAGCTTGCCCTTCAGCTCGGGCAACACGAGACCCACCGCCTTCGCTGCCCCCGTCGAGGTGGGGATCATCGACACCGCCGCCGCCCGCGCCCGACGCATGTCCGAATGCACCACGTCGAGGATGCGCTGGTCGTTGGTGTAGCTGTGGATGGTGGTCATGTGGCCGCGGACGATGCCGACCGTCTCGTGCAGCACCTTGGCGACCGGGGCGAGGCAGTTGGTGGTGCAGGACGCGTTGGAGACGACGACGTGCTCGGCCTTCAGGTCCTGGTGGTTGACGCCGTAGACCACCGTGAGATCGGCGCCGTCGGCGGGGGCCGAGACCAGCACCTTCGTCGCCCCCGCGTCGATGTGGCCGGCCGCCTTGTCGCGCTTGGTAAAGATGCCCGTGCACTCCATCACGATGTCGACGCCGAGTTCGCCCCAGGGCAGGCTCGCCATGTCGCGCTCGGCGAGCACCTTGATCGGCGCCAGGGCACCGCCGTGCGCCGGATGGACGTGCATGGTGTCACCGTCCAAGTCGACCTTGCCCGGAAATCGGCCATGCACGCTGTCATAGGCGAACAGATGCGCGTTGGAAGCCGGCGGTGCGAGGTCGTTCAGCGCCACGACCACGACGTCGGTGCGGCCGCTCTCGGCGACCGCCCGCAACACGTTGCGGCCGATTCGGCCGAAACCGTTGATTGCCACTCGTACTGCCACGATTTCTCTCCTCGATGACACCCCTTGGGGGGCGTTGCCGAAATGCTCGTCGTGCGGACGGTGGCCCGCAGCCGGCCGTTCACCTACCGCGTTCGACGGACGGGCGGAATGCCCGAAAAGCACCGCCGCCGCCTCGGTGGTGGGCGTCGGTTGACGACTTTCGGCCCATGTGCCAACGATAACGCGTGGCGGAGCGCCAGGATCCATGAGCGAACCCTTTACCCGACTCGAGACGGCGGAACGGCGTCTGGACGACGCGCTGACCCGGTTCGAGACGGCCTTGGCCGCGGCAGCCGGCAAGTCGAGCGTGCCCGGCCTGGATAGTGGCCTGTTGAAGGCCGAGTGCGACAAGCTGTCGAGCGCCTTGAAGGACGCCCGCCTCAAGAACGACGAGTTGAAGGCGATCTCGCGCGACGCCGCCCACCGCCTCGACGAGGCGATCGCGCAGATCGATCTCTTGTTGGAGGGCTGAAGCGAGCATGGCGAGCGTCGAGATCCGCATTCAGGGCAAGCCGCACACGTTGCATTGCAACGACGGCCAGGAGCAGCGGCTCAAGCAGGTGGCGCAGTACCTGGATCGGCGGATCTCCGAGGCATCGAAGAGCGCCGGCACGCCGAACGACGCACGCGTGCTGGTGCTGACCAGCCTCCTGATCGCCGACGAGTTGGCCGACGCACGCGACGAGATCGACGGCCTGAAGCGCCGCATCGACGACGTCGAGGCGCGCGCCGCCACGGCTCTGGAGCGTGTGGCGAAACGTATCGAGGACGTTGCGAGCCAACTCGAGACCACCTAAATGATGGCGCGACGGGTGCTGCCTGGTTCGTCAGATCTCAACATTTGCTCTGGGCCTAAGTCGTTCCAACGGGAGCTGTCCCTGCGCTGGCCCTGGCCAGTCGCACACGGCGCCCACCTGCACTGCAGGTCCCAGGGACGGTTCACGATCAACGGCCGAGGTGGCTCCCGTCACCCGGAATTCGCGCCTCGATGAGTGCGGCCGCCAAGGCCGAGGCGCGGCGCCGTGCGCGAGCCCGCCGCGCCCGCTTGAGCGCCGCCCAGCAGGCCGCCGCCGGCGCCGAGCTGCGCGGCCATCTGG
>JBJHBG010000089.1:0-20732 GCA_050485385.1 Geminicoccaceae bacterium | reverse complement strand
CGGCCTCGCCAACCTGGTCACCAACATGCTCCGCCTCGTCTGGTTCGAGACCCGACCCGCGCCAACGTGAGCGACGCGACGGCGGAATCCGGAAACGAGGCACGGCTCGCGCCGCCCGAGACCCCCCCGAACGGCCCGAAAAGCACATCGAGCGCGTTCGCGTACCCGCGCCCAACCCCGCCGCCCCGCTCATCACTCGTTCAACGGCGCCGAGAGCGGGGTAGTTCGAGGTCTCCGACCGAACAATGCTCGCCTTGGCGGAGTTTCGGCGCGCACATCAACACATAGTCGACCTCGTCGAGGACAACCCCGCGTTCAAGCGGTTCGTTGAAGATCTCGACCAAAACCAGTTGCGCAGGCTCGCGGCTGCCGTGGCCATTCTCGAAGACACGGGAGACACGCGCGGGCGCACAGCGGTCGTTCAAGCCTATGATGATGGCCTTCTCCGTCGCGTCGTCGACCTGCCAGACGCAGGCTTGGCCATCGCACAGGACCTAGGCTCACTGGAGACGGCGCTCTCGTGGCAAGCGGTTGTCCCTGGGCGCCTCCAGGCGGTGGAAAAACTCGGACTCCATCGGCAAGTCGAACCCCGGGCAGAACGGGCAAGGTCCGTGGAGCGGTTGCTAGACCTTGGCGAAACCGCGGGGTTTCTCTTGGGCCTGCCGTGGCCGGACATCGAAGCTCTGGTGGACTTGCCGAGAGCCCGCTTGCGGGATGTGGAGGCGACGCTTGAGCCTGCGCTTCTCTCGCCATTGGCACAGCTTCTGCGCGATGCACCCAACTCAGACATGGAACTCCGAGGGGAGATCGTCGCAACCGTGCTCGGCCCTGGCAGAGGCCGGCAACTGCTCCATAATCGCGGCCTCGCCACAGCTGTGATCGACAGCCGCGATCCACGCTTGGCCCTTTCTTTCGTGCAACAGCCCGGAGCGGCGAATCTGTTCTTCGGCTTGTGGGCGGCGTTGACAGGTCAGATCAATCTGTCAGTGGTCTCAGGGCTTTACCCAGGGGTTTGGGTGTTTTTTCTTGTTCCTTTTTTCTTATTTTTATTCTTATTCTATTGGCTGCAGCGAAAGATCAGATGGTTGGCAAAAATGATCATCGCGCCATTTCGAAGAAAGAAGGCGGAAGGGACATGAAAAGTGAACGCGATATTCATCTTCGTACGACGATGGACCTACCCGCCGACGCAGAACTCGGCGAACTTGTCGTTGTCGGACATGTTAGGGCCACCAATGTTTTCCGCGATATACGCGAGGCATGGCGGAATTTAGTCGGTGGCGACCTGCAGCGCTACACAATCCTTTTGGAAGAAACTTTGGCGAGCGCACAAGCAAAGTTTCGGGCTGAGCTTCTTCGGCAAGGCTATGATGGCGCCGTCGGCGTCCGCTTCTCGCATCCCGGCATCACCGAGCGGGGGGCAGACGTTGTCATCTATGGCACCGGAATCCGACGTCGCGAGCGCTTGGGCAGGTAGGACTTCGGCAAACTCAGGCTGTTATTCGCGGCACTGTCGGAGCGCGTCAGCTTACGGCGCTACATCGCGCACGATCATGACCGTCACGGAAGCCCGCTTCAGGCCGATTCCGCCCATGCCCACGAGCCGACCTTTCGCCTCGCCCTGGTGCAACTCGCCTGCGCCTTGGGTGGGTGGGCCGCCGGCATCGGTCGGCCGGGGGTCCAGGGGCCAACGGCCCCCTGGTTCGCCCTGCCTGCCGCTCGAAGCCGGCTACTCCGCCGCGTGGGCCTGCGGGCGGAGGCGTTCCCAGGCGCGGTCGAGGGCGCGGGTGAAGCGGGCGCAGAGCTCCTTCGCCTCGCTCTCGGTGATGACGAGCGGCGGGGTGAAGGCGATGCGGTCGCCGATGGCGCGGACGATCAGGCCCTCGTCCTCGCACGCCTTCTGTACCGTGAGGCCGGCGCCGGCCGCGGGTTGGAAGGGCTCGCGCGTCGTCTTGTCGGCGACGACCTCGACGCCGGCGATGAGGCCGACGCCGCGCACGTCGCCGACCAGCGGGTGGTCGCGCACGGCCTCCAGCCCGGCGAGGAAGGTGACGCTCACCTGCTGCACGTGGCCGACCATGTCGCGCTCCTCGTAGATGGCGAGCGTCTCGAGGGCGACGGCGCAGGCGACCGGGTGCGCGCCGTAGGTGAAGCCGTGGCCGAAGCTGCCGTTGCGCCGGCTGCCTTCGAGCAGGGCGTCGTGGATCGGCTTGGAGATCAAGGTTGCCGAGATCGGCTGGTAGGCCGAGGAGAGCTGCTTGGCGCAGGTGAGGATGTCGGGCTCGAGGCCGTAGGTCTCCGCCCCCCAGAAGTTGCCGGTGCGGCCGAAGCCGCAGATCACCTCGTCGACCACCAGCATGATGTCGTTTCGCTTCAGGATCGGCTGGATGAGATCGAAATAGCCCTCGGGCGGCGTGATCGCCCCGCCCCCGCCCTGGACCGGCTCGGCGAACATGGCGCAGATGGTGTCGGCCCCCTCGCGCTCGATCAACGCCTCCAACTCGTCGGCCATCCGCCGGCTGAAGTCCTGCTCGCTCTCGCCGTCGTGGTGGAAGCGGTAGTAGTTCGGGTTGGAGAGGTGGAGGAAGCGGTCGCCATAGGGCAGGTCGAAGTCGGCCTGCATGTGCGGCTGGCCGCTGAGCGAGGCGGTCGCGACCGTGTTGCCGTGATAGCCCCGGATGCGGCCGATCAGCTTCTTCTTCAGGGGGCGGCCGGTGACGTTGTTGTAGTACCAAAGGAGCTTGATGGCGGCGTCGTTGGCCTCGGAGCCGCTGCACTGGAAGAGGGCGTAGTCCAGCCCCTCCGGCGCCAGCGAGGTCAGCCGTTCGGCCAAGCGCACGCTGGGCGGATGCCCCTTCTGGAAGAAGGTATGGTAGTAGGGCAGCTCCAACAGCTGCTTGTAGGCGGCGTCGGCCAGCCGCTTCTCGCTGAAGCCGAGGCTCGCGCACCAGAGCCCGGCCATCGCCTCGATGTACTCGCGGCCCTCGGTGTCCCACACGCGGCAGCCCTCGCCGCGTTCGATCAGAATCGCCCCCTCGGCAGCGTGCGCTCCGAGGTCGGTCTGCTGATGGACCAGATGGGCGAGGTCGAGGACGTGGAGGTCGTTGGCGCGCATGGCGATGGTTCTCCCTTGCGAAGGCCGCAGCATGGGACAGGAATGCCCGTCCGGGCAAGGGTTGCTGCCCGGCGCGCGCTAGCGCGGCGAGGCGCCCGGCTGATGCAGGGCGAGGTCGTCGCTGCCGAAGATGCGGCGCCAGGTGTTGGCGACGTGGCCGCGCAATGCCGTGCGGGCCGCCTCCGGCGTGCGGGCGCGGATCGCCTCGAATACCCGCACGTGCTCTGCGCGGATGAGTTGCAGGCGGTCGTCCGACCGCTGCCGCGCCAAGCTGCCTGACAGATTCATGCCGAAGCGGACCTGCTGCACCAGGGCCTGGATGGCGTTGACGAAGAACGGGTTGCCGGACGCCCGCGCGACGGCGAGGTGGAAGTCGAAGTCCTCGGCGATCGCCGGTGCGCCCGTGGGCATGGCGGCATCGAACGCGGCGAGCGCGCGCTCGATCGCCGCCAGATCCGCGTCGCTGGCACGAGCCGCGGCGAAGTAGGCGCCGTCGCCCTCGACGCTCAAGCGAAACTCGAAGCAGTGGCGGATATCGGCGATGCTCGCCACCGGCGGCGGCAGGCCGGTGGTGGCTTCGGGCTGGCTCAGCACGTAGGTGCCGGACCCCTTGCGCGAATAGACGATCTCTTCGTTGCGCAGGCGCAGGAGCGCTTCGCGGATCACCGGACGCGAGGCGCCGAGCGTCCGTGCGAGTTCGCCCTCGGCCGGCAGCCGGCTGCCCGGCGGATAGGTGCCGGCCATGATGTCGCGCAGAAGCTGCCGGTAGACGTAGTCCGCAAGCGGCCGCTCCGGCTGGGACGAGCCACCGGCGATGCTCCCGACTCGTGCGTTCACGGCCCGTCTCCGAGGTTTCGGGTTCGCTTTGCAGTCATTTTCTGTCTTACAGCTATTGACATATTAAACAAGCCGGCCATCCTGCCGCATCGGTGATCGACCGCCGCGGGATACGCCATGACGCCTCGGGATATCGAACGACTGCTCGCGGGCGTCATTGCCGTGCCGCCGCTGGCGCGGCGCGCCGACCTCGCCATCGACGCGGCGGCCAACCGGCGGCTCGGCCGCTTTCTCCTCCAGGCCGGCATCCCGACGCTGCTCTACGGCGGCAACGCGAACGTCTATCACCTGAGCCTCGGCGAGTACGAGGCGATGCTCGACGCGGTGATGCCGCTCGCGGCCGAAGGCGCGCTGGTCATCCCCGGCGCCGGTCCCGACTGGGGCAAACTCCAGGACCACGCCCCCCTCTTGCGCCGCTATGGCTGCCCAACCGCAATGATCCTGCCGCAGGACCGCTTCGTCGTGCCGAGCGGCGTCGAGCGGGCCATCCGAAGCTTCGTCGACGCTTTCGGCAACCCGGCGACGCTCTATCTCCGTAATGCGGCCTATCTGCCGCCGACCGCCATCGCCCGGCTGCTCGACGACGGCGTGGTCTGCCTCGTCAAGTACGCGATCGAGGCGCCGACCACCGGCAGCGACCCGTTCCTCGCCGCCCTGTTGGCGGAGGCTGGGCCGACGCGGATCGTCTCCGGCGACGGCGAGGCACCGGCCCTGGTCCACATGTTCGAGTTCGGGCTGCGGACCTTCACGTCGGGCACCGTCTGCATCGCGCCCCGTGCGGTTTCCCGAATGCTCGAAGCAGCGGTCGCGGGCGACCGTGCGCGCGCCGCCTCGTTGCGCGAGCCCTTCATGCCCATCGACCGCGTGCGTCGCGCCAAGGGGCCGACGGCGATCCTGCACGACGCCGTGACCCTCGCCGGCATCGCCGACATGGGCCCCCTCGCGCCGATGCTCGCCAACGTCGACGCGGCCACCCGCGCCACCCTGGCGCCGATGGTCGAGCAGCTCACGGCCCTCGAGCGCGCCGTCGCCGAGCCGGTGCGCTGACCGCCGAGCCGTCCGCGCGCCGGATCGGCGCGCCCCTACCAGGGAGGAACCCCATGTTGCGCCATCTTGGCCTTGCGGCCGCAGTCCTCACCCTCGGTCTCGCGGCCCCCGCGACCGCCGACTATCCGGACCGGTCGATCCGCGTGATCGTGCCCTGGGGCGCCGGCGGCGGCACCGACGTCACCATCCGCGGCTTTCTCGACGTTGCCGAAGCGCACGTCGGGACCAGCTTCAACGTCACCAACGTGACCGGTGGCAGCGGGGCCGTCGGCTGGGGCGAAGCGGCACGCGCGCGTGCCGACGGCTACAACCTCGTGGCACTCACCTACGACCTCTTGGCGATCACCGCCAAGAACGGCCCCGCCGACTACCAGGACTTCGTGCCGCTGGTCACCATCTCGCAATATCCGCAAGTGTTCGCCGTGGCGGCCGACTCGCCGATCGAGACCTTCGACGACTTCATCGCCCTGGCGCGGGACCGTGACGAGCCGGTGACCGTCGCCATGGGCGGGCTCGGCGGCATCCATCACCTCGCCGCGGTCGGCATCGAGCAGGCGAAGGAGGTGGAACTGCGCGCCGTGCCCTTCCAGGGCGGCGCGCCGAGCATCGCGGCGCTGCTCGGCGGCAACGTCGACGCCACCTTCACCGACGTGCCCGAGGCCAAGGGGCGGCCGGACATCCGGGTGCTCGTCCAGTTCGCGAGCGAGCGCCACCCGGACATGCCCGACGTGCCGACGGCCATCGAGGAGGGCATGGACATCGTCCTCTCCAGCTTCCGCTCGCTCGGCGCGCCCGTGGGCACGCCCGACGACGTCGTCGCCTTCCTGCGCGAGCGGTTCGACGCGGCTTGGCATTCCGACGCGTTCCAGACGTGGTCGAGCCAGGCCAACGTCGCCCCCTCGTACATGTCGGGCGAGGACACGCAGGCGATGTTCGACGCGATGATGCCGGTCATCTCCGAGGCCCTTGCCCGGCTCGACATGTAGCCATCGACCCGGCCGGCCTCGCGGCGCCCCGGGGGGCCGACCCCAGCTTCACGGAAGCCCTCATGACCGACCGCATCGTCGGGCTGCTGCTCGCCGTCTTCGGCGGGCTGGTCCTCCTGGCCGCCGGTGACCTGCCGCCGCCGATGCGGGGCATGAGCGTCGGCTCCGGCAGCTTTCCCACGATCCTCGGCGGCCTCATCGTCGTCTTCGCCGGCTGGCTCGTCCTGCGCGGCGACCGGAGCGACGCCGAGGCGCCGCCGAGGATCCTCAGCCTGCGCGGCGCCTTGGGGATCGGCCTGACCATCGTCTACGTCCTGGGATTTCCCCGCCTCGGGCTGATCGTCGCGACGTTCCTGCTCTTGGTCGCCTACGCACTTCTGCTCCAGCCCGACCGGCCGCGGCCGGTCGACAGCCTTCTGATCCCCGCCCTGACCACCGCCGGGGTCTACGGCCTTTTGCGCCTGCTCGACGTGCCCCTGCCCGACGAGGGCCTTCTCTTCTAGGGAACCGCCGGCCGATGCCCGACGCGATCCTCGCGGCACTCCTCCTCTTCACCGAGCCGGCCACCCTCGCCGCGCTCGCAACCGGCGTGATCCTCGGCTCGGTCTTCAGTGCCATTCCGGGGCTGACCAGCACGCTCGCCCTGGCCCTGCTCCTGCCACTCACCTACTCGCTGCCGGCGAGCATCGCGTTCGTCTTGATGATCGGCCTGATGGGCGGCGGGCTCTACGGCGGCATGCTGACCGCCATCACCTTGAACATCCCCGGCGCGCCGGGCTCCGTCGCCACCACCTTCGACGGCCATCCGATGTTCCGCCAGGGCAAGGGCGGCGAGGCGATCGGCTGGGCGACCGTCGCCTCGATCATCGGCGGCACCATCAGCGCCATCATCCTGATGGTCGCGGCGGTGCAGCTCGCCAAGGTGGCACTCCGCTTCGGCCCGCCCGAGATGTTCGCGCTCACCGTCTTCGGCATGACCGCGGTCATCTCGATCAGCCACGACATCGCGAAGGGCGCGCTTGCCGGCCTGTTCGGGCTCCTGCTCGGCACCATCGGCATCGATCTCTTCGGCAATTACCGGTTCGACTTCGGCGTGCCGGAGCTGATCGGCGGCACGCCGCTGCTGCCGGCCGTGGTGGGCCTGTTCGCGCTGGTGAAAGTGTTCCAGGCCATCGCCGATCCGCACGCCGACCTTGCCGCCCGAACCGCCTCGATCACGGCGCAGCGGATGCGGCTGCCCTCCGCCCGCGCCGTCCTCCGCGCCACGCCGACGCTCGCCCGCGGCTCGCTGATCGGCACCTTCGTGGGCTTTCTGCCGGGGGCCGGCGGCAACATCGCCGCGTTCACGGCCTACAACATCGAAAAGCGGGCCGCCCGTGAGCCCGAGCGCTTCGGCAAGGGCGCTCCCGAGGGGGTGATCGCCGCCGAATCCGCCAACAACGCGACACCCGGCGGGGCGCTCATCCCGACCATCACCCTCGGCATCCCAGGCGATCAGTTCACGGCGGTGATGATCGGTGCCTTCATCATCCACGGCCTGCCCATCGGGCCGCTGCTGTTCCGCGACCACCCCGACATCATCTACGTGATCTTCGTCACGACGTTCCTCATGAACTTCCTGTTCCTGCCGATCGGCTGGGTCGGCTCGATGGTGGCGGTGCCGTTGGCGACGATGCGGGATTCGTTGCTGATCCCGATCATCGCGGGCTTCTCGCTCGCCGGGCTCTTCGCCATCGCCGCGACCCAGACCAACATGCTGATCGGTGTCGGCTTCGGTCTCGTCGCCCTTGCCGGGCTGCGCTTCGGCTTTCCCCCGGCGCCCATCGTGCTCGGCCTCATCCTCAGTTCGCTGATCGAGGATTCCATGTCGCAGAGCCTGATCCTTTCGGGCGGCGATCCCTTGATCTTCGTGCAGCGGCCCATCGCACTCGGCTTTCTGCTCCTGGCCGTGCTCTTCCTTCTGCTGCCGGCATGGTCCGCCGTGCGGGCGCGACGCGGCAAGGTGCTGCAACCGTGACGACGGCAACGAGGCGGTTCGCGCATCGAGCGCTGGTGGACTTCGCCGCCGCCTGCCTCGAGCGTGCCGGCGTCGCGGCCCCTATCGCCGAGGTTACGGCGATGCGGATCGTCGCGGCCGACCTCATGGGCCACGACACGCACGGGCTGGCATTGCTACCGCGCTACGTCCAGGAACTCGGGGCGGGCATCATCGTCGGCGACGGCCTGCCGACCGTGCTGGCGGATCGAGGTGCTGCTGTGAGTTGGGACGCCCGGCTGCTGCCCGGTCATTGGGTGCTGGCGCGTGCCATGGCCACCGCCGTCGAGCGGGCGCCGATCCACGGCACGGCCACCGTCGCCGTGCGCCGCAGCGGGCATGTCGGCGCGCTTCAAGTCTACCTGGAGGATGCGACCGAGCGGGGCCTTCTGGCGCTCGTCTGGGCGACCGACGCCCAGGTGCGTTCCGTCGCTCCCTTCGGCGGGCTCGACCCGGTGCTGACGAGCGAGCCCGTCGCCGCCGGAATCCCTACGAGCACCACGCCGATCCTGATCGACACCACGACCTCGCTCGCCAGCAACGCCCTCGTCAAGCGCGCCCGCGAGGAGGGCCGCAGGCTGCCCGCGCCGATGCTCCTCGACGCCGCCGGCAATGCCACCGACGATCCCCGAGCGTTGGTGCAGGAGCCGCCGGGAACGATCCTGCCGCTCGGCGGGCTCGCCCACGGGCACAAGGGCTACGCGCTCGGCCTGCTCGTCGCCACCATGGCGCTCGCCGTTCCCGGCTGGGGCCGCGTGGCGGGCGAGAAGTGCCAGGGCTTCCTTCTCCAGGTACTCGACCCCGAAGCCTTCGGCGACCGAGCCGCCTTTTTCGCCGAGACCGACGCGCTCGCGGCCGCCTGCCGGGCGTCGCGGGTACGGCCCGGCGCCGCTCCGGTGCGCCTGCCGGGCGACGGTGCCCGAGCGCGGCGGGCCGCGCAACTCGCGGAAGGCATCCGGCTCGACGGCGGCATCGTGCGCGGGCTGGAGGGCGTGGCTGCATCGCTCGGCGTGCCGCTGCCGGCCCCGCTCACCGCGGCCACCGGCTGAGGCGCGTCGCCGCATTTGGCAGCGGCGGGCGAATGCGCCACACCGGGGGGCATCGATGCGCCTCGACTTGCCGGACGGTTCGACGCCACATGCCCACGATCCCCCTCGACGACACCAGGCTCCTTCGCGGTCACGGCCGCTTTCTCGACGACCGGGCGCCGGCGGACGGCTTGCGGCTCGTGGTGCTGCGCAGCCCCGCCGCCCATGCGCGCATACGCCGGCTGGACACCGAAGCCGCCCGCGCCCTGCCCGGCGTCGAGCTCGTGGTGACCGCGGCCAACCTCACCGCTGCCGGCATCGGCCCGCTCGCCTGCCGCGCGTCCGTGACCGGCGAGGACGGCCGGCCGATGATCGAGCCGCGTCGGCCGGTGCTGGCCGAAGGGCGGGTCGTCTTCGTCGGCCAGCCGCTAGCCGCCGTCGTGGCGCGGACCGAAGCGGTAGCGCTCGACGCCCTGGAGGCGATCGAGCTGGACCTCGAGCCCCTGCCGGCGGTCGTCGACGTGGAGCGCGCCGCCGCAGCCGACGCGCCCCTGATCTGGGCGGACGCACCCGACAACACGTCCTTTCGCTGGGCCAAGGGGAATGCGGACGTGGTGGAGCGTGCCTTCGCCGAGGCCGCGCACGTGGTCGAGCTGACGGTCCGCCACCCGCGCGTCGCCCCCGCACCCTTGGAGCCGCGCGGCGCCATCGGTGCCGTCGACGCGGCGGGCCGCCTCACCCTCTGGACGCCGAGCCAGGGCGTGGTGGCGCTGAGGAGTGCGATGGCCGATTGTCTGGGCCTCGCCAAGACGGACCTCCGCGTCGTCACCGACGACGTCGGCGGCAGCTTCGCCGTCAAGATCTGGCCCTATCCGGAACAGGTACTGGTGCTGCACGCGGCGCGCACGCTGGGCCGGCCGGTGAAGTGGGTGGCCTCGCGCAGCGAGAGCTTCACCGGCGACGCGCCCGGCCGCGCCAGGGTCGACCGTGCGGCCCTCGCCCTCGATGCCGAGGGCCGCTTTCTCGCCTTTCGCATCGACGCCCTGGCCGACATGGGGGCGTTCCTCAACGCCGCCGCCCCCTCCATCGTCACCACCGGGGCCGTGCGCGTCTTCGGCCACACCTACCGCATTCCCGGCCTGCACTACCGGGTGCGCGCCGTCTTCACCAACGCGACGCCGACCGACGCCTATCGCGGCGCCGGCAAACCGGAGACGGTGGCGACGCTGGAGCGGCTGATCGACGTGGCGGCAACCAGGCTCGGCATCGACCGGCTGGACCTTCGCCGCCGCAACCTCGTCCGCCCCACCGACCTGCCCCATGCCACGGCAATGGGCGAGACCCTGGACGGCGGCGACTTTCCGGCGCTGGCGGATGCGCTGGAGCGGGCGGCTGACGTGGCAGGCTTCGCCGCCCGTCGCGAAGCCAGTGCGGCACGCGAGCGGCTGCGCGGCCTGGGCATCACCTTCCACCTGCACGCCACCGGCGGCTCCACCGCCGAGCGGAGCGAGGTGCGGGCGCTCGGCGACGGCACCGTCCGGGTGCGCACGGGCACACAGGACTCCGGGCAGGGCCATCGCCGGGTGCTGGCCCAGGTCGCGGCCGAAGCGCTCGGCCTCGAGCCTGTGCGCATCCGCGTCGAGCAGGGCGACAGCGACTGGCTGGCGACGGGCGGCGGCACCGGTGGCTCGAACCTGTTGCCGATTGCCGCGAACACCGTGCACCGCACGTCGCTCGCCATGCTGGAGCGCGCCCGCGAGCGCGCTGCCCATGTGCTCGAGGCCGCCCCCGTCGACCTCGACTATGCGGCCGGCACGTTCACCATCCGCGGCACCGACCGCTGGGTCACGCTCTGGGACCTCGCCGCCGGCGCGGCCGACGACGCGCCGGCCTGCATGGCCCAACTCGACTTCGAAGGGGTGCATACGACCTTTCCCAATGGCGGCTACGCCGTGGAGGTGGAGGTCGATCCCGCGACGGGGGCGGTCGCCGTCGTGCGCTGGACCGGGATCGACGACCTCGGCCGCGTCTACGACGAGGCGGGTGCCTTGGGTCAAGGCCATGGCGGCATCGCCCAGTCCATCGGCGAGGTGCTGGGCGAGGCGCTGGTCTACGACGCGAACGGCCAGCTCCTGACGGGCTCGTTCATGGACTACGTGCTGCCAAGGGCGATCGACGTGCCGGCGTTCGACCTGCGCTTCCGGCCGACGCCGAGCCCCAACGCGCTGCTCGGCGCCAAGGGTGTGGGCGAGCTCAGCTCCATCGGCGCCGTCGCCTGCCTGCTGAACGCCATCCACGACGCGCTCGGCGTGGCGCAAGTGGACCGGCCGCTGACGCCGGAGCGCGTGTGGCAAAGCCTCGGCGCGCGCGGCGCCCGCTTGCCGGCACCCTTGCCAGCGCTCACCCGTGGCGCGTAAGCGTGCAGCGCCCGAGCACGAACGAGACGCCATGGGGAGACGAGGTGTGGTGCGCACGGCGGTGCGGAACCTGGAGGAGATCCTGAGTGCTGCCGTGTTCCTGGCGATGACCGGGCTCGGCTTCGCCAACGTCACCGTGCGCTACCTGACCAACCGCTCGCTCGCCGCCACCGAAGAGCTCCTCGTGAACGGCCTCTTGATCCTCACCCTTCTGGGCGCCGCCATCGCCGCCAAGCGGGCGCAGCACCTCTCCGTGACGCTGATCGACCAGATCCTGCCGGTCCGCGCCCAACTCGTGGTGCATGCCGTGGCGACCGCGCTGGGCGTGCTGCTGCTGCTCCTCGCCGCCTGGCACACGGCGGAACTGGTGCAACGGCAGATGGCGAGCGGCGTGCGGAGCTACGCGCTGTTCCTGCCGGGCTGGTACTACACCGTCGGCCTGCCGGTGGGCTTTCTCCTCGTCCTCGTGCGCTACGTCGAGCGCGCGGTGGTGGACGGCCAAGCCCTCTGGCGGACGGGCGTGCGCGCCGATGGGTGACACGCTCTTGGGTCTCGGCGTCGGCACCGAGATGGTGATCGCCTTCTTCGTGCTGCTCTTCCTGCGCGTGCCGGTCGCCTTCGCCCTCGGCCTCGCCGCCCTGTTCGCCATGTGGCAGCTCGGCTTCGGGCTCGACTTCGTGGGCGACCTCGTGGCCGCCAGCGTGACGCGGTTCTCGCTGCTGGCCATTCCCTTCTTCATCCTCGCCGGCATCCTCATGGGCGCGGTCGGCATGGCCAAGCGGATGCTCGACTTCTTCCGAGTAGCCATGGGCGCTCTGCCCGGGGGCATGGGCGTGGTCGGGACGGTCGTCTGCCTCTTTTGGGGCTCGGTGAGCGGCTCGGGGCCGGCCTCGGTCGCCGCCATCGGCCCGCTGATCGTCAAGGGCATGACCGACGACGGCTACCGCCCGGCCTTCGCCGCCGCCCTGGTCTGCACCGGCGCCGCGCTCTCCATCGTCATTCCGCCCTCGATCGGCCTCGTCATCTACGGGGTGATCGCCGAGACCTCGATCTCGGGCCTGTTCCTCGCCGCCATCGTGCCGGGCGTGATGATGGGCCTGTTGATGCTGCTGGCCCTGCCCTTCGCCAGACGCGGCATCGCCCGCAGCGAGCACCCGACCCTGCAAGACCTGCTGCCCGAGCCCTATGCCGACCGGCCCTACGCTGTGCGCCTCTGGCGCTCGTTCCTGGATGCCTTCTGGGGCCTGTTGACGCCGGTCCTGATTCTCGGCGGCATCTATACCGGCGTGTTCACGCCGACCGAGGCCGCTATCGTCGCTACCGTCTACGCCCTCTTCGTCGGCGCCCTGATCTACCGCACGTTGACGCCGACGGTGCTGTTCAAGGCGCTGAGCGAGGCGAGCGCGGCGTCGGCCGCCGTCATGCTGGTCGTCGCCTTCGCCAGCCTGTTCGGCTGGGTGGTCACGGTGGACGATCTGGTCGGCCAGTATTCGGGCGCTCTCTTGGCCCTCAGCGAGAACCCCTGGGTGATCCTCGCCGCGATGATGGCCATCCTGCTGGTGACCGGCATGTTCATGGACGCCATCACCATCATGTTCATCACGCTGCCGATTTTCCTGCCGGTGGTGCGGGCGCTCGGGTGGGACCCGACCTGGTTCGGCGTGGTCTTGATGGTGAGCCTCGCCATCGGCCTGTTCACGCCGCCGGTCGGCATCAACCTGTTCGTCGCGGCGAACATCACCCGGCTGTCGATCGAGCGCATTGCGTTCGCCGCCGTCCCCTTCCTCGCGGTGAGCCTGCTCGGCCTCGCCCTGCTCGCCGCCTTCCCGGTCATTGCCCAGCTCGGCGACTGGTTCCGCTGAGGCTTGCCTTTCGGGCGCTCCGCTTCGATCTTCCGCCGGCGTATGGCCAATCACGAACCCCAGCCCCGCGGGGCACCCCACGCACAGGGAGAACGACCCATCATGACCGTCAAAATCCTCCTCGCCGCTACCGCCTTGGCGGTGGGTCTCGCGACCGCCGCGGAGGCCACCACCTTCCGTCTCAGCCACAACACCGGCGACACCTCGACCTGGCACGAGGGTGCCGTGCGCTTCGGCGAACTGGTGGCGGAGAAGACCGGCGGCACCCACGACGTGCGCGTGTTTCCCAACGCGCAGCTCACCGGCGGCGACCAGATGCGCCAGGCCGAGATGGTCGGCCGCGGCTCGATCGACTTCGTCGTCACCTCGGCGATCAACGTGACGCCGCTGGAGCCGCGGATGGCGGTGTTCTCGCTGCCCTATCTCTACGCCTCCTACGACGACGTCGACGCCACGCTCCAGGGCGAGCCAGGCGAGCGCATGGCCGAGATCCTCGCCGAGCATGGGATCGTGGTTCTCGCCTGGGGCGAAAACGGCTTTCGCGAGGTGACCAACAACGTGCGCCCGATCCGCACGCCCGAGGACATGCGCGGGCTGAACATGCGCGTCGCCGGACCGATGTACATCGATGTCATGAACGCGCTCGGGGCCAACCCGCAGCAGATGCAGTGGACCGAGACGTTCTCGGCGCTCCAACAGGGCGTGGTCGACGGCCAGGAGAACCCGATCGGTGCGGTGATCGTGCCGGCGCGCGTCTACGAGGTGCAGCGTCACCTCACCACCTGGCACTACTCCTACGATCCCCTGTTCCTCGGCGTCGCGCAGCAGCTCTGGGACAGCTGGGACGCCGACATGCAGACGGCGATGCAGGAGGCTGCGGCGGAGGCGATGGCCTATCAGGTGGAGCGTTCGCGCGCGCAGACCGCCACCGGCATCGACTACCTGACCAGCCAGGGCATGGAGGTCTACGAGCCGAGCGAGGCCGAATTGCAGGCGTTCCGCGACGCCACCAAGCCCGCCTTCGACGAATGGGCCGGGCGCGTCGGCGCCGACCTGGTCGAGCTGTTCCAGGAGACGATCCAGGCGGCACGCACCAATTGAGCCGTCGCGTCGCGGGGGACAGCCGGGCCGTCCCCCGCCATCGTCGGCGCCTCGGTGACCGAAGCACCTTAGGTTGCAACAACGTGAGGTTGTGTCGGCTGCACGCGCGGCGGTTCGACGGTTCCTAACAAAACCTGACGTGCAATTCACACCCCTTAATATCATCCTAAGGTTGCTCAACGGGACATGAAACCCGGCACGGATCGAGGGACGAGGTCGATGGCGCGAAGCTCCGCACCGCTCTGCACGGCAAGCACGGTTCGCCGTTCGCCCCGGCCTTCGACGATCGCCAAGTTGCCGCCGCGCTTCGCTCGCGACCACCACGACCGCACGGCCGCGCCGCCCGCGCCCCGCTGACGGGTCCCCGTCGCGGCGCGCGCCGCCACCGCCTTCCACCGAATGTTCGCTTCACGGTCGTCGACGTCGCTGGCGTTGGCGTGCGGGGCCTTGCCATGACCGTTCAACCGCTCGACGCCTTCACGAACGTCACCCACAACGCCACCGTGGGGTCGGTCGCGCTGGGCGTCGACACCGCAGCCCCGGCCCGGGTGCTGGGCTCCGTTCTCGCCTTTGCCGGTCTCGGTGCCCCCGGCGAGGTGGCGGAGCGGCTCCTCGCCCATTTCGGCAGCCTGGCGGCGGTGCTTCGAGCGGCGCCGGACGAATTGCAGGCCCGCTTCGCGTTGCCGACCGCCGCCGTCGCCGTCATCGGCGCCGTCCTCGCGGTGCATCGCACGGCCGTCCGCGAGCGACTGCCGAAGCGGATCAGGATCGAGTCCCCCGAGGCCTTGGTCGATTTCCTCGCCGACGAGTTGCGGCACCGCACCGAGGAAGCGGCCCTGGCGCTGTTCCTCGATGCGGATTTCGGCCTGATCGCGGTGGAAGTCGTAGCCCAAGGCGGCGTCGACCATTGCCCGGTGACCGTGCGTCACGTCGTCGAACGGGCGCTGGCCCACCGCGCCTCGGCCGTCGTGCTCGCCCACAATCACCCCTCGGGCAACCTCACCCCCTCCGCCGCCGATCTGGCGACGACCGACTCCCTCCAGCGCACCCTCCAAGCACTCGACATGGACCTCGTGGAGCACGTCGTCATCGGCGACGGCGCCTACTCGATCCTGAGCGGCCGAACCCTCTCCTGAGATCCCGCCACGTCGCTCCCCAACCGCCGGTAGTGTGTGGCCGGGTCTGCCGTCCGCTTTTGCTTGATTCACCGTAGGAGCAAGATCACATTCGCCATTCACCCCACGGGTGATGGAGAAGCATCTTGGATTCCCCGATGCGCGAGCGAGTGGACCTTCGGCGAGCGGGCTTCTTCGATTGCGCTACCGATCTCTTCTCCATCGTCGACGGGGAGGGCCGCTTCGTCGAGGTGAACCACGCCTGGACGCGCGTGCTCGGTTGGTCCAAGGCCGAGTTGCTGGCGGCTCCCGCCGACGCCTTCCTGCACCCCGACGATTTGGCCGAGCCCGGACGCCGGGCCGCGTCGGAGCCAGGCGCCACCTGTCGCTATCGCGCCAACGACGGGCAATACCGTCTGATCGAATGGCGGGAGCGCTGGACCGACGCCGACGGGCTACGCCATGGCGTCGCGGTCGACGTGACCGCGGCCCGACGCCTCGCCACGCAGATCGCGGAGATCGAGCACCAGGCTCGGATGGGCACCTGGGAGATCGACCTGGGCACCCGAGAGCTGCACTGGTCGGCCATGACCTTCGCCATCCACGAGGTCGATCCGGCAACCTTTCGGCCCACCGTCGAGCAGACGCTGACGTTCTATCCGGCCACGGCGCGCACGATCATCAAGCCGGCCCTCCAGCGCCTGATGGAGAGCGAAGGGTCGCTCGACCTGGAGCTTCCCTTCGTCACCGCGGCCGGCCGCCACATCTGGGTGCGGGTAACGGCCGCGACCGAGCGCCGCGCCGGCCGGCCGCTGCGGCTCTACGGAACCTTCAGCGACATGACCGAGGAGCGGGCACGTCGGCAGGAGTTGGAGCGTCTAGGCGAGGTCGCCCGGCGGACGGTCAATCTCGTCATCGTCTGCGACGCGGACCAGCGGATCGAATGGGTCAACGACGCCTTCGAGCGCGTCACCGGCTACCGGCTCGCCGACGTGAGGGGCGAGCGGCCGGGCGCGCTGCTCCAGTGCCCGGAGACCGATCCCACGGTGGTGGCGGCCATCCGAGCCGCACTGCGCCAGGGCAAGCCCGCGCGGGCGGAACTGCTCAATCGTACCAAGGACGGCCGCAAATACTGGGTGGATATCGACATCCAACCGACCCGCGACGCCGACGGCAGGGCCACCGGGTTCGTGGCCGTGCAGACCGACGTCACCGCCCGCAAGGAGCACGAGGTGGCGCTGGCGGCGGCGACGGCGGCAGCGACCGAGGCGCGGACGCGGCTGTTGCAGGCCGTCGAGGTGCTGCCCGACGCGCTCGTCTACTACGATGCCGACGACCGCCTGGCGCTCTGCAACCAGCGCTATCGGGACTTCTACCCGGAAACGGCGCCGGCCATGATACCCGGCGCACGGTTCGAGGACATCCTGCGCTACGGCCTCGCGCGTGGCCAGTACCGCGATGCCGTGGGCCGTGAGGCGGCCTGGCTCGCCGAGCGTATGGCGGCACATCGACAACCCGAGAGTTCGCTCGAGCAGTATCTTGCCGACGGACGGTGGCTGCGCGTCTACGAGCGCGCCACGGCCGACGGTGGACGCATCAGCATGCGCGCCGACATCACCGACCTGAAGCGCGCGCAACAGCGTCTCGCCGACATCATCACCGGCGCGCGCGTCGGCACTTGGGAATGGAACGTCCAGACCGACGAGCTGCTGATCAACGACCGCTGGGCCGAGATCGTCGGCCACACCAAGGCGGAGCTGGAGCCGACCACCCTCGAAACCTGGACCCGCTTCGTCCACCCGGACGACCTGGAACTCTCCAACGCCAACATCGACAAGCATTTCACCGGGGCAACGGACTTCTACGAATGCGAGGTCCGCATGCGTCACGCCGCTGGCCATTGGGTCTGGGTGCTCGACCGCGGCCGCGTGTCGACACGCACCGCCGACGGCCGACCGGAATGGGTCTCGGGCGTGCATCTGGACGTCACCGAACAACGAGCGATGGAGCAGCGCCTGTTGCAGTCGCAGCGGCTGGAGGCGATCGGCCAACTCACCGGCGGCGTCGCCCACGACTTCAACAACCTGCTCACGGTGATCCTCGGCAATGCCGAGTTGATGGAGGAACTGCTGCCACCGGACGATCCCGTCCTGCCCTTCGTCGCCATGTCGCGCACGGCGGCCGAGCGCGGTGCCTCCTTGACGCAGAGCCTGCTGGCCTTCGCCCGCCGTCAGCCGCTCGATGCGCGACCGGTCGACGTGGGTGCCGTCCTGCGCGGCATGGCCACGATGCTGAAGCGCACCCTCGGCGAACAGGTCGTCCTCAGGCTCGACACGCCGGCCGACCTCTGGCCCGCGCGGATCGACGCGGCCCAACTGGAAAGTGCCCTGCTGAACCTGTCGCTCAATGCCCGCGACGCCATGCCGAGCGGCGGTACCCTGGCGATCGAAACGCGCAACGTCGCCATCGGCCCCGACGTCGCGGACCTCTTGCCCGGCGACTACGTGATGCTGGCCGTCGCCGACGACGGCCAGGGCATCGACGCCGAGACCCTGCCGCGCGTGTTCGAGCCGTTCTTCACGACCAAGGAGCCGGGCAAGGGCAGCGGGCTCGGCCTCTCGATGGTCTACGGCTACGTCACCCAGCTCGGCGGCCACGTCGTGCTCGATTCCGAGCCCGGCTGGGGCACGCGGGTGCGGCTCTACCTGCCACGCGCGGTCGTTCCGACAGAGGAGTCATGGAGCGACGACCGCGCGACCGTCGGCACCGGCGGCGGCGAAACGATCCTGTTGGTCGAGGACGACCCCCTGGTCCGCGCCCACGTGGCCGAACTGGTGGGCAGCCTGGGCTACACCGTGGTGTCGGCGGCCGACGGAGCCGCCGCGCTGCGTGTCCTCGGCGAGCGGCGGGAGATCGATCTCCTCTTCACCGACGTGGTGATGCCGGGCGGCATGAACGGCCGCGAACTGGCCGAGCGAGCGCGGGGCCTACGGCCCGATCTCCCGGTCCTGCTCACATCCGGCTACACCGCCGACGCGCTGCCCGACAGCGTCGACTGCAACGGCGCCCTGCCGATCCTGAAGAAGCCCTACCGGCGCGACAAGCTGGCAGCCAAGCTCCGTAACGCCCTCACCGCCGCGCGTCAGTCGTTCAAGTGACAGGCCGACCGGCGGCCGGGCGCGACCTCCTTCAGCGCCGGCCGCTCCTCGCTGCAGCGGGGCATGGCGAAGGGACAGCGGGGGTGGAAGTGGCAGCCGGTCGGTGGGTCGAGCGGCGAGGGGATCTCGCCCTTGATCGGCTGGTAGTCGCGCGCCCTGGCCTCCAGGCGCGGCACCTCTTCCAGAAGCGCCCGGGTGTAGGGGTGGTTGGGTGCCTTGAACAGCTCGTCCGTCGGCGCCATCTCGACCACGCGGCCGAGATACATGATGACGATGCGGTCGGAGATGTGCTCGACCACCGAGAGGTCGTGGCTGATGAAGAGGTAGGTCAGGCCCAACTCGTCCCTGAGCTTCATGAACAGGTTCAAGACCTGCGCCTGGATCGAGACGTCGAGGGCAGCGATGGCCTCGTCGCAGACCAGGAACTCGGGCTCCACCGCAAGGGCGCGGGCGATGCCGATCCGCTGGCGCTGGCCGCCCGAGAACTGGTGCGGGTAGCGCGCCCGGTAGGTCGGATCGAGCCCCACCCGCTCCAGCGTCCGCGCCACCCAAGCCTCGTGCTCCCGGCGCGAGACGAGGCCGTGGACCAGGGGCGCTTCGCCGACGATCTCGGCGACGGTGAGCCTCGGGTTGAGGCTCGCGAACGGGTCCTGGAAGATCATCTGGACGGCGAGGGCTGCCCGCCTTCGCTCGCTGCCCCGAAGGTCGGCCTGGGTCTTGCCGTGCCAGCGGACGGTGCCGGCCGAGGCCTCCAGCACGCCGGCGACGATGCGGCCGAGGGTGGACTTGCCGCAGCCGCTCTCGCCGACCAGGCCCAAGACCTCGCCCTGGCGGATGGCGAAGCTCACCTCGTCGACCGCGTGCACCACCTGATCGCGGTAGTTGCCGCCGACGAGGTTGGCGATCTTCTCGGCGAAGTCGATCTTCTTGACGAAGCGCTTGGAGACCCGCTCCAGGGCCATCACGTCCTGGCTCATGCGGGCACGTCCTGGAGCAACGGGTGGTGGCAGCGGATGCGCCGGCCCTGGGCGATGGAGCGGTTCTCCGGCGCCTCCAGGCAGCGGTGCGTCGCGGCGAAGCAACGCGGACGGAACGAGCAGCCGTCCGGCATGGCGAGGAGCGAGGGCGCCATGCCGGCGATCTGCCGCAAGGGCACGCCGCGCGCATTGTGGCTCGGCACACTGTCGATCAGCCCCTTGGTATAGGGGTGCATCGGCCGCTCGACGATCTCCGCCACCGTGCCCGCCTCGACGATCCGGCCGCCGTACATGACCGCCACCTTGTCGGCGAGACCGGCGATGACGGCGAGGTCGTGGGTGATCCAGATGAGGGCGGTGCCGGTGGCGCGGGCGAGCCGGCGCATCTCGTGCAGGATCTGCGCCTGGATGGTGACGTCGAGGGCGGTCGTCGGCTCGTCGGCGACGATCAAGGCCGGCTCGTGCAACAGCGCGATGGCGATCGCGACCCGCTGGCGCATACCGCCCGAGAACTGGTGCGGATAGGCCTTGATGCGCTCGGTGGCGGACGGGATGCCGACGGTGGCCAGCGCCTGGATGCAACGCTGCCGCGCCACCTTCTCGCCGCACTTGTCGTGCGCCAGCACCGCCTCGATCATCTGGGTATCGATGCGCAGCACCGGGTTGAGCGTCATCATCGGGTCCTGGAAGATCATGGCGATCTTCGAGCCCCGGAGTTGCCGCAGCCGCTCTTCGGGCAGGCCCACCAGTTCCTCGCCCAGAAAGCGGATCGAGCCTTCGACGATGCGGCCGGGCGGGTCGACCAGACCCATGAGGGAAAAGCCGGTGATCGACTTGCCGGAGCCGCTCTCGCCGACCAGCCCCATGATTTCGCCGCGCCGCAGCGTGAGATCGACGCCGTCGACCGCCTTCGCCACGCCCTGGTCGGTGAAGAAATGCGTCTTCAGGCCCTCGACGCGGACGACCTCCTCCGTCATCGACGCAGCCTCGGATTCAACACGTCGCGCAGCCGGTCGCCGACGAGGTTGATGGCGATGATGGCGACGAGCAGGGC
>JBJHBG010000088.1:0-20742 GCA_050485385.1 Geminicoccaceae bacterium | reverse complement strand
GGCCGAGCCCGCCCTGCCCGCCGCAACGCCGACCCTCGCACCGGGCGATCGGATCCGGGTGGAGGTCGCCGAGCAGCCGGATCTTTCCGGCACCTACGAACTCGACCTCGACGGCTATGTCGACCTGCCGCTGCTCGGGCGCGTCGACGCCTATGGCCACGATGTCGACGACCTTCGCACGAACCTCGTTGCCGGCTATGCCGACGGCTTCCTGCGCAACCCGGTGGTCACGGTCGACGCGGTCGACCAGCGCCCGGTGTTCGTCTCCGGTGACGTCCTGCGGCCCGGCAGCTACGCCTTCGTGCCGGGCATCACCGTCGCCGGCGCGCTCGAGCGCGCCGGCACGGACGCGGCGACGCTCGCCAACGGCAGCATCCGCCTCATCCGGCACGGTGCCGACCGCGATGTGCTGCCGGATGCGTTGCTGGCGCCGGGCGACATCGTCGAACTCAGGCGGAGCGCTGGTTGAGCTCGTTGCCGGAGACGGCGGCCCCGGCCAAGCCCTCCTGGCTCCAGCGCTGGCGCGATGGCTTCGCGGTCTATGCCGACCGGCGTGTGATCGCCATCCTGTTCCTCGGCTTCGCCTCGGGTCTGCCGCTCCTGCTGGTGGCCAGTACGCTCAGCACCTGGCTCAGGGAGGCCGAGGTCAGCCGCTCGGCGATCGGTCTCTTCGCCTTCGTCTTCGCGCCCTACACCTTCAAGTTCGTCTGGGCGCCGTTCATGGACCGCCTGCCCCTGCCGCCCCTGACCACGTGGCTCGGTCGCAGGCGGGGCTGGATGCTGGCGGCGCAAGCCGGCCTGCTCGTGTCGATCTACCTCCTGGGGCAGACCGATCCGCGCGCGAGCCTCTTCACGGTGGCCATGGCGGCGCTCCTGGTCGCCTTCTTCTCGGCGAGCCAGGACATCGTCATCGACGCCTACCGGGTGGAGAGCCTGCCCGAAAGCAAGCTCGGCGCCGGCGCCGGCATGGTGGTGCTCGGCTACCGCATGGGCATGTTCGTCGCGTCCTGGGGGGCCTTGCGCCTCGCCGATGCCGCCGGCTGGTCCTGGGCCTATACGGTGATGGCCGCCTGCGTGCTGGTCGGCGTCGTCACGGTGCTCGTCATCCCCGAACCGCCGGGCTCCAGCTTCCGGGCACCGGGGCAAGGCCGCGGCTTCAAGGCGTGGTTGCAGAGCGCGGTCATCGAGCCGTTCGGCGACTTCTTCCAGCGGCACGGGGCGCGCACGGCCATCGTCATCCTCGTGCTCATCTCGGTCTACAAGGCGAGCGACGTGCTGCTCACCCTGCTCGCCAACCCGTTCTACGTCGACGTCGGCTTCACCCTCGCCCAGATCGCCGACGTGGCGCAGTTCTTCGGGGTGTGGATGACCATCCTCGGCGGCATCATCGGCGGCGTCGTCGTCTACCGGCTGGGGCTGCTGCCGAGCATGATGGTCTGCGCCGTCCTGATGGCCGCCTCCAACTTGATGTTCGCCCTGCTCGCTATCGTCGGCCCGTCGATGCCGATGTTCGTCCTCACCATCGCCGTCGAGAACGTCACCGGCGGGATGGGCACGGCAGTCTTCGTCGCCTTCCTCTCCGCGCTCTGCAACGTGGCCTACACGGCGGTGCAGTACGCGCTGCTCACGTCCTTCATGCAGCTCTTCGGTAAGTTCGTGATCGTGCCGAGTTCGGGCTTCTACGCCGACGCCGTGGGCTGGGTCTGGTTCTTCGCCACCTCCACCCTGTTCGCCCTGCCGGCGCTGGTGCTGCTCTGGTGGCTCTGGCGCCACGGTCCGGAGATCAAGGTCGCGCGGCCAGTGGCGGTCGCCGACTGATCGACGCGACCAAGGCCGGGCTTGCCAAGGGAACGGGAGAGGGCGCCTTGCTCGGCGCTGGCTCGCGCCTGGGGGGAAGGACGATGAGCGAAATCACCATCCACAACTGCCACGTCCACGTCTTCACCCTCGAGCACGTCCCGACGCGCTTCCTCGGTGCCAAGGCCGGCGTTCTGCTGGCCAACGCCCGCAAGCGCGGCGCCTTGCCGGCGTTCCTGCGCAGCATCCTGCCGGATCGCGATTCCGATCTGTTCGAGCGCTACGCCCGGCTCGCCGAAGTCGGCCTGGAGACGAGCGAGGAAGAGGTCTTCGCTCGCCTCGCCGGCAGCTATCCCGCGGGCACCCGCTTCGTCTGCCTGCCGCTCGACATGGCGTTCATGGGCGGCGGCGAGCCGGCGAAGAGCGTGGCCGATCAGCACGACGGTCTCCTGCGGCTCCGCGACCGCCACGGCGATGCCATCGTCCCCTTCATGGCCGTCGACCCGCGCCGCGCGCATCCGGGCGGGCTCGGCGCCTATGTCCGCGAGCACGCGCAGCGGGGCTTTCGGGGCGTGAAGATCTACCCGCCGCTCGGGGTCGATCCGCAGGACGCCCGGCTGGTCGCCGAGGTCTATCCGGCCTGCGTCGAGCTCGGCTTGCCGATCATGTCGCACTGCTCGCGCGGCGGCATCCGCAGTCGCGACCTGCGCCCGGAGGCGGCCCAGGCGCTGGCCGACCCGCACCGCTTCCGGCCGGTGCTGGAGCAATTCCCCGCCCTCCGCGTGTGCCTCGCGCACATGGGCGGGCTCGGCGACTGGCGGGACTGGCTGTCGATCCCCAAGACCATCGGCAACCTCGCCCGGCTCGACGGCAACTGGCTCCAACGCATCCTCGACATGTTCAAGAGCGGCCGCTACCCGAACCTCTACACCGACATTTCCTACACCATCTTCGAGTTCAACCGCTGCGCCGCCCCGCTCAAGGAGTTCCTGCGGGATCCGGCGATCCGCGACCGGGTGCTGTTCGGCTCCGACTACTACATGATCGAGCCGGAGAAGCAGACCGAGCGGGCGCTGTTGACCCTCTTGCGCGCCGACTTCCACGAGGGCGACCTCTTCCGGCTGATCGCCGAGACCAACCCCAGGCGCTATCTCGGCATCACCGCGTGAAGCCGGTTCGGCAGGCAGCTTGACCGGCCGCGTCCGCGCTGCGAGCCTAAGCCTACCGTATCTCAGAGAATGGGAGACAGGGATGACACCCAAGTTCCGCGCCGCAACGATCGGCGCCGCCGCCATCGGCGCCTTGTTCGCCGTCGATGGCGCCCAAGCGCAACAGCAGTTCATTTCGATCGGCACGGGCGGCCTTACCGGCGTCTACTATCCGGCGGGCGGTGCCATCTGTCGGATGGTGAACCGCGACCGCGCCGAGCACGGCATCCGCTGCTCGGTCGAGAGCACCGGCGGCTCGGTCTTCAACCTCAACGCCATCCGCGGCGGTGAGCTGGAGTTCGCCATCGCCCAGTCCGACTGGCAGTTCCATAGCTACAACGGCACCTCGCAGTTCGAGGACGCGGGGCCGTTCGAGGAGCTGCGCGCGGTCTTCGCCATGCACCCCGAGCCCTTCACCCTCGTCGTCCGCGCCGACAGCGGCATCGAGAGCTTCGAGGACCTCAGGGGCAAGCGCGTCAACATCGGCAACCCGGGCTCCGGTTTCCGCGCGACCATGGAGGTGGCGATGGAGGCCTACGGCATGAGTGCTTCCGACTTCGCGCTCGCCGCCGAGTTGCCGGCCCCGGAGATGCCGTCGGGCCTCTGCGACAACCGCTTCGATGCCTTCGTCTACACCGTGGGCCATCCGGCGGCCCTGATCCAGGAGGTGACCACCACCTGCGACGCCAAGCTGGTCAGTGTCACGGGCGAGGAGGTCGACCGCCTGCTCGAAGAGCATCCCTACTACAGCGTCGCCGTGGTGCCGGCCGGCATGTATCGGGGCAACGACGAGGACGTGACCACCTTCGGCGTGGGCGCCACCTTCGTCAGCTCGGCGGACGTGCCGGACGAGGTCGCCTACGTCGTCGCCAAGGCGGTGATGGAGAACATCGACACCTTCCGCGGCCTGCACCCGGCCCTCGGCCACCTCGAGCCTGCGGACATGGTGTCCGCCGGCCTCTCCGCGCCGTTGCATGCCGGCGCCGAGCGTGCCTACCGCGAAATGGGCTTGATGGAGTAACCGGCGGAACGGGCGGGCCTCGCGCCCGCCCGTCCCCTCCTTGTCGGCGAGGCTTTCGATGACCGACGCAGCCAAGGCCTCGGCCGGCACGGCCGACCGCAACGTCCAGGACCTCGTCACCGCGGTCGACACCGGGGCGCGCGCGCCGTCCGGCGCCGTCGGCCTGATGTTGGCGGTCGTCGCCGCCATCTGGTCGCTCTTCCAGCTCTACACGGCGTCCAACCTGCCCTTTCAGCTCACCCAGCTCCTGGGCGTCAACGTCATCTTCAACATCGACGAAGTGCGGGCGATCCACCTCGCCTTCGCGATGTTCCTCGCCTTCATGTCCTACCCGGCCTTCCGCACGAGCCCGCGCGACCGGGTGCCGGCGGCGGACTGGGTCCTGGCCTTGGTGGCGGTCGCCTGCTGTCTTTACCTCCTGGTCTTCCGGGACGAGATCGCCCGGCGGCCCGGCCTGTCGACCACGTCCGACCTCGTCGTCTCCGCCACCGGCCTCACGGTGCTGCTGCTCGCGACCTATCGCACGCTCGGGCTGCCGCTGGTGATCGTCGGCCTCGTCTTCCTCGGCTACGTCTTCTTCGGCAACCAGCCCTGGGTGCCGGAAGCGATCCAGTGGCGCGGTGCGTCCTTGAACAGGGCGCTCTGGCATTTCTGGATGCAGTCGGAGGGCGTGTTCGGCACGGCCCTCGGCGTCTCCGCCGCCTTCGTCTTCCTGTTCGTGCTGTTCGGCTCGCTCTTGGACAAGGCCGGCGCCGGCAACTGGTTCATCAAGGTCAGCTTCGCCCTGTTGGGCCACCTCCGGGGCGGGCCGGCCAAGGCGGCCGTCCTCTCCTCGGCGATGACCGGCGTCATCTCCGGCTCGTCGATCGCCAACGTCGTCACCACCGGCACCTTCACCATCCCCCTGATGAAGCGGGTCGGCTTCTCCGCCGAAAAGGCGGGCGCGGTCGAGGTCGGCTCGTCCGTCAACGGCCAGCTCATGCCGCCGGTCATGGGGGCTGCCGCCTTCCTCATGGTCGAGTTCGTCGGCATCACGTACCTCGAGGTGATCCGCCACGCCTTCCTGCCGGCCGCCATCTCCTACGTGGCCCTGCTCTACATCGTCCACCTGGAGGCCCTGAAGGCCGGCATGACCGGCCTGCCCAGGCGCGGCCCTGCCAAGACGGCGATGCAGAGCCTGATCGGGGCGCTGACGGGCTTTCTCTTCATGGCCGTGCTGGTCGCCCTGGTCTACTACGGCCTCGGCTGGACCAAGGCCGTCTTCGGCGCCAACACCATCTACGTCGCGGGCGTGATGGTCGCCGTGGCCTACGTGGCGCTGGTCGCCGTCGCCGCCGGCCTGCCCGACCTGGAGATCGACGATCCGAAGGCGCCCGTGGTCGAGCTGCCCGAGGTGGGGCCGACGGTGCGCACCGGGCTCTACTTTCTGTTGCCCATCGTCGTCCTCGTCTGGTGCCTCGTCATCGAGCGCCTGTCGCCCGGCCTCTCAGCCTACTGGGCGGCCTTCGTCATGGTCCTCATCCTGCTGACGCAGCGGCCCCTGAAGGCGCTGTTCCGCGGCGGCGAGGGCATGGCCGGCAGCTTCGGCCAGGGCGTGCGCGACCTCGTCGACGGGCTGATCGCCGGTGCGCGCAACATGACCGGCATCGCCGTTGCCACCGGCACCGCCGGCATCGTCGTCGGCACCATAGCACTCACCGGCTTCCACCAAGTCATCGGCGAGTTCATCGAGTTCCTCTCCGGCGGCCACCTCATCTTGATGCTGTTGTTCGTGGCCCTGATGAGCCTGATCCTCGGCATGGGCCTGCCGACCACCGCCAACTACATCGTCGTCTCCTCGCTCATGGCCGGCGTGGTGGTCGAACTCGGCGCCCAGAGCGGGCTGGTCGTGCCGCTGATCGCCGTCCACCTCTTCGTGTTCTACTTCGGCATCATGGCCGACGTGACGCCACCGGTGGGTCTCGCCTCCTTCGCCGCCGCCGCCGTCTCCGGCGGCCACCCACTCAAGACCGGCGTCATCGCCTTCTTCTACTCGATGCGCACCGCCGTCCTGCCGTTCATGTTCATCTTCAACACCCAACTCCTGCTGATCGGCATCGACAACTACTTCCACCTCGGCCTCACCATCGTTGCCGCCGTCGTCGCCATGCTCGTCTTCGCCGCCGGTACCATGGGCTATTTCTGGACGCGCTCGCGCATCTGGGAGACGGTGGCCCTGCTCCTGGTCGCCTTCACCCTGCTCCGGCCCGGCTTCTGGATGGACATGATTCATCCCGAGTTCGAGGCCATCCCGCCGACCGACATCGTCGAGATGGCGGGCGATCCGGGGATCGAGAACCTGCGCGTCCGCGTCGTCGGCATGACCTTCGAGGGCCGCGACATCGACCAGTTGGTCCTGATGCCGCTCGGCCGCGGCGACGACGGCGAAGCCCGCCTGTCCGACACCGGCGTGACGCTCCGCCCCGAGGGCGACCGGATGGTCGTCGACGACGTCCGCTTCGGCAGCCGCGCCGAGCGCATGGGCATCGACTTCGGCTTCGAGATCACCGAAGTGCTGGTCCGCGCCGAACGCCCGATGAAGGAATGGTTCTACCTGCCCGCCTTCTTCCTGGCCGGGCTGGTGATGCTCGTGCAATGGCGGCGTATGCAAGCCGAGGGAGCAAGGTAAGACGATGTACCGGCAGATCCTGGTGCCCATCGACGTCAACGACCCGCACAGCTACGCCAAGGCGCTGCCCACCGCCGCCAAGCTGGTCGAAACCTTCGACGCCCAGCTGCACGTCATGACCGTCCTGCCCGACTTCGGCACGCCGATGGTCGGCCACTACTTCCCGCGCGGCTTCAAGTCCAAGGCGACCGCCGCCATCGCCGAGGAGATGCAGAACATCCTCGAACGCACCCTGCCGGACATGCCCAAGCTCGACCAAGGCGTCGCCCACGGCACCATCTACAAGGAAATCCTCCGCGTCGCCGCCGAACTGCCCGCCGACCTCGTCGTCATGGGCTCGCACCGCCCGGCGCTGAGCGACTACCTGCTCGGCCCCAACGCGGCCCGCGTCGTCCGCCACGCCAACTGCTCGGTGATGGTCGTCCGCGGCACCTGAGCGCGCCCGACGACGGGCGGCAGGCGGTGTCGCGGGGCGCCGTCAGTGCGCGCCCGGGATCCTGTACTGATCCTGGTGGCGATGCATCATCTCGAGCGTGGTCTCGTCGACCGGCGTGGGCGGCGTCTCGTCCACGGCCATGAACACCTCGAGCGCCCGCTGCATGCCCGCAAGCGTGCGCTCGCCCTCGGCGCGCGTGCGCGCGCGGCGGCGGGCCTCGGCTTCGGCGGAGAGCGTGCAGACGGCCGTCGCCTCGGACCACGCGCCGCCGTCGGTGTGACAGGCGCTCCGCGCCGCGGCGACCCGCTGCGCGTCCCGATGCGCCTGGAGCTCCGCGCCGGTCATCTCGCAACGGCCGTTGGCCCAGAGACCCCCACTGTCGGCGCAGGCCCGCCACGCCTGGTTCTGTGCGCGCGAGTCGGCTTGGCGGCGCTGCAGCTCGGCCGATTGCGACAGGGGCAGGACGGCCGGTTGGTTGCTCATCCGGTCGATCTCCGCCTGGAGCTGGGCGGCACGCGTACCGCGCATGGGCCGCGGCGTCGCGGCGGAAGGTGCCGCGCTCGGCTGCATCGTACCGGCGGCCTCGGCGAAGGCGGCATCCGCGACTTGGCGATAAGGTCCGGGCAGCGTGGCCACGGCCTCGCGCATGGCCGCCTCGAACGGGTTCTGCGCGGCGGTGCCGTGGGCGGTGCAGGCGGCTGCGAATGCCGCCAAGGCGATCACGGTGAAGCGGCCCGAGCGGGCTCGCCAGCTGGGCGGGCGCTGCATCTTCGGTTCCGATCCTCGACGGTGATCCTGACGGGCAGATGGAATGGGCGTCACCCTGAAGGGCTCGGCCATCGGCCGTCACGCGTCCGTTCGCCGCGGCGCTCCATGCTACGACCTACGGGCGCCCGCCATTCTTCGAGGGCGTTGCCCGGCCCTCCGCAGAAGGGCTCGCTTCCAGCCGGTCGGCGAGCGGCCTAGGAAGGACGCGCCTCGTTCGGGAGAATCAGATGACGGCGCCACCTCGTTCCCGCTCCGGGCCTGCCGCGGGGGGTCTCCGCTAGTCATGGCGCTTGCCTTTCCGTTCTCGGCAATCGTCGCCCAGGCCGAGATGAAGCTGGCCCTCCTGATCGCCGCGGTCGATCCGACGGTGGGCGGCGTGCTCGTCTTCGGCGATCGCGGTACGGGCAAATCGACGGCGGTGCGCGGCCTCGCCGCCCTCCTGCCGCCGATGAAGGTGGTCCAGGGCTGCCGCTATGGCTGCGATCCCCTCGCACCCGCAAGCCACTGCACCCCAGCCTGCGCGATGCGCCGCAGCCGGGCGACGGCGAAGCCCGTGAAGGCGCCGGTGCCGGCGGTCGACCTGCCCTTGGGCGCCACCGAGGACCGCGTGGTCGGTGCGCTCGATCTGGAGCGCGCGTTGACCCAGGGCGAGAAGGCGTTCGAGCCGGGGCTGCTCGCGCGGGCGCATCGCGGCTTTCTCTACATCGACGAGGTGAACCTCTTGGAGGACCATCTGGTCGACCTGCTCCTGGACGTGGCGGCATCGGGCGAGAACGTCGTCGAGCGCGAGGGCGTCAGCATCCGCCATCCGGCGCGCTTCGTCTTGATCGGCAGCGGCAACCCGGAGGAGGGCGAGCTTCGCCCGCAGCTGCTCGACCGGTTCGGCCTCTCGGTCGAGGTGAAGACACCGTCCGACCTGCCGACGCGCATCGAGGTGGTCCGCCGGCGCGACGCCTTCGAGCGCCAGCCGGAGGCGTTCGTCGAGCGCTGGAGGCGGGAGGATGCGAAGATCCGCCGGCTGGAAAAGGCGCGGGAGCGGCTCGATGCGGTGACGGTCGACGATCGGGCATTGGAGCGTGCCGCGGAGCTGTGCATGGCGCTCGGCACCGACGGGCTCCGCGGCGAGCTGACCTTGATTCGTGCCGCGCGGGCGCTCGCCAGCCTGGAGGGAGACGCGGCGGTCGGCGACCCGCATCAGCAGAAGGTGGCCGCGCCGGCCCTTCGCCATCGCCTTCGCCGCAACCCGCTCGACGACGCGGGCTCGACCACCCGCGTCGAGCGCGCCGTGCAGGAGCTCTTCGCCGCGTGACCGAAACGGGCGCACCCCGGCCGCGGCCTTGGGTCGATGCGGGCATCGCTGCCGCCTCGATCGCGGTCGATCCGCACGGGCTCGGCGGTGCCGTGGTGCGGGCCTTGCCCGGCCCCGTCCGTGACCGCTGGCTCGAGCTGCTGCGGTCACTCCTGCCCCCGGACCTGCCCGTCCGCCGTTTGCCGGCGCACGTGACCGACGACCGCCTGCTGGGCGGGCTCGACCTCGCAGCGACCCTGCAGGCGGGTCGGCCCGTCTCCGAGCGCGGCCTCTTGGCCGACGCCGATGGCGGGCTCGTGCTGGTCGCCATGGCCGAACGGGCGAGCCCCTCGACCGTCACCCATCTCGGCGCCGCCCTCGACCGGGGGCTCGTGCTCCTGGAGCGCGACGGCCTGGCGCTGCGCTTGCCCGCTACCGTCGGCATCTTGGCGCTCGACGAAGGGGTGAGCGACGAGGAGGCGTGCGCGCCGGCGCTCACCGACCGGCTTGCCTTCGATGTCGACCTGCACTGGCTCGTGCGCGGCGACACGATTACCCTCGACCTCGACGCCACGACCATCGCCCGCGCGCGCGAGCGTTACGGCCGGGTGGTCATGGGCGAGGCCGTCGTCGAGGCCCTCGCGGGCGCCTCGCTCGCCCTCGGCATCGCGTCGGTGCATGCCCCGCTGCTCGCGCTGAAGGCCGCCCGCGCCGCCGCCGCACTCGATGGCCGCCTCGAGGTCGACGCCGAGGATGCAGCGCTTGCGGCACGCCTCGTGCTCGCCCCGCGGGCAACGCGCCTGCCTCCGATCGAGCCCGAGCCGGCGCCCGAGGAGGAACCCTTCGAGCCGCCGCCCGAGGAGGGTGACGCGGGCGAGCGGCAGGAGCCGACCCCCGAGGAGGTGGAGCGGCTCCAGGGTCTCGTGCTCCAGGCGGCGGCAGCGGCCATCCCGGACGATCTTCTGGCGCCGTTGCGCATCGAGAGCCTGCGCCGTGCGGGTGGCTCGAGCGGGACTGCGGGCGCGCTGCGGACCTCCAAGCTGCGCGGCCGTCCGCTCGGCGCGCGGCCGGGCCTGCCGCGCTCGGGCGCCCGGCTCAATCTCGTCGAGACCCTCCGCGCCGCCGGCCCCACGGTGGTGCCGCTCACCGGCGCCAACATCGACCCGGCGCTGCATGCCCGCATCGTCGCGGGCGAGGTGCCCGAACTGGAAGACCCGCCATGCCCGCGATCCACATCCTGACCGAGACCGACCTGCGCGGACGGATCGACCTCTCGGTCGAGGTCGTGGACCGGATCGACGATGCGTTCCGCCGCCTCGCCGCAGGCGCCGTCGTCATGCCTCCGATCCTGTCGATGGCGATCGCCGAGCACTATGGCGAGGTCGACGTGAAGACCGCCTACGTGCCGGGGCTCGACGGCTTCGCCATCAAGGTCAGCCCCGGCTTCGTCGACAACCCCAAGCTCGGCCTGCCCTCGACCTCCGGGCTGATGATGCTCCTGTCGGCGCGCACGGGGCAGGTTCGCGCGCTGCTCCTCGACAACGGCGATCTGACCGACATCCGCACCGCCGCCGCGGGCGCCGTGGCGGCGCGGGCGCTGGCGCGCGCCGACGCGAGGCGGGCGTGCATCCTCGGCGCTGGGTGTCAGGCGCGGCTGCAACTGCGCGCCCTCTGCCTCGTCCGGCCGATCGAGCGGGCGACCATCTGGGCGCGCCGGGCGGACCGCGCCCAAGTCATGGCGGAGGAGATGGCGGCCGCGCTCGGTTTCCCCGTCGAAGCGACGAGCGATCCGGCCGCAGCGGTGGCCGAGGCCGACGTCGTCGTGACGACGACACCCGCCACATCGCCCATCGTGCAGGCCGGCTGGCTGCGCCCGGGGCAACACGTCACCGCGATGGGCGCGGACCAGCCGGGCAAGAACGAGATCGATCCGGCCCCCTTCGCCCTGATCCGCTACGTGCCCGACCGGCTGAGCCAGGCCCGCGAGGTCGGCGAACTGCGTGCTGCCATCGCTGCTGGAGGGGTCGCCCGCGAGGCCGTCTTCGCCGAGCTCGGGGAGGTGCTCGCCGGCACCGCATCGGGCCGGACCGCCGCGGACGACATCACGCTGGCCGATCTCACCGGGACCGGCGTGCAGGACACGGCCATCGCCAACCGCGCGGCCGCGCGGGCCGGCGACGCCGGGACCATCATCGCCACGTAGGACGCCCCATGCCCAACCCGCATCCCCGTTTCACGCCGGCCGAGTACGCGGAGCGGCTGGCCAAGACCCACACCGCCATGGCAGCGCGCGGGATCGACACGCTGATCGTGACCGATCCCTCCAACATGGCGTGGCTGACCGGCTACGACGGCTGGTCGTTCTACGTCCACCAGTGCGTGGTGATCGGGCCTCAGGGCGACCCGCTCTGGTTCGGTCGCGGTCAGGACGCCAGCGGTGCCGTCCGCACCTGCTGGATGAGCGACGACGACATCGTCGGCTACCCCGATCACTACGTGCAATCGACCGAACGCCATCCGATGGACTACTTGGCTGCCCGCCTGCGGGATCGCGGCTGGGACCGGGGCCGGATCGGCGTCGAGCTGGACAATTACTGGTTCACCGCCGCCGCCCACCGCGCGCTGTCGACGCACCTCGCGGCCGAACTGGTCGATGCGACAGCGCTGGTGAACTGGCAGCGGCTGGTGAAATCGCCGCAGGAACTCGACTACATGCGCCGCGCCGCACGGCTGGTCGAGGCGATGCACGCCCGCATCTACGACCGCATCGCCGTCGGCATGCGCAAGTGCGATCTGGTGGCGGAGATCTACGACGCCGCCCTGCGCTACGATCCGGCCCGCGGTTTCGGCGGCGACTACGCCGCGATCGTGCCCCTTCTGCCGTCGGGCACCGACGCGGCTGCCCCGCACCTGACCTGGGACGACCGGCCGCTGCGGGCGGGGGAAGGCACGTTCTTCGAGATCGCCGGCTGCTACCACCGCTATCACTGCCCACTGTCGCGGACCGTCTTTCTCGGCAAGCCGAGCCCGACCTTCCTCGCCGCCGAAGGAGCCACCCTGGAGGGCATGGCGGCGGGACTCGAGGCCGCCCGTGCCGGCAACACCTGCGAGGACGTCGCCGCCGCGTTCTTCGCCGTGTTGGCGCGGCACGGCATCACCAAGGACAACCGGACCGGCTATCCGATCGGCCTGTCCTACCCGCCCGACTGGGGCGAGCGCACCTGCTCGCTGCGCCCGGGCGACCGGACGGAACTCAGGCCCGGCATGACCTTTCACTTCATGACCGGCCTGTGGATGGACGACTGGGGGTTCGAGACCACGGAGAGCTTCGTCGTCACCGACGGCGCTCCCGAGTGCCTCGCCTCGGTGCCGCGCCAACTGTTCGTCAAGGACTGAGGGCGATGGGGCTCGACCCCATCACGCCCACGGCGCCGCTCGTCTCCAGGGCACGGGCCTCGGCCGGACACGACGCCCGCCAGCCGACGATCCGTCGGGCAAACGGCATCGCACCTTCGAACGATGGTCAGGTGAACGCAGCAACGCCGAGGAGTTCGCGGCCGATGATCAGGCGGTTGATCTCGGTGGTGCCGTCGGGAATGGTCAGCATGCGCGCGTTGCGGAGATGGCGCTCGATCCCGAACTCGCGGGCGATGCCGGCCGCCCCATGGACCTGAATGGCGGCGGAGGCGATCTCGACCGCCTTTTCTGTGGCGAAGGACTTGGCCATCGCCGCCTCCTTGTTGTGCTGGCCGCCCTGGTCCATGAGGGCCAGACCACGCCACACCATGAGCCGTGCCGCATCGAGGTCCGTCGCCATCCGGGCGATGTGGTTCTGGACCAGCTGACGGCTGGCGATGGGCTGGCCGAACTGGCTGCGCTCGCCGGCATAGGCGATCGCGGCATCGAGTGCCGACCGGGCGATACCCAGGGCGAGGAGCGAGATGAAGCAGCGCGACCGCTCGAAGCCCTTCATCGATTCGCGAAGCCCGTCGCCCGGCCCACCCAGCATGTCGTCCGCCGTGACGACGACGTCGTCGAGGAAGATCTGCCCCAAGGACCAGCCGTTGAGGCCGAGCTTCTCGATCTCGCGCGTCTCGAAGCCGTGCTCCTCGCGGTCGAGGAGGAACATGACGAAGCCCTCCTCCTCGCTGCGGACGACGACCACCACGAGGTCGGTGAGGCTCGCATTGGAGATCCAGGACTTCTCGCCCTTGAGCCGGTAGCGGTCTCCCTCCTTCACCGCCCGCGCACCCATGCCGCGCACGTCCGAACCCGCGCTGGGCTCGCTGATCGCCGAACAACCGATCAGCTCGCCCGCGAGCAGACGCGCCAGATAGCGCTCCTTCATCGCCGGCGAGCCCGTGCGCGCGATCTTCAGGGCCGCCCCCTCGTTGACGAAGGCGAGGCCGGCGAGGTCGGGGCTGGTGCGCGCCAGTTCCTCGTAGAGCAGGCCCGAGGAGACGAAGTCGAGGCCGAGCCCGCCATCGGGCTCGCCGACCCAGCCGGTGCCGACACCGTAAGGGCCGGTGAGGGCGAGGAGGTCGTGCGCCAGGGCCTTGGGGATGAGGCGGTCGCGGTAGGGCTCCACCCGCGGCGCGATCTCGCGCTGGACGAAGCGGCGCCAAGCCTCGAGCGCCTCGGCCTGTTCGTCACTCGGCCAGAACTGCACGGCACTCGCCTCCTACTCGCCGCGCCAGACGGGGCGGCGCTTCTCGAAGAAGGCCCTGATGCCTTCCTCGTAGTCCTTGGTTGCCTCCAGCGGGCGGCGCAGCGCTTCGTTGAGGGCCTGGGCATCGCCCGTGCTCATGTCGGTGCCGTAGTTCACCATCCGTTTGACGGCGGCGGCACCGAGGGGGCTGGAGTTGACCTTGATCGTCTCCGCCAGCTCGATCGCCGCCTCGAGGTGACGGCCCTTCGCCACCACCCGCTCGACGATACCCAGCTCCAGCGCTTCGTCGGCCTCGACCCTGCGCGCCGTGAAGAACAGCTCCTTCGCCCTGGCGCGGCCGACGAGGCGGGGGAAGACGACCCCGGCGCTGCCGCCCGGATAGGCGCCGAGCTGCATTTCGGGCCAGGCGAAG
Source organism: Geminicoccaceae bacterium (assembly GCA_050485385.1). GTDB lineage: Bacteria > Pseudomonadota > Alphaproteobacteria > Geminicoccales > Geminicoccaceae > RECO01. The sequence goes on along the minus strand of JBJHBG010000088.1, from coordinate 6,475 downwards.
ACGGCATCCTCCCCCGCGATCCGCAGATCGCAGTTGCAGGCGATCTCGAAGCCGCCGCCGAGGCAATAGCCGCCGATCGCCGCGATCACCGGCTGCGGCTGGTTCCAGATCGCCTCGTTCGCCTTCCGCAAGGCCGCGCTCTGCGCCCACTTACCGTCGGCATCGAGGTCGCGCCTTTCCTTGAGGTCGGTGCCGGCGGAGAAGGCGCGCCCGCCGGCGCCGGCGATGACGACGACGCGGACCTCGCGGCGCCCGGCAATGCCTACCAGCGCAGCCTCGATGTCCTGGGCGAGGGCCTGGGTGATGGCGTTCAGCGCGTCCGGCCGGTCGAGGGTGAGGATGACGATCCCGTCCCGCTCCTCGACGAGGAGATGGCTCATGACCGCTCTGCCTTCGAGCCGTCGACCCAGGCCCGGACGTTGATGCCGGCAGCCACAACCTTGCCGTCCTGGTTGGTGCAGGTCACCTCGGCATAGGCCCGCCGCTTCTCCTCGTCGATCGAGACCAGCTTGTATTCCGTCGTGATGGTGTCGCCGAAGAAGACGGGGGCGGGAAAGCGGATCCTGTCGTAGCCGAGCGAGACCGTCCGGCCGAGCGGCAAGCGCGACGACGCCGCCGACATGAACCCCACCATGAGCGTGCCGTGGGCGATGCGCCGGCCGTAGCCGCCCGCCTGCATGTAGGCCTCGTCGATGTGGTTGGGCGAGAAGTCGCCGGTAACGCCGGCATAGGTGTAGACGTCGGATTCCGAGACGGTTTTGGTGAAGGTGACGCTCGTGCCGATCGGCACGTCGATCCGCGCCGGATCGCGATCGCTCATCGCCTGCTCCTCCTCATGCCGAGCGTGCGCTGGCCGGTGCGGCACCGAGCCAGTCTCGAAGGATCTCGTCCGTGTGTTCGCCGGGTTTCGGTGGGGCGGTCCAGCCTTCCGCGACGTCGAACGACGCGAAGGTCATGGCCGAGCCGATCATGGGCATCGCGCCGCCGTCGGCGGTGCGTGCGTGAACCAACATGTTTCTCGCCTGGGTCTGGGGGTGCTCGAACACCCGGCGCATGTCGTTGACGGGCGCCGCGGGCACGGCGGCGGCATCGAGCGCGGCGCAAAGCTCGTCCACCTTCCATGCGAGCACCTCGGCATCGAGGATGGCATAGAGCTCGTCCCGATGCGCCACGCGGTCGCCCATGGTCCGGAAGCGGGCGTCGGCGAGCAGGTCCTCGCGGCCGAGGACCTTCACCAGGGCTTCGAACAGGCGCTGCACGCCAGCGCCGATGACGATCCACCCGTCGGCGGCGGGAAACGCCTTGTAGGGGACGTTGGTGCTGTGCTCCGAGCCCCATTTCGGCCGATGCGTGCCGACGAGGAGATACTCCATCGCGGCATCCACGAGGTAGGTGACCTCGCTCTCGAAGAGGCTGGTCTCGATGCGCTCGCCCTCGCCGGTCCGCTCGCGACGAAATAGGGCGGTCATGATCGCGCCCATGGCATATTGGCCGCAGACGAGGTCGAAGACCGAGGTGCCGAGCTTGATCGGCTTGCCGTCGCGTTCGCCGGTGATGCTCATGTAGCCGCCCTCGGCCTGGATCGTGAGGTCGAAGGCTCCCTTGCCCTTCATCGGTCCCGTCGCCCCCATGCCCGACATCGCGACGTAGATGAGGGCCGGCGTCTGCGCTTTCAGCGCTTCGTAGCCGAGGCCCATCCGCTCCATCACGCCGGGCCGGAAGTTTTCGACGACGACGTCGGCCTCCTTCGCGAGCTTCAGCGCCGTCTCGCGCCCCTCGTCGGTGCGCGTGTCGAGGGTGATCGAGCGTTTGTTGCGGTTGACGGCGAGGAAGCTCAGGCTCGTACCGTCGTGGAAAGGCGGTCCCTGCATGCGGATCGGATCGCCGCCCGGCGGCTCGATCTTGGCGACGTCGGCGCCGAGGTCGGCGAGCAGCATGGTGCAGAACGGGCCGGCGTAGAGGCGGGTGAAGTCGAGGACCTTGATCCCCCGTAGCGGCTTCGTCTGCTGCATCGACATGGTGCCTCCTCTCGATCGAACGGTCAGTGAATGGCCAATCGCTCGCGCCCGAAGCCGTCCTCGCCGCGGCGCGCGAAGGCGATGTGCCCGAGCCACGCGTCCGAAGCGGCGGGAAAGTCCCGGCGCTGGTGGGCACCCCGGCTCTCCTCGCGCGTCAGCGCCGCCTCGAGGATCAGTTCGGCCGCAAGGGCCATGTTGCGGAGCGACCGCGCCTGGAGGACGTCGTCGAGAGCGTTCACGGGTCTCGCCGCACACGCGTTCCGCGCGGCGGCGATGGCCGCCAGGCCCGCCTCCAGGCCCGAACGAGTTCGGTAAAGCCCCGCATGCTCCGACATCGCCTGGCGGATCAGGTTGGCGACCGCAGCCGGCGCCGCCGCCGTTCGGCCCGACCCGAGGAAGCGCTCCAGCGCTCGCTTGCGAGCACCTGCGCTACCGACAGGCGGTCGCCCGCCCTCGGCCACTCGGGCCGCCGCTCGGCCGACCAGCCAGCCCATGGCGAAGGTTTCGCCGCCGCCATTGCCCGCCAGGCGGCTCGCGCCATGCACGCCGCCCGCAGCCTCGCCGCAGGCGAGAAGGCCCGGCGCATCGGTGCGGCCATGACCGTCGACGAAGACCCCACCCATCTGACTGTGTGCCGCCGGACGGACGCGGGGCCCCGTCTCCCTCGGCTCCAGCCCGGCCTGGCGCAGCCGCTTGCAGTGGCTCACATAGCCTTCCAGCAGGTCCGGCGGAACCTTGGTCGTGTCGAACAGGACGGTGTCGTCGGCAAAGCCCCGACCGGCGTCGATCTCGGCCTGGATGCACAGGCTCAGCCTCGCCTTCTCGATGCGCTTCTCGCCGTGCTCCGGATTGTGGCGGAACATGAAGCGTTCGCCCGCGGCGTTGACGAGCTCGGCCCCGTCACCCATCATCGCCGTCGGCATCTCCATCCCCCGACAGCCGTCGGGCCAGACGGTGACCACCGGCTCGAACTGGACGAACTCCATATCGACGAGGCGTGCGCCGGCCTCGAGCGCCAGCGCATAGGCGTCGGCGGCGACGTCGGCGGGATAGGTGCTGTCGGCATAGAGCCGGCCGATGCCGCCCATGGCGAGCACCGTGCAGGTGGCCTGCACGGCCGTCATTCGACCCCGGCGCGTGTCGGCCAAGAGGGCGCCGGTGACCGTCCCGTCCTCTTCCAAGAGGGCCACGGCGCGAACGCCGGCGAGCGTGCGGACACCGACCTTCGACGCCTGCCGCGCCAGTCGATCGATGGCGATGCGGCCGGTTCCCTCGGCGATGAAGACGGAACGCGGATAGGTGTTGCCCGAGAGGTGCCGCTGGCGATAGCGCTCGCCGTCCCGCGCGAAGGGCACGCCGATGCGGACGAGGTCCTCGAAGGAAGCGATGGCATTGGTGGTCAGCGCGTCGACGAGCCGAACGTCGCAGAGGCCGCCACCGGCTGCCACCATGTCGGCCGCGAACTGCTCGGGGGTGTCGCGCGGGTCGGCATGAGCCAAGGGCACGTTGGCGCCGATGATGTAGGGCGAGGCGCCCTTGGCGCGCCAGGCATGGACGACCCGGCATCCCGCCTCGCGCGCGGCGACGGCCGCGCGGTGGCCGCTCAGCCCACCGCCGAGAACCAGCACGTCGGTCGCCAGCGTTTCCTCCACTCCGGGACGGGCAACGCCGATCATTTGGCCGCCAACTGCTCGGCCTCGGAGGGTATCCGACGCGCGCCCAGGACGAAGCGGGACACCACCGCCAACAGGATCATGCCGGCGCCGGCGAGATCGGTGTGGCCGCCGGGATTGATCAGCGCCACGGCCCCGACACCCAACAACAGGCGCTCGTGGATCCTCGCCATCGAGGCGATGAAGTAGCCCTGCACCGCCGCGGCTAGGCAGAGCACACCGAGCAGGCCCGTCCCCGCGGCGAGGACGATGGCGGGCCAGGTGCCCTGCATCAGCAATGCCGGGTTGTAGACCCACATGAAGGGCAGCATGAACCCGGCCAACGCCAGCCTGAAGGCGATGAAGCCCGTCCTGGTCGGGTCCGCCCCGGCGATCCCGGCGCCGGCATAGGCGGCGATGGCGACCGGTGGGGTGATGTTGGCGAGCACGCCGAAATAGAAGACGAAGAAGTGCGCCGCCATGACGTCGACGCCCATCTGCGTCATCGCCGGCACGATCAGCGTGGCAAGGACGACATACACGGCCGACGTCGGCAGGCCCATGCCGAGGACGATCGAGACGCCCATGGTGAGAAACATGAGGATGAGCAGGTTGCCGCCGGCGAAGTTGATGAGCAGACCGGAGAGCCGGAGCGCCAAGCCGGTGAGCATCAGAATGCCGATGACGATGCCGGCGCACGCACAGGCGGCGGCGACCTCGAGCATCGCATGGCCGCCGCGGCGCAGCGCCTCGAACAGCTTGGTCGGCCCCATCATGGTCTCGCGGCGCAGAAAGCTCACGGCGACGACCGCCATGGCCGCGTAGACGGCCGAAAGCGTGGGCGTATAGCGGACGACCACGAGCAGATAGAGAAGCAGGACGAGCGGTGCCAGGAGGTGCCAGCCCTCCTTGAAGATCCCCCAGGCGCTCGGCAGCTCCGACCGCGGGATGCCGCGGATGCCCTGCTTGGCGACCTGGAAGTCGACCATGGCGAAGACGGCGGCGAAGTAGAGCAGCGCCGGAATCGTCGCGGCCAGCATGATGTCGGCATAGGGCCGGCCCATGATCTCGACCATGATGAAGGCGGCGGCACCCATGACCGGCGGCATGATCTGCCCGCCCGAGGAGGCGGCGGCCTCGACGGCGCCGGCATGCTCGGGCCGGAGGCCCGCGCGCTTCATGATGGGGATGGTGAACGTGCCGGTGGCAACGGTGTTGGCGACGGCGCTGCCAGAGATCGTCCCCATCATGGCGCTAGCGACGATGGCGACCTTGGCCGGCCCGCCGCGGAACCAAGCGAGTGCTGCATACGTCCAGTTGATGAAGAACTTGCCCGCACCCGAGACGTCGAGGAACGCGGCGAAGATGACGAAGATGGCGACGTAGGTCGACGACACCTGCAAAGGCGTGCCGGCGATGCCCGAGGTAGTCAGGTAGAGGGTGCCGGCTATGCGTTCGATGCCGAAGCCGCGATGCGCCAAGGGGCCAGGCATGTGCGGCCCGAGCACGGCATAGAGGAGGAAGGCCAGGCCGAGGATGGGCAGGGCGGCACCGACCATCCGCCGCGTCGCCTCCAGCACCAGCAAGATGGTGATGGCGCCGAGCGCGATCGAGAGCGTGGTGGCATCCCCGGCGCCGCGGCGGGCGAGTTCCAGAAAGTTGACGACGACGTAGATGCAGACGACGGCGGAAAGCACGGCCAAGGGCAGATCGACATACCAGCGGTAGCGACCGAGCCGCGTTTCCGGGCCGAAGATGGGCTTGGTCAGGAAGATCAGCACCATCGCGAAGCCCAGATGCGCGTAGCACTGCTGGAGCGTCGACAGGGTGCCGATGTAGGCCGTGTAGATCTGGAACGAGGTGAAGATGGCCGCGATCAGACTCGCCAGGAGCCACGGCCACCTTCGCCAGTCTTCGAGGGCCTCCCGGACGTCGCGAGAGGCGCCGACCGCCATTCTAGAGCAGGCCGGCTTCGCGCAAGTAGGCCTCCGCGCCCGGATGGAACGGGATCACCCCCTCGATGCCGTTGGTGGCGTTCTCCGTCGTCCACTCGGCGCCGAGCGCGTGGGCGTTCTTGAGCCGGTCCGGGTTCTCGAGCAACGCCTTGGTGATGGCATAGACGGTCTCGTCGGGGAGGTCGTTGCGGGCAATGAGGATGGTCACCGTGCCGAACGAACCCTCGACGTCCGCCTCCATGCCGGGATAGGCGCTCGCCGGGATGGCCACTTTGGCCCAATAGGGACGATCGGCGATGAGCTCGTCCAGGACGTCAGGGTCGGGATTGACGAAGACGACGTCCGAGCCTTCGGTGCTGGTGATGTCGATCACCGCGGCGGTCGGAAACGAGCTGATGATGAGGGCGGCGTCGATGCGACCGTCCCGTAACGCCCCTGGGCCGTCGCCGTGACCGAGGTACTCGGGCCTCCAGTCCTCGTTCATCATCAGACCGTGCGCCTCGATGACGAGCTGGCCGACGTCGTTGCCGATCGAGCCCGGCGCACCGAGCGAGACGCGCTTGCCCCGGAGGTCGGCGATGCTCTCGATGCCCGTGCTTCGCAGCGTGTAGAGCTGCCAGTAGATGCCGTGGCCACCGACGATGCCACCGAAATTGTCGACCGGGTTGTCGTCGAAGGGCGGGTCGCCGGCGCGGGCGAGGAAGGCCTGTTCGTTGGTGGAAAGGGCCAACTCGAGATGGCCGCCGCGCATCAGCCGGAGGTTGTCGAGGGTGCCGCCGGTGACCTCGGCGGTGACGTTGAGCTGCGAATAGGCCCCGCTGATCACGCTCGCCATGGCGCCCCCCAAGGG
>JBJHBG010000087.1:0-20982 GCA_050485385.1 Geminicoccaceae bacterium | reverse complement strand
TCGCGGCCGAGTGAGGAATTAGGTCATGTACGGATTCGAGTATCACCGGCCGTCGACGGTGGAGGCGGCGTTGGAGCTGCTGCGGCGGGCCGAGGACGGCAAGCTGATGGCGGGGGGGCAGACGCTGATCCCGACCTTGAAGCAACGTCTGGCGCAGCCGTCGGACGTGATCGACCTGTCGGGCATCGCGGAGCTGGTGGGGATCACGGAGGACGGCGCGGGTCTGGTGGTTGGCGGGATGACGACGCACGGGAGCGTGGCGTCGTCGGACCTGGTGCGGTCGAAGCTGCCGGGGCTGGCGGCGCTGGCGGCGGTGATCGGCGACCCGCAGGTGCGCAATCTGGGCACGCTCGGCGGCTCGCTGGCGAACAACGACCCGGCGTCGGACTATCCGGGTGCGGTGTTGGGTCTGAACGCGACGGTGGTGACGGACCGGCGGCGGATCGCGGCGGACGACTTCTTCACGGGCATGTTCGAGACGGCCTTGGCGGAGGACGAGCTGATCGTCTCGGTGTCGTTTCCGATCCCACAGAAGTCGGCCTACGAGAAGTTCCGCAACCCGGCGTCGCGCTACGCGATGGCGGGGTCGTTCGTGGCGGTTCTGGCGGACGGCTCGGTACGGGTGGCGGTGACGGGTGCGGGTCCGTGCGCGTTTCGCTGGCGGGACGCGGAGGCGGCGCTTTCGGGTGGGCTGGACGCGTCGAAGGTGGACGGCCTGGAGCTTGCCGCCGACGGGTTGAACGCGGACATGCACGGCTCCGCCGCCTACCGCGCGCACCTCGTCAAGGTCATGACCAAGCGCGCCGTCCAGGCCCTCGGCTGAAGCGACGTCCTCGCACGAACGAGGCCCCGCCGGCGCCGTCGGCGGGGCTACTCGTCGTGGCCATCCCGGTCGTTCCGTACGGGGCCTTCGATCCAAGTCCAAGCTCCTAAGGTCGATAGACGGACACCCGCCGGGCCTTGCTAGGTTGGCCTCCGGGGAGACCTCGAGCGCCGCGGTTTCGGGCGGCCGTCGGGAGATGGGATGGAAGGAGCGTTGCGGCGCGCCGCGACGTCGTTGACGGATCCGTCGGCGGCGGCGGCGGAGCTGGGGAGAGGGCTGCACCAGGACGAGCTGGCGCTGGTCGCGTTCTTTTGCGCGCCGCGCTACGCAACACGGGCCTTCGCCGAGGCGATGGCCGCGGCGTTCCCGGGTGTGACCGTGGTCGGCTGCACCGCTGCCGGCGGAATCGGCCCCAAGGGCTACGTCGACGGCGGTGTGACGGCCGTCTCGTTCGGTGCCGGCGAGTTCAATGCGGTTGCCGGCCTCTACCGGGGGCTGGAGAGCTTCCGCATGGGCGAGGCCACGGCCATGGCGAGCGGGCTGGGCGAGCGACTGATGCGCGCCGGGCACGATCTCGGCGAGCGCACCTTCGGCTTCTTCCTCATCGACGGCTTGGCCACCAAGGAGGAGTTGATCGCGAGTTGCATCGGCAACGCGCTCGACGGCATCCCGCTGTTCGGCGGCTCGGCCGCGGACGATCTCCGCTTCGAGCGGACGTGGGTCTATTGGGAGGGGGCCTTCCACACCGACGCGTTCCTCCTCGTTCTCGTCGAGACGGTGCACGGCTTCCGCGTCTTCCGCAGCCAGAACTTCGTTGCCGGCGACAAGAAGCTGGTGGTGACCGAAGCCGACCCCCAGCGCCGCATCGTCCGCGAGTTCAACGCAGCACCGGCGGTGGAGGAATATGCCCGTCTCAACGACCTCGACCCGCGCGAGCTGGGACCGAAGCTCTTCGCCACGCACCCGCTCGTGATGAAGCTGGGAGGTGCCGAGTACGTCCGCTCGGTCAAGCAGGCCCACCCCGACGGCAGCCTCGGCTTCTACGCCAAGATCGAGGAGGGGCTGGTCCTGACCACCGCCGACGAGCGCGACGTCCTGGAGAACCTCCAGGGCCTGTTCGACGAGCTGCGCCACCAGCTCGGCCCGCCGCTGGCCGTGATCGGCTTCGACAACGTCCTGAGGCGGCTGCACCTGGAGCAGAGCGGCACCCTCGCGCGGGCAAGCGCGCTGATGCGTGACAATCGGGTCGTGGGATTCAATACGTTCGGTGAGCAGTTCGCCTCGATGCACGTCAACCAGACGTTCACGGGCGTGGCCATCGGACGGGATCGGCGTTGACCACCGCACCGAGTCGCACCGGCAAGCTGGCGCTCCTGGAGGCCGAGAACGCCAAGCTGCGCAAGATCAACCAGGTCCTGATGGGCCGGGTCGAGCGCAGCATGGACATTCAGGGCAACGACTTCTCGCTGTTCGAGACCGCCATCCTCCTCGAAGGCCGCGTCAACGACCGCACCTCAGAACTCCGACGCGCGCTCGACGACCTGCAACGGTCGAACGCTGCCCTGGAGGAAGCGAAGCGGGCGGCGGACGAGGCCAATCTCTCCAAGACGCGCTTTCTCGCCGCCGCCAGCCACGACATCCTGCAACCGTTGAATGCGGCGCGCCTGTTCCTGTCGGCCTTGGGCGACACGGAGCAGGCGCCCGAGGGCAGCCGGCTCATCGGCTACATCGACGACGCGTTCGATTCCGTCGAGCGCCTGCTGGGTGCGTTGCTGGACATCTCCAAACTCGATGCCGGCGTCATGCGGCCGGCGATCGGCGACGTCGACCTGGGCGAACTGCTCAAGACCGCGGCGACCGAGTTCCGCCCGGTGGCCGAGGAGCGCGGGCTCCACCTTCGTTACGTGCCGGTGCGCTGCACCGTGCGGACGGACGGCCACCTCCTCGTGCGCATCGTGCGCAACTTCCTGTCCAACGCCATCCGCTACACCAAGCGTGGCGGTGTGCTGCTCGGGGCCCGGCGCGACGGCGACCACGTGCGGATCGAGGTGCACGACACGGGCGCCGGCATGCCACCCGACATGTTGGAGGAAATCTTCGAGGAATTCCGCCGGCTGGTGGGTGCTGCCGAGGACTACGAGCGAGGCTTCGGGCTCGGCCTCGCCATCGTTCGGCGTATCGCCCGGATGCTGGAGCACCCCCTGACGGTGCGCTCCGCGGTCGGCAAGGGGTCGTGCTTCGCGGTCACGGTGCCCGTGGTGACCTGGAGCAGCACCGTGCCGGCGCGCGTCGCCCAGCCCGACGACCATGCCTACGACGCGCTCCACGGCGCGGTCGTCTGCGTGATCGACAACGAGCGGGCGATTCTGGAAGCCATGCAGACGCTGCTCCGGCGCTGGGGCGCGACCGTGGTCGTCGGGGCATCGGCAGCGGATTTGCTCGCGACGCTCGAGCGGCATGACGCGCGGCCGGACGTGGTCGTCGCCGACTACCACCTCGACGACGGCGAGGACGGCATCGACGCTATCCAACGCGTCCGCGAGCGGTTGGGCTCGAACATGCCCGGCGTGATCGTCACCGCCGACCGCACCGCCGAAGTGCGCAGCCATGTCGCCGACAACGGCTTCGCGATCCTGAACAAACCGGTGCGGCCGGGGCGGTTACGTTCGCTTCTTTCCCATCTGCTCGTGCATCGCGACGACGACGTGGCGAGCGACTGACCCGGCCGTTCAGGTCGGGATCGACTCCTTCGAGAAATGGGTCTGCGCGGCCAGCACGGCCTGGGTGCGACTGTGCACCTTCAGCTTGCGCAGGATGGCGGTGATGTGCGCCTTCACGGTGGTCTCGGCCACGTCGAGCTCGAAGGCGATGATCTTGTTCGGCTTGCCCTCGGCGATCAGCGACAGGACGCGCATCTGCTGCGGCGTCAGCGTCGACATGCGCTTGGCGACGGCGAGTCGCTCCTTCTCCTCGTCGGTCGCCTCCTCGTCCATCCGCGCCTGCGGCGGGACGAACAGTTCGCCGTCGAGCACGTTCTGGATGGCGGCGGCGATCTCGCGGCGGCCCAAGGACTTCGGGATGAAGCCCGCGGCGCCGAAGGCGATCGCCTCGCGGATGGTCCCGCGCTCCTCGGTGGCGGAGACCACGACGACGGGCACGTCGGGGTGGCTCTGCTTCAACTCCACCAGCCCGGAAAAGCCGGATACCCCCGGCATCTTCAGGTCGAGCAGAATCAGGTCCAAGTCCTCGTTCGCCGCTGCCAGCGACTTGATGCCGGCGATGTCCTGTGCCTCCAGGATGGTGTTGTCCTCACCATCGCAAGCATCGGTGAGCGCGACCCGCAAGGCTTCCCGGAACAAAGGATGGTCGTCGCCAATGAGGACTTTGGCCATGGATTGGCTCTCCACTTGCTTCCTTGCTGGGCTATCTCCCACCCTTGCGCCAAGATGGCAACCGGGAAAGCGTCGGCCGGGCCGCGGCGAAGCGCTCCCGCACAGGGCTGGGGGGAACATGGTCGGCGGAACCTACGCCGTGGTCTTCGATCTCGACGGCACGCTGATCGACAGCGCACCGGATCTGCACGTCGCGGCAACACGGCTGCTGGCGGAGGAGGGGCTGGAGGCGGTCGGCGTGGACGCCGTCAGGCGGATGATCGGCGAGGGTGTGGGCGTGCTGGTGGAGCGGCTGTTTGCCGCACATGACCTGACGCTTTCACCCGCCGCGTCGGCCCGCTGCACCGAGCGCTTTCGGGCTCTCTACCTGGAGCAACCCTGTACCTTGACGACGCTCCTGCCCGGTGCTGTGGAGGTGCCCGAGGTACTGGCGGCAGCCGGTGTGCCACTCGGCCTCTGCACCAACAAGCCGGTGGCCCACACCCGGCGCATCCTGGACACCCTGGACCTTGCCCGCGTCTTCCGGGTCGTGGTCGGCGGCGACAGCCTGAAGATGCGCAAGCCCCACCCGGCGCCGCTCCTGCACGCGCTGGCGGGCCTCGGGGTGGAGCCGACGGCGGCGGCGTTCGTCGGCGACAGTGCCATCGACCACCGCACCGCGCGTGCCGCGGGCACGGCGAGCGTGCTGGTCGATGGCGGCTACGCCCACGAACCCCTGGCGGCGCTTGCAGCCGACGCCCTGATCCCCACCTTGGAGGTGTTGCCTCGGACTTTGGCCGACCTTTGGCCGGAGGGCCGGTGGCCGATATCGGGGTCGGACTGACGAGGAGCGCGGATGGTGCCTGTACCTGTGGTCTGGGGGGCTGCGGCCGGTTATGCGGCAGCCGTGGGTGCGCTCTACGCCTTGCAGGATCGGCTCGTCTTCCCCGCGCACGCGACGCCGGCGCCCTCCAGGCTTCTGCCGCCCGGCACGTCCTATTGGCAGCTCGAAGTCGCGCGGGACACCGTCGTGCGGGGCGTCCACTTGGCCCCTGCATCCGGCGTCGGCGAGGCGGTGGCGCTGGGCTTCGGTGGCAACTGCCACAACGCGCAGGATCTCGCCGCTTTCCTCCACGAACGGCTGCCGGAACACCACGTCGTCGTCTTTCACTACCGGGGCTACCGGCCGAGTCAGGGCCGCGCCAGCGAGCGGGCGCTGTGCACCGACGCCGAGGTCGTGTTCGACGAGACGGTGGCCCGGCTCGGTCAGCGGCCGGTCGTCGGCCTGGGGTTCAGCCTCGGCTCGGGCGTGGTCGCCCATCTGGCGGCGACACGGCCGTTGCAGGGGGCGGTGCTGGTGACGCCCTTCGATTCCGTGCTCGCCGTCGGCCGGGATCGCTACTGGTGGGCGCCGGTGAACCAACTGCTCCGCCATCGCTTCGACAGCCTCGGCAAACTCGGCGCCAGCGACGTGCCGGTGGCCATGCTCGCCGCCGGCAAGGACCGGGTGGTGCCGCCGGAGCGGACGCGGGCACTGATGCAGAGCCTGCCGCGGCCGGTCTTCCACCGCACCTTTGGTGCTGCCGACCACCGCACGATCTACGACGAGCCCGGCTTTCCCTCGGCGCTGAGGGCGGCGGTCGGCGCCGTTCAGGAGGCGGCGAACGGCGCCTTGGCCGCGGCGTCCTGACCGCGCTGGGCCTTCCGCAGCGCCTGATCCAAGTCCTCCATCAGGTCCTCCGGATCCTCCAGCCCGACCGAGAGGCGGATCAGGTCTTCGGTGATGCCCAGAACCTCGCGCTCGGCCGGCGGGATCTTGGAATGGGTCGTGGTCGCGGGGTGGGTCGCGAGCGACCGCACGTCGCCCAGGTTGTTGGAGAGGGTGACGATGCGCAGTGCGTTCATCACCGCGAAGGCGCCGGCCTTGCCGCCGGCGACGCGGAACGCGAGCAGGCTGCCGCCGCCCTGCATCTGCCGCTGGGCCAGGTGCCATTGCGGGTGCGAGGGCAGCCCCGGCCACAAGACCGTCGTCACCGCCGGATGCGCCTCCAGGAAGTGCGCGACCCGGCTCGTCCCTTCGCCGTGCGCCTTGACCCGCAAGGGTAGCGTTTCCAGTCCCTTGGAGAGCACCCAGGCGTTGAAGGGGCTGAGCGCCGGGCCGGTGTTCTTGAGGAAGGGGTGCACCACCTCCTTGCGGGTGGCCGCATCGGAGAGGACGATGCCGCCGAGGCAGCGGCCCTGACCGTCGATGTGCTTGGTCGCCGAGTAGACGACGATGTCGGCGCCGAGTTCCAGGGGCTTTTGCAGCAGCGGCGTGGCAAAGACGTTGTCGACGACCACTTTGGCGCCGGCCGCATGCGCCATCTCGGCCACCGCTTCGATGTCGACCAGCTCCAGCGTCGGATTGCCCGGTGTCTCGAAGAAGACCAGCTTGGCCGGACGGGCGAGCGCACGCGACCACGCGCCGAGGTCGGTGCCGTCGACCATCTCGATCTCGATGCCGAAGCGCGGCAGGAGTTCGCTCACCACCCAATGGCACGAGCCGAACAGGAGGCGCGCCGCGACCACGCGGTCACCGGCGCGCAGATGGCTGAGCAGCGCTGCCGTCACCGCCGCCATGCCGGTTGCCGTCGCCGCCCCGTCCTCTGCCCCCTCCAGCAGCGCCATGCGCCGTTCGAAGCTGCGGACGGTGGGGTTGCCGACCCGGCTGTACATGTAACCCGGGTCCTGATCGGCGAAGCGGGCCTCGGCATCCTCGGCGCGCTCGTAGGCGAAGCCGGACGTCAGGTACATCGCCTCCGAACTTTCGCCGAACGGGGTGCGCTCCAGACCGCCGTGGATCATCTGGGTGCGGGGACGCCAAGCCGTGCTCATCTCGTCTTCTCTCCCGCCCGACACTCGAGGTCGGGCAACGAAAAAGGCCCCGGTCACGACCGAGGCCCTAGCTGTCCCCCGGTCTTTTAGCAGTTTCTTTAACGTGGCCTGCAAGCCGACCGGCTCAAATCACCACGCGCTCAGACTACGCGGAAACGCGGTCGTTGGCAAGCTGCGCCAGGATGCGCCGGCCGAGCCCGAGACCTGCGTAGACCAGGGCCGTGTAGAGCTGGAGAAGGTCCGCGCCGGCCGCGAGCTTGCCCCTCGCCGTGGCCGCGTCCTCGACGCCACCGGCCCCGATCAGCGCCTTGGCCGGGTCGAGCCCCCGGCGCACCGAAGCGAGCAGCCGTGTCGAGGGCTCGAACAGGGGGCGACCGGAGAGGCCGCCGCCCTCCAGCCGATGGCGGCCCCGCAGGCTCGGCGGGCGTGCGACCGTGGTGTTGGCGACGATCAGCCCATCCACCGCGCTCGCGTTCACCACCTCCAGGATCGCCTCGACCTCGGCGGGCTCCAGGTCCGGCGCGAGCTTGAGAAAGACCGGCAGACGGCGGCGCTTGGCCCGCTCGGCCAGCACCTCGTCGAGCAGCCGGCGGAGCTGCTCGCCGTGCTGCAACGCCCTCAGCCCCGGCGTGTTCGGCGAGGAGACGTTGACGGTGAGGTAGTCGGCAAGGTCGGCGAAGACGGCCACGCCCCGCACGTAGTCGGCGACCGGATCGGCCGCGTCCTTGTTGCAGCCGATGTTGACGCCGACGATGCCCAGCGCCCGGTCGCGTCCTTCCAGCCGGCGTGCCACGGCGCCGTGCCCTTGGCTGTTGAAGCCGTTGCGGTTGATGACGGCGCGATCCTCGGTCAAGCGGAACAGACGCGGGCGCGGGTTGCCCGGCTGCGGCAAGGGCGTGACGGTGCCGACCTCGACGAAGCCGAAGCCCCAGCGGAGCAGCGACGCGAAGGCGACCCCGTCCTTGTCGAAGCCGGCGGCGATGCCGAGCGGGTTGGGAAAACGCAAGCCCGCCACCTCGCGTTCGAGGTCGGGTGTGGGCAGCGGGCCGGGGGCGGGCACGCAGCCGACGAGCCGCAGCGCCAGCCCGTGCGCGGTCTCCGGGTCGAGGGCGCGAAGGCCCCGGACGCCCAGTCGGTCGAGGCGGAGGCGGTCGACGAGAAGGGACGGTAGCTGCATGGCCCGGCGATGTCGCCGCAGCCGCGGCGGAGGTCAAGGCTCGTGATGGCAGAAACGGGGGGCCAAGAGCCCCCTGCTTGCTTGTCCGCCGCCGCGTTGCACGCTCAGGCGGCGGCGCGTCGGCGACAGTAGCAGGACGCCTCGATCGGCACGTCGGCGCGGGCGGCGGCGATGGCGAGGCGCTGGGCGATCATGGCGGCTTCCGCGTGCTTGCCGAGCCGCACCAGACATTCGTGCAGGCCGTGCAGCGACCAGACGTTCTCCGGGTGCTGGCAGGCGCGGGCGAGCGTCGGGTCGAGGCCGAGGTCGGCGCGGTAGACCGCCTCCGCCTCCGCGACCCGTCCCTGTTCCAGGAGCAGCGCGCCCAGCGCGTGGCGGGTCGGCTGCATCCAGCCCCAAGGCTCGTCGTAGGGCAGGGTGTCGTCGAGCGTCACCGAGTTGCGGAGATGGGCGAAGGCCGCGTCATGGTCGCCCTTGCGGTAGGCAAGCTCGCCCTCGAGCATCGCCTCGGCGACCTCCAGGATGGCGAGGCAGGTGTTGTTGAACAGCATGCGGCTCTCGGGCACCCGCGCCTTGGCCTGGAGAAAGCGCGAACGCTCGGTCTCGGCCCCGCCAACGTCGCCGGAGGCCGCCATCGCTACCGTCCGGGCGTAGCGCATCATCGCCGTCGTCACGCAGTAGAGGTCGGCATCGTCGGGCAGCGGCTGCGCCAGGATCTCGTCCCACTTGCCGAAGCGGACGAGCACGTGCTGGCGCATCGGCACGAAGCCCTCCAGCCAGTCGGCGAGCGGCGGCGAGGCCACCTCCAGCACCTCGCGCGGTAGTGTGGCGATCAACTCGTCGGCGGCAGCCAGGGCCGTTGCGTACTGGCCGAGGAACATCGCCCCGTAGATCACGAAGTGGTAGTTGTGGCAGCGATAGAGGCTGTAGAAGTTCCGTGCGCCCGCCCGCTCCAGCCACTTGCGGTCGACGCGCACGGCCGCCTGGTTGCGGGCGACCACAGTGGCGTACTGGCCGCAGAGGACGTCGACGTGGGTCGGCATGTGGCGCAGGTGGCCGGCATCGGGAACGAGGTCGACCAAGGCGTCGCCCACCTTCAGCGCACGCTCGGGGTGCGGCGACATCTCCATCAGGTGCAGATACATGTGCAGGATGCCGGGGTGTTGCCAAGCCTCGGGAACACGGGCGAGGGCGTCGTCCAGGATCGCCATCGCTTCCTCGGTCGAGGCGCCGTCGGCGACCTTGCCGCTCGCGAGGTCCCAGAGCTGCCAGGGCGTGCGGTTCATCAGCGCTTCGACGAACAGCGTCTTGACGTCGAGGTCGTCCGGATGGGCGTCGTGGACGCGGCGCATGGCGGCGGCGTAGGCGTCGTTCCAGGCGGCGAGATCGGCGTTGGGATCGTCGGGATA
The DNA here is from genome assembly GCA_050485385.1 of Geminicoccaceae bacterium. Taxonomy (GTDB): domain Bacteria; phylum Pseudomonadota; class Alphaproteobacteria; order Geminicoccales; family Geminicoccaceae; genus RECO01. Next base: position 11,328 of record JBJHBG010000087.1, on the reverse strand, counting down.
GCGGGTGACCAGCGCATCGATCAGTGCGCGCTCGACCGGGGCGACGCGGCCGTTCTGCGCTTGCGCCGCCGCCAACTCCCGATGGGCGCGGTGCAGCGTCCGCCGCAGGTCGTCCGCATCGAACGCGACCCAAGGCTTGTTGTAGTTGGGGCCGATGGCGTAGGCGATGCCCCAGCGGGCCATCGCGCAGCCGGCATCGTCCGCGAGCGCCCGCTCGTAGCAGCGGACGGCTTCCTCGTGGTGGTACGCGTAGGTCCAGACGAGACCGCGGTCGAACCAGCGCTGCGCGTCGACCGAGCCGGTGGTCACCGGCCGACGATGACGGCCGAGAGCGTATGGATAGTCCATCGGCAGACCCTCCCCGGCCGCCTGATCTCTCCGGGAGTCTATCGTAAAGCCGAAGTGCTCCCAAGGGCTGGCGCCGCGTGGCGGAGCGGCTAGGCTGCTGGCAATTAGGGGGACGCACGGATGGCGCGCAGCACGCCCGCCGGGCTCGCGGTCGCCGCCACCACGACGGTCGCGTTCCAGGGCATCCAGGTGAGGCCGGTCGAGGTGCAGGTGCAGCTCGGCGCGGGCCTGCCGGCTTTCGCCGTGGTCGGCCTCGGCGACAAGGCCATCGCCGAGAGCCGCGAGCGGGTGCGGGGCTCCCTGGCGGCCCTCGGCCTCGCCCTGCCGCCCAAGCGCATCACCGTCAACCTGGCGCCCGCCGACCTCGCCAAGGAGGGCAGCCACTACGATCTGCCCATCGCCCTTGCGCTGTTGCAGGCCATCGGCATCGTCCCGCGCGACGCCTTCCCTGGCGCCATCGTGCTCGGCGAGCTGGGGCTCGACGGCCGCATTCGCCCGGTCGCGGGCGTGTTGCCGGCGGCCATGGCGGCGATGGAGCGGGCTGTCGGTCTCGTCTGTCCGGCGGCTTCCGGTGGCGAGGCCGCTTGGCTCGGGCCCAACCTCGACGTCACGGCGGCCCCTGATCTGCCGGCCCTGGTGGCACATGCCCAGGGCCATGTCCGCCTCGCCCGACCCGAACCGGCGTTGGCGGCGAAGGAGCCGAGCTATCCGGACCTCAAGGACGTGAAGGGCCAGGAAAGCGCCAAACGCGCGCTCGAGGTGGCGGCGGCCGGCGGCCACAACCTGCTGATGATCGGCCCGCCGGGTGCCGGCAAGTCGATGTTGGCCCAGCGCCTGCCGGGTCTGCTGCCGCCGCTCGATCCCGTCGAGATCCTCGAGGTCGCGATGATCCGGAGCGTCGCGGGAGCGCTGCGCGACAGTGGCTTGTCACCGGCTCGGCCCTTTCGAGCACCGCACCACGCCGCTTCGGCGGCAGCGCTCGTCGGTGGCGGTCCGCAGGCCCGGCCGGGCGAGGTCTCGCTCGCCCACAAGGGGGTACTGTTCCTCGACGAGCTGCCCGAATTCGGTCGCAACGTGCTGGAAGCGCTGCGTCAGCCGGTGGAGGCGGGCGAGGTGACGGTCGCGCGCGCCCAGGTGCATGCGACCTATCCGTCGCGCTTCCAGCTCGTCTGCGCCATGAACCCCTGCCGCTGCGGTCATCTCGACGACGCGCGGCTGGCCTGCGCCAAGGCGCCGCGCTGTGCCGCCGACTACCAGGGCCGCATCTCCGGTCCGCTGCTCGACCGCATCGACCTCTCCATCGACGTGCCGGCGGTGGCCCCGAGCGACCTCGCCCTCGCCCCGCCGGCCGAGGGCAGTGCCGAGGTGGCCACCCGCGTGGCGGCGGCGCGGGAGGTGCAGGCGCGTCGCCTCGCCGGGCTCGGCGCGCCGGGCCTGCGCCTCAACGCCGAGGTGGACGGCGAACTGCTGGATGTCGTCTGCGCGCGCACCGCCGACGCCGAAGCGCTCGTGCAGAACGCCGCGCAACGGCTGCGCCTCTCCGCCCGCGGCTATCATCGCGTCCTGCGCGTCGCCCGCACCATCGCCGACCTCGACCGGGCCGCGACCATCCAGCGCCCGCACGTCGCCGAAGCCCTCGGCTATCGCCGCCGCCTGCCGGCGCGCGGTTAGGCCACGAGACGGAACCAAGGCGCACAGGGCCGAAGCGCCCCCTGAGCCTTGGCCGATGCGCGGCCTCGTCGATCAGACGCTCGGTGCCGGAACGAGCGGTCGCGGAACTTTGCGCCGGCCGGGCGCGCCCTCGGACCAAGCGTCGATCGGCACCGGTTCCGGCGAGCCCGCCAGTCGCTCGGTGACGGCCTTGGCCGGGATCGGTCCACCGCAGTGGAAACCCTGCACGCGCTCGCAGCCCAGCGCGGCGAGCCGCTGGAGCTGGTCGTCGGTCTCGACGCCTTCGGCGATCGCCGTCATGTGGAGACTGCGGCAGAGGCTGAGGGCCACCTCGACGATGGCCGCCGCTTCGCCGGCGCCGCCCAGGTCACGGGTGAAGGTGCCGTCGATCTTGATCGTGTCGAACGGAAACCGGCGGAGAAAGCCGAGACTGGCGAATCCGGTGCCGAAGTCGTCCATGGCAATGCGTACGCCGAGCCGGCGCAGGCGCTGCATCGTGTCCAGGACGGACTCCGTCTGCTGCAGGAGCACGTGCTCCTTCACTTCGAGCTCGAGCCGCTCGCCGGCTAGTCCGGTTTCGGCCAGTGTGGCCTCGACCAAGCCCACGAACTCCCGATGCCGGAACTGCGCGGGCGAGACGTTGACGGCGACACGCAGCCAGCTCGGCCAAGCGGCCGCATCAGCGCAGGCACGCCGCAGAATCCAAGCTCCGAGCTCGACGATGAGGCCCGTCTCCTCCGCCATCGGGACGAACTCGCTCGGTTGCAGCAGGCCACGGCTGGGGTGCCGCCAGCGGACCAGCGCCTCCATGCCCGTCAACTGGCGCTCGGGCAGGTCGAACTGCGGCTGGTAGTGCAGCTCCAGCCCGCCCGGCCGGCGCAACGCCGCCCGGAGCGCGATCTCGGTCTGCCGGCGCGTCTTGCGCTCCGCATCCATCTCGGGCGTGAACACAACCGTGCGGCGGCGCCCTTCGGCCTTGGCGCGATAGAGCGCGAGGTCGGCGCAGCGCAGCAGCTCCTGCGGCTCCAAAGCATCGTTCGGAAACGTAGCGATGCCCACGCTCACCCCGATGGCCGCGTCGAAGCCGGTCTCGGCGAAGGGCTCGCTCAGGGCGGCGACGATCCGTTCCGCGGCGTGGCGCGCCGGCTCGGTCCCGTCGATCGCCGGCATGATCAAGGCGAACTCGTCGCCACCCAACCGGGCGACCGTATCGTCCGGGCGGACCTGGCCCCGCAGCCGATCGGCCACGGCGCGCAGCAGCGCGTCGCCCGCAGCGTGGCCGTTGGCGTCGTTGACGTCCTTGAAGCCGTCGAGGTCGAGGCACAGGACGGCGACACCGTCGCCGGCCGCTTCCGCGGCGGCGAGCGCTTCGTCGAGCCGGGTCTGGAACACCAGCCGGTTGGGCAGGCCCGTCAAGAGATCCTGCTCCGCGAGTTGGCGAACCCTTCGCTCGGCCTGCTTGAGCTTGGTGACGTCGACCACGGAGAGGAGCCGCGACCGCCCGCCGTCCGCATCCTGCAACTGGCCGGAGACCCGAACCAGCACGTCGCGTTCGCGACCGTCGGCGGTATGGAGGACGACCTCGACGGCGTGCCCTTCTTCCGCCGACTCCCGGGCCCAGTCGCCCGTCTGGCCGCAGCCCTTCGACGACAAGACGCTGCCGGGCGACGGCAGCGATTCCGGCGGCGCCGCCGACAGCCCCAACAGGGCGAGCATCTCGGAGTTGGCGAACGCCGTCCGCTCGTCGCCGTCGACGAGCCAGATGCCGACCGGCGCCGTGTCGGCGAGGGCGCGGAAGCGCGCTTCGCTCGCGGCGAGTGCCGCCTCGCGGTCTCGGAGCTCGGTGATGTCCGTGGCGAAGCCGGCCACGGCACCGCTCGCGGTGATCTTCTTCGTCACGCGGATCCAGTAGCCACCGGGATAGGCGCGGTCGACAGGCCGGCCGTCGCCGCTGCGCTGGAGGCGAACCCGGTCAGCGACGTACGCCTCGAGGTCGTCGCCTTCGAGGCCGTCCGGCGCATTCAACCGGACGACGTCGGCGTAGCAGATTTCGGGGCCGAGCAGCTGGAAGGCCCTGCGGTGCAACCGCTCGTAGCTCTCGTTCCAGGCCACCAGGACGTCGTCCGGGTCGTAGAGCGCGAACGGCGTCGGCGTGACGGCGATCGCCTCCTTGAGCAGCGTCAGTTCCCGCTGCATGCGACGGTTCGCCTCGCTCGGTCGCATCGACAGGGCGAGGGCGGCGACAGCGGTGGCGGCCGCGACGGCCGCGGCAAGCAGGGCCAGGGCGCCCAGCGCGCTGCTTTGGGTCAACGCGGCCGCGATGCCGGTCGCGAAACCCGCGGCCAGCAACGTCGTCAGGCCGAGTAACAAGGGTGGCCGCAGTGCGGCCGCCCTTGCCGATTCGGCATAGTGTTCGAACCCCAGCCTCATGCCTGCTCCGCCCCCTCGGTCGGTACGAGAGCCTGCGACGAATTGTTTGAGCAAACGTAAATGTCACCGTCATCTCGGACCGGCGACCATGCGGCGCCGTGCGAAGACTCGTCAAGACTCTCGATCCGCCCTGACCGCGTCGCGCCACATCGTCCGATAGGCGGCGAGGCCCGTCAGGTCGAGCGGTGGGGCGACGGTCAAGGTGGGCGCGGGCAGTGCAGCGCCTCGACGGAGACGGTCCAGCGCTGCGGCGCCGAGGACCGTGCCGTCGGGTTCGGCCGACAGCTCGACGCGCGCGCCGCGCAGGCTCGCGAGCAGCGGGCCGAAGGTGGGCTCCTGAGCGAGCGGGCCATCGACGAGCAGCCGATCCGCAGCCCCCACGGCGTCGAGGCCGAGGTCGGCCATCAGCGCCACGTAGAGCACGGCGAGCGCGCGCCGGCCCGCGCCGTCGAGCCCGTCGGCACCGACCAGCCGGCCGCGGCCGCCGGTACCGGGGACGGGGCCGCCGCTGTCGGTGAAGGAGGGCAGGGCCATGGCGCCGGTGGCGACGACACGCGCAAGGTTGCCTGGGTCGGCCGTGGCCGTCATGCCGCCCGCGCCGGCGACGAGGGCGAACTCGCGGCCCGCCATGAAGCGGCTGCAGGCGACGGGCCGGCCGTGGACGTCGGTGTTGGCGACGGTATCGAGGCGCGCATCGAGTCGGTCGAGCGGGTAGCGCGGGTCGAACACGATCAGCCAGGTGCCCGAGGAGAGCAGCGTCCAGGCGCGGTCGGGCAAGGCCAAGTAGCGGAGATAGTTGGCGTTGCTGTCGTGGACGCCGGTCAGCACCGGCGTCGCCGGGTCGAGGCCGGTGGCGGCTGCGACCTCCGCCCGGAGCCGGCCCAGCGCTTCCCAGGGGCGCCGCAAGGGTGGCAGCAGGCGATCCCAGCCTCGGGCCGTGGCGAGACTGGAGGGACGCCCCGCCTGCGTAGCCCAAAGGTGCGTCTGCGCGCCGAGGGTCGTTACCTCGCTCGCGCGCATGCCGGTCAGGCGCCAGGCCCAGTACTGGGGGTAGAACAGCAGATGGCGGGCGCGGGCGAAGGCTTCGGGGAAGGTCCGCTCTTGCCACAGTAGCTGGCGGGCGAGGGTGAGGCCGTCCGGATTGGTGGGTGCATGGACCTCGGCGAAGGGCGGCGCGAGTTCGGCGTAGGCACGGATCACGTCTCCGGGCGGTTCGGCGTCGTAGGCCATTGCCGGCAGGACCGGCCCATCCTCGTCGACGAGGACCGCGGCGGAACCGTGCGTGCACGGGACGATGGCCGAAGGCTGCGCCACCGCCGCGGCCTCGCGCAGACCTTCGACGATCCACTGCCAGACGCTCTCGACGTCGAGGTGGCGGTAGGGCGGGCCGGAGCGCCACGCCTGCTCGCGGCGAAAGCGCCAGACGACCCGCTGGCTTCGGTCGACCAGTGCGAGCTTGAAATTGGTGCCGCCGATGTCGAGCACGGCGACCGGCCCGCCGTTCGGACCTGCGCGCATGGTGCCTACCCCCTGCGGTGCCTTCCCTTGCGTTCGTCGCCAACCGGCTTATCCGTCGGGGACGATTTTCGCGAGGGGGGAGGACCACCATGGCGCCGTCGCACCTGGACCTGCGTGAGGGCATCATCCACACCTGCCGGGAGATGAACCGGCTCGGCATCAATCAGGGGACGTCGGGCAACGTCTCCGCGCGCACGCCCGAGGGATTCCTGATCACGCCATCGGGCGTTCCCTACGACGACATGCGGCCCGAGCAGGTCGTCGCCATGGACCTCGACGGCGGCTATTGGGGTGACATGCTGCCGTCCAGCGAGTGGCGGATGCACCTCGACATCTTCCGCCATCGCCCCGAGGCCGAGGCGGTGGTCCACACCCACTCGACCTACGCGACGGCCCTCTCCTGCCTGCGCCAGGGCATCCCCGCCTTTCACTACATGATCGGCATCGCCGGCGGCGCGGATCTCCGCTGCAGCCGCTACGCCACCTTCGGCACCGCCGCCCTCTCCGACGTGATGCTGGAAGCGCTGGAAGAGCGCAGCGCCTGTCTGCTCGCGAATCACGGCATGATCTGCTTCGGCGAGAACCTGGCGAAGGCGCTGTGGCGCGCCGGCGAGGTGGAGACGCTGGCGAAGCAGTATTTCGTCGCCCGGCAGATGGGCGAACCCGTGGTGCTGGACGACGCGGAGATGCGGCGGGTGCTCGCGCGCTTCAAGACCTACGGCAAGCAGGCGAAGGACCTCGCGGCGGGCGACGCGCCGGCGGTGGAGGCTCCCGAGCGCCGCGACGGTTGAGCGAAACCGCCGGTTTCAGCCCCGTTGGGTCTTGCGATGTGGAGGGCCTCGTTTAGCATCGGTGCATGGTCGTGCCGAGACCGGCACGGGTGTCCGGCACGTCCGGAACGACGATCAGGGAGCTAGTCGACATGAATTTGACCCGCCGTACGGCATACGGCCTCGCCGCCGCCGCCGCTTTGATGTTCGCCCTACCCGCGAGCGCCCAAACCACGCTGCGCTGGGGGCACGTCTACGAATCCGAGGAGCCCTATCACAAGTGGGCGCTCTGGGCGGCCGAGCAGTTCGCCGAGCGCACCGACGGCAAGTACCGGATCGAGGTCTACCCGGCCTCGTCGATCGGTGCCGAGAGCGAGATCAACGAAGGCCTGTCGATCGGCACGGTCGACATCATCTACACCGGTCAGCTGTTCGCCGGACGCGCCCACGGCCCGCTCGCCATCGGCGGCGCGCCGTTCATGTTCCAGGACTTCGATCACTGGCGGGCATTCAAGGATTCTGACCTGTTCCAGGAGTTCGCCGACGGCTACAACCGGGCGACCGGCAACACGGTCGTCTCGCTGACCTATTACGGTGAGCGGCAGGTGACCTCGAACCGCGAGATCAACACGCCCGAGGACATGCGGGGCCTGCGCATCCGCGTGCCGGACGCACCGCTCTACACCATGTTCCCGCGCGCCGTCGGCGCCAACCCGGCGCCCATCGCCTTCGCCGAGGTCTATCTGGCCCTGTCGCAGGGCGTGGTCGACGCGCAGGAGAACCCGTTGCCGACGATCCACGCCAAGCGCTTCTACGAGGTGCAGGACTACATCGTCCTCACCGGGCACATCACCGATGCGCTGCTCACCATCGTCTCGCAGGCGACGCTGGCGCGGTTGACCGACGAGGAGCAGGAGATCCTGTTCGAGATCCTGCGCGAGGCGGCCGAGAACTGCACGCAGGACATCGTCGAGGTCGAGGCCGAACTCGCCGACTGGTTCCGCGAGCAGGGCAAGACGGTGATCGAGGTCGATCGCACGCCCTTCCGCGATGCCGTGGTCGAGCTGCACATGGGTCCGGACGCGACCTGGGATCAGGCGACCTACGACCGCGTGCAGGCGCTGGCCGGCAACTGATCGAAGGGCCCGACGGGCGAGGGGTGCGATCATGGCGCGAACGCGCGAACGACTTGGGGATGGGCGGGCATGACCGCCGATCGCACCCCTGACGCCGCTGCTGTCGAAGAGGACATCACGGCCGAGACCGACCGGATGTTCCGGGAGCTGCAGGAGCAGGAAGCGCACGTCGATCTGTCCGACGTGCGTTGGGCAGATCTGCCGGTGCTCCTCATCTTCTGGACGCTGTTCGTCATCGTCGCGGCGCAGTTCTACACGCGCTACGTCCTCAACGACTCGCTCGGCTGGACCGAGGAGATCGCCCGCTATTTTCTCATCGGCGTGACCTTCGTGGGCGGCGTCACGGCGATGCGCAAGGGCAGCCACATCGCCGTCGAGGCGCTGTTGATCTACACGCCGCGCGCGGTGCGGCACTGGATCCTGGTGGTGGTGGACGCCCTCGTTGCCCTCTTCTGCGGCGGCATGGCTTGGTACGCCTACCAACTCGGCTTCCGCGCTCCCGGCTTCATGGTCTCGGTCGACATCCCCAAGGCCTATCTCTACTGGGCCGTCGCCGTCGGTCTCGCCGGCATGACGATCCACGCCAGCATCCGCTTCGTTCGACGCCTGCGCGGCCATGAGGCGGCCGACGTGCACGGCCTCGAGCGCGACTGAGCCTCCGAAAGGTCGAAGCCCACCATGCTCGTCATGCTCATGATCGCGTCGCTGATCGTCATGATCCTTCTGGGCGTGCCGATCGCCGTGGCGCTCGCCGGTTCGTCGCTGCTCTTCGTCGTGCTGTCCGGCATCGTCCCCGAGATCGCCGTGATCCATCGCATGGTGAACGGCATCGACAGCTTTCCCCTGCTCGCCGTGCCGTTCTTCATCATGGCCGGCAACCTGATGAACTCGGCCGGCATCACCCGGCAGATCTTCAACTTCGCGGTCGCCTGCCTCGGCTGGCTGAAGGGCGGACTCGGCCACGTCAACATCGGCGCCTCGGTGGTCTTCGCCGGCATGTCGGGCACGGCCGTTGCCGATGCCGGCGGCCTCGGCACCATCGAGATCAAGGCGATGCGCGACCACGGCTACGACGTGCGCACCGCCGTCGGCATCACCGCCGCGTCGTCCACCATCGGCCCCATCGTGCCGCCGTCCCTGCCGCTGGTGATCTACGGCGTGGTCGCCAACGCCTCCATCGGCGCCCTCTTCATGGCGGGTATCCTGCCGGGTCTGTTGATGGCGTTGGCACTGGCGGTGGCCGTTGCCATCTACGCCCACCGTCGGGGCATCGGCCGCGACGCGGCTTTCTCGCTGCGACGGGTGTTCTGGACCTTCCTCGACGCGGTTTTGCCGCTCCTGACCCCCGCCATCATCATCGGCGGCATGGCCTTCGGCCTCTTCACGCCGACCGAGGCGGCGGTCGCAGCCTGCGCCTACGCCTTGGTTCTGTCGGTCGTCATCCACCGGGTCTTCAACGCGGTGCTGGCGAGCATCGGGCGCGAGCCGCGCTACTCGGTGTTGACCTTCCGCCAGTTCCTGCGCGTCAGCATGGACACCATCGAGACGACGGCGGTCGTGCTGTTCATCGTCGCCGGTGCCGCCATCTTCGGCTGGATCCTGACCACCACCCGCACCACCGAGGCGATCGGTGCTTGGCTGCTCTCGGTCGCGACCGACCCGATCATGTTCCTGATCATGGTCAACCTGTTCCTGTTGGTGGTCGGCTGCTTCATGGAGACCATCGCCGCCATCACCATCCTGACACCGGTGCTGCTGCCGGTAGCCGTGCAGTTCGGCATCGACCCGGTCCACTTCGGCATCATCATGGTGCTCAATCTGATGATCGGCCTGCTGACGCCGCCCGTGGGAATGGTGCTCTACGTGCTGGCGAGGGTGGCCAACGTGTCGTTCGAGGAATGCGTGCGCGCGGTCGTACCCTTCCTCATACCGCTCGTGGTGTCGTTGCTGATCATCACCTTCGTACCGGCGACGACGACGGCGTTGCCCAACCTCTTGCGCAGTCTCGGCTACCTTTGATCGCACGACCGATGACGAACTACACTAGGAATATGAGCCGAATTAGCCTAGTCTGAATGACTTGAGCGGGGCGAGGCCGGTCGCCCTCCAGTGCACGACGACAGGCGGAGGCAGCCCGAAACGCCATGGCACGCCAAGACGACGCCGGCCCAGGCCTCTACCGACCGCGCATCGAGCACGTCGACGTTCGCGCCGGTTTCTTCCGCGAATGCGAAGCCATGCTGGCGCACGCCGGCGCCGCCGGGCTTCAGCTCGACGAAGCCGTCAGAGGCAAGCTGGGCCTGCTCGACGTCGGCATCGAACGCCGCGACGAACTCTTGATGTCGGAGCTGGTCGAACTGCACGGCCTGCTCGCCAAGGCGGTGGAGCCGGCGACGCCGCGTTCGTTGGAACTGATGCGCTGGGACGCGTGCATCCATCCCCGCTCGCATCGCCTTGCGCCGGTCCCGGCCTTGCGCCGGCTCTTGATGATCGCGCTCGGCTTCCTCGTGCTGTTCTGCACGGTCGGCTTCACCGGCAAGGTGACGCTGGCCAACGTCGAGGGTTCGCTGCTCGAGCTGGAGCCCGGTCTCGAGCTGTTCGCCATGTTGATGTTCTACTTCGCGCTCGCCGGCATCGGCGCCAGTTTCAAGTGCCTCTACGACGCCTACCAATACGTCCAGGACGGGACCTACGATCCGCGCCTCGACAGCACCTACTACATGCGTATCGGCCTTGGCCTCATCTCCGGCCTCTTGCTCGCCCAGGTCCTGAACCAGTTCGTCGACCAGACCGACCCGGAGCCAGACCGGGCGATCGCGCTCGGCAAGCCGGTGCTCGCCCTGCTCGGCGGCTTCGCCGCTCAACTGGTCTACCGTGCCCTCAGCCGCCTGGTGGAAGCCCTGGAGAGCGTTTTCCGGCCCGAGATGCGGACGCAGCTCCAACTCCAGGAGCGCGAACAGCGGGCGGGCCAGCAGCAGGCCCAGGCGGTGCGCAGTGCCGCCATCGCCGGCCGCGGTGCCGCCATCGCCGCAGCGTTGGAGACGGCCGACGATCCGACCAAACGGCGCGAGCTGGCAAGCGAGTTGATGGAGACGGTGCTGCCCGGATTCCGCACCACGCGAGCCGGCGGCATCGTCGCGTCCGGTCCGGGCACGACGGCTGGCGGGGCGGTCGATTCCATGTTCCAGCAGGCGGACCGCTGGTTGGCGTTGAGCCGCACCGTGGTCGACCTGTTGCCGGAGGGGCGCAGCGCCGCCGCGCGCAAGCTCGTCGGCGACGCCCAGGCCGCGCTGCGCGAGGCGACCGAACTCAGGAGCCGCGTTGCCTCCGGCGACGCGGTGGGGGCGGTGCAGCGGGTGCTGGAGCGGGTGCTCGGCGAGGAGAACCCGCTGGTCCGCATCCTGCGGACGGCGCTCGGCACCTTCGGTGCCGTGCTCGGGCGCGGCCTGCCGGGC
>JBJHBG010000086.1:0-21169 GCA_050485385.1 Geminicoccaceae bacterium | reverse complement strand
CCGGTGCGTTCGTCCTGTCGCTCCTGGCCGCGTTCGATGCCGGGGCGCGGATCGGCGTCCCCGAGCCCGGCTATCCCGCCTACAAGACCATGGTCAGAGCACTCGACCTCGCCCCGGTGCTGCTGCCCACACGCGCGGCCCACGGCTTCCAGCCGACCCCGGCCGAGGTGCTGGCGGCAGCCCCGCTCGACGGCCTCATCCTGGCAAGCCCGGCCAATCCGACCGGCACCATGTTGGAGGGCGAGGCCCGCGCTCGGCTGGTGACGGCCTGCCGGGCCGCCGGCATCCGCATCGTCATGGACGAGATCTACCACGGGCTGGTCTTCGACGGCCCGCAGACGACGCTCGCCGTCGAGGCGCCCGAGGCCATCGTCGTCAACAGCTTCTCCAAGCTGTTCGGGCTGACCGGCTGGCGCGTCGGCTGGGTGGTGATGCCGGAGGCCTTGGCGCCGGCAATCGAGAAGCTGGCCCAGAACCTGTTCATCGCCCCGCCGGCCATCGCCCAGCACGCGGCCCTGGCCGCCCTGCGCCACCAGGACGAATTCGCGCCGCGCCGTGACCGCTACCGGGCCAACTGGTCGACGCTGGCGGCAGCGCTGCACGCCAGCGGCGTCGCCGACGACGCGGTGGTTCAGGCCCAGGGTGCATTCTATCTCTACGCCGACATGACGGCGTTCACCGCCGACAGCACCGCCTTCTGCGAGCGCATGCTGGCCGAGACGGGGATCGCCGCCACGCCAGGGATCGACTTCGATTCCGGGCGCGGCGACCGCTTCGTCCGCTTCTCGGTGGCCGGTGCCCCGGAGGAGGTGGCAGCGGCGGCCGAGCGCTTGCGCGGTTGGCTGCCGGCACAGCGCCGCAACCGCTGAGGCGATCAGCTCCGGCGGCGCGCCCGCTGGCCGAACAGGATCGAGCGCGAGTCGTCGTTGACGGTCTCCCGTGTGCGCATCGGCTCGCCGGCCGCGTAGGCGCGTTGGACCGCGGGTCGGGCGGCGATGGCATCGAACCAGCGCTCGACGTTCGGGAACTCGGCGAGGTCGATGCCTTGGCGTTCGTGGCTCCGGATCCAGGGCCACGACGCCATGTCGGCGATGGAGTAGTCGCCCGCCACGTAGGCGCGATCCGCGAGCTGTCCGTCGAGCACGCCGTAGAGCCGGTGCGTCTCGTCCTGGTAGCGCTGGATGGCGTAGGGGATCTTCTCCGGTGCGTACTGGCTGAAGTGATGGTTCTGGCCAGCCATCGGCCCGAGCCCGCCCATCTGCCAGTAGAGCCACTGCAACACCTCGTAGCGCGCGTGGCCGCGCCGTGGCAGGAACCGCCCGGTCTTGTCGCCGAGATATTCGAGAATGGCGCCGCTCTCGAACAGCGAAAGCGCACCCTCTTCGGCGTCGTGGTCGACGATCGCCGGCATCCGGTTGTTGGGGGCGATCTTCAAGAACGCGGGGTCGAATTGGTCGCCCCGGCCGATGTCGACCGCCTTCAGGGTGTAGGCAAGACCCACTTCCTCCAGAAAGATCAAAGGCTTGTAGCCGTTGGGCGTGGGCCAGAAGTAGAGGTCGATCATGGTTGGTCCTTGCGTGGCGTCAGCGGCGCAGGTCGATCTGCGCGGGCAGGAAGGTAGCGATCTCCGGCACCAAGGCCAGTAGTACGGCGAAGCCCAGGAGGATGCAGAAGAAGGGGAAGGCCGCCTTGGTGATGCGGCCCAACGGCTCGCCCGTCATGCCCTGGATCACGAACAGGTTGAAGCCGACCGGCGGCGTGATCTGCGCCATCTCGACCACCAGCACGACGAACACGCCGAACCAGATCGGATCGAAGCCGGCGGCGACCACCAGCGGCAGCGTGATCGGCAGCGTCATCACGATCATCGAGAGGCCTTCCAGCACCGCGCCGAGCACGACGTAGAAGGCGATCAGGACCAGGATCAGCCCCATCGGCGACAGCTCGAGGGCGCCGATCATCTGGGCGACGGCGCGGGGGATGCCCAAGAACCCCATCGCCACCGAGAGGAACACGGCCCCGGCGATGATCAGCCCGACCATGGAACTGGTGCGCACGGCCCCCATCAGCGCGGAGCGCAGGTTCCCCAGCGTCAAGGTCCGCTGGAAGGCGCTGATGAGCACGGCGCCGAGCACGCCGACCGCCGCAGCCTCGGTCGGGCTGGCATAGCCGCCGTACATCGAGCCGAGGATCAGGACGATGAGGAAAAGCACCGGCCCCAGCTCGACCAGTCCGCGCAGCCTCGCGCCCCGGGCGAAGGTCTCCTCGTTGCCGGGCGTGATGCCGCGCCGAAAGGTCGAGAGGAGCGCCAGATAGCCCATGTAGGTGGCAGCAAGGAGCAGCCCCGGCACGACGCCCGCGATGAACAGGCGGATGATCGAAACCTCGGCCAAGACACCGTAGATGATCATGATGATCGACGGTGGGATCAAAAAGCCGAGTGTGCCGGCGCCGGCGAGCGAGCCCATCACCACGTCGCGGTCGTAGCCCCGACGGTCGAGTTCGGTGAGTGTCATGCGGCCGACCGTGGCGGTGGTCGCGGCCGACGAGCCGGAGACCGCGGCGAAGAGGGTGCAGCCCAGCACGTTGACGTGGAGCAGCTTGCCCGGCAGCGCCGTTGCCCAGGGGGCGAGGCCCTGGAACAGCGACCGCGAGAGCTGGGTGCGGAACAGGATCTCGGCCATCAGGATGAAGAGCGGCAGTGCCACCAGTTCCGGGACCGTTACGCTGTTGAAGGTGATCTGGCCCAAGAGCCGGTCGACCGGCATGGAGCGGAAGAGCATCAGCCCGGCGGCGGCGGTGCCGAACAGCGCGAGCCCGACCCAGACGCCGCCCGCCAACAGCAGCGCCAGGATGGCAAGGACGGTCGTGAGGCTCTTGGTCAAGCCGGCTCGTCCGTGGCGGGCGGCTCGGCCGTGTCCGGCGGCAGGTCGGCGACCAGCCGGACGGCACGGGCGGCGAGCTGAAGGCAGAGGAGGGCCGCCCCCAAGGCCACGATCGCCTGCGGGATAGCGAGGGGCGTCGCCGTGACGGTGAACGTCCTGGACCCGGCGAGGTAGGAGCCCCAGGCGAGCGTGGCGAGGGAGGTGGTGAGGAAGGCGGCGACGGCAAAGGCGATCAGCGTCGCCAAGAGGTCGACGGCGCGGCGCAACGGCGTCGGCAACTGGTCCTGCAACAGGCGGACGCGGACATGGCCGCCCGAGTTCAGCGTCCAGGCGAGGCCGAGGAAGAATGCCGCGGCCATGAGAAAGGCCCCGTACTCCCAGGTGAAGTCGAGACTTTGGCGGAAGACGGCGATGGCTGCCACTTCGGCGAGGATGACCACGGCAAGGAGCGCCAGGCACGCCGCCGCGACGACGGCGGCGGCGGCACTCAGGCGGTCGACCAGGCGCAGAAGGGCCTGCACCGGGACCTACTTGCCGGTGGCTTCACGATACGCCGCGACGACCTCGGCGGCGGGCCCGCCGACCTCGGCGATGAAGGCGTCCCACATCGGCATCGCCTTCTCCAGGAGCGCCTGGCGCAGCTCGTCCGAGGGCTCGGTGATGGTCATGCCGTTGGCTTCGAGCTCGGCGAGCTTCACCTCGTCCTCGTTGCGGCTCACGTCCCAGAACTCGGGCTCCAGTTCCGCGGCCACCCGCTCGATGGCCTCTCGATGCTCGGGGCTCAGCGCGTTCCAGGCATCGAGGTTGACCGTTACCATGTTGGAGGCAGACTGCCAGTCGAAGCGGTTCATGTAGCCCATGAACTCCCAGAATTTGCCGTCGACGCCGGAAGAACTGGACGTGGTCACACCGTTGATGGCGCCCGACGCGAGGCCCGGCACCACGTCGCCCCAGGGCATCTGCCGGGGCGAGGCGCCCAGCGCGCGGAAGAAGTCGAGACCGTTCCTGTCGACCACGCGGATGTTCAGCCCCGGCATGTCGTCGAGCGTCTCGATCTGCCGGGTGGAATAGACCGCCTGGCCGGGCCAGGGGACGATGTAGAGGATCTTCTGGTTGAACTCGGCGGCGATCTCCTCGTAGATCGGCCGCGTGAACTCCTGGAGCTTCGCCAGTTCCTCGTAGCCGGCGGCCAGATACGGCACCGATTCGATGCCGAGGAAGGGGGCGTCACCGACCTGCTGGTTCAGCAGCACGTCGCCCAGCGGCACGAGCCCGTCGGCCACCGAGCGGAGCATTTCCGGGCCCCGGAAGCCGAGCGCTCCGCCCGGATGGACGATGATGTTCACCTCGCCGTCGGTCGCCTCGCGGACCGCCTCCGCGAAGCGCTCGGCGTTCTGCACGTGGAAATTGTTGGCGGGCCAAGCCATCGGCAGGTCCCAGTCGACGGCGAGCGCCGGGACCACGCCGAAACAGCCGACGAGTGCGGCGAGGGCGCCGGCACGGGCGATGCTCGGGGCATGCGTCATCGGAAGTCTCCCTGACAACGATCACCCTTGCTCTGTCAGGCAAGAACGCCGCCATGTCCAGGGAACGGCTCAGCGGGAAGCGTTACGGTCGAGGAAGGCCTGGGCTTCGTCGCGGGTCTCGAAGACGTGCGGGGCGACGTAGCGCTCCAGCGTGCGGCCGAGCTTCAGGCGCATGAAGGCGCTCGTCGTGTAGCGCGACACCTGCGTGTAGTAGTCGGCCTCCAGATCGCGCACCAGCCGGGCATAGGCGTCGGCGACGCCTGCGGCCAGCTCGAAGCCCTCGTAGTTGACCACCACCGGCACGCGGCGACCGATGCGGCGGCAGGCATCCGCCACCGCCTCGCCGATGCGGTCGACCTCTTGGGTCGTGGCGATCTCCAGGCCGGCGAAGTTGAGAAACAGCACGCCCTGTCGATCGTCGAAGGTGATGCGGCTCGCGAGGTCGCGCTCCAGGAGCAGTTTGCGCAGATCCATCGGCGCGTCGGCGAAGATGTCGGCGCGCATCGGCCGCGGCACGTTGACGACCGGGGAAAAGCCCATGTGGGCCAGGATGTCGCGTTCGACCTCGACGCCCGGAGCCACCTCGATCAGCTCCAGTCCGGCCCCGGTCAGCTCGAAGACGCAGCGCTCGGTGACGTAGAGCACGGGCCGGCCGAGCCGCGCCGCGCGTTCCCCCGAGAAGGTGATCTGCCGCACGTCCGCGATGAACTTCAGCGCGCGGCCTTCGCGCCTGACCCGTAGCCGGCCATCGCCGATCTCGACGTCGAGCCCGCCGGCGGTGAAGGTGCCGGCGAACACGACCGTCTTCGCGTTCTGGGAGATGTTGACGAAGCCGCCGGCGCCCGCGAGCTTGGCAGCGAAGCGGCTGACGTTGACGTTGCCGAAGCGGTCGGCCTCGGCCATCCCGAGGCAGGCCATGTCGAGCCCGCCGCCGTCGTAGAAGTCGAACTGCTGGTTCTGGTGGATGATGGCGTCGGTGTTCACCGCGGCTCCGAAGTCGAGCCCGCTCGCCGGCAGTCCGCCGATCACGCCCGGCTCGGCGGTCAAGGTCAGGTGCTCGAGCAGGCGCTCTTCGCCAGCAATCGCGGCGACCCCCTCGGGCATGCCGATGCCGAGGTTGACGATACCGTTCATGGGCAGCTCGAGCGCGCAGCGTCGGGCAATCACCTTGCGCACGTCGAGCGGCATCGGCCCGAGGCGGTCGAGCGGCACCTTGATCTCGGCGGCGTAGGCGGGGCTGTAGGCGGTGGCATAGGTTTGCGGATGCAGGTCGGGCGGTGCTTCGACGACGCAGTCGACGAAGGCGCCGGGGATGACGACGTGGCGGGGATGCAGCGAACCCTGAGCGGCGATGCGCTCGACCTGGACGACGACGATGCCGCCCGAGTTCCTCGCCGCCATCGCCATGGCGAGGTTGTCGAGGGTGAGGGCCTCGCGCTCCATCGTCACGTTGCCGGCCGGATCGGCCGTGGTGCCGCGCAACAGCGCGACCTTGATCGGCATCGCCTTGTAGAAGAGCCAGGTCTCGCCCGCGATGTCGACGCGGGTGACGAGGTCCTCGGTGGTCACCGCGTTGATCTTGCCGCCGTCGAGCAACGGATCGACGAAGGTCTCCAGGCCCACCTTGGAGAGATGGCCCGGCTTGCCGGCGGCGATGTCGCGGTAGAGGTGCGAGATGCAGCCCTGCGGCAGGTTGTAGGCCTCGATCCTGTCGTTCAGCGCGAGTTGGCCGATCTTCGGGATCAGACCCCAATGGCCGCCGACGACGCGCTTCAGGAGCCCGTCGTGGCCGAGCCGGTTGAGGCCGCGCTCCTTGCCATCCCCCTGGCCCGCGGCGAAGAGCAGGGTGAGGTCGCGCGGATGGCCCTCGGCGAGGAAGCGGTTTTCGATGGCCTGCAACAGCGCGTCGGGCGTGCCGATGCCGACGAAGCCCGAGGTGGCGATGGTGTCCTCGTCCTGGACGACGGCAGCGGCTTCCTCGGCGGTGACGACCTTGTTGCGCATGGTCCCTACTCCGGCGCCAGCGGTTCCGGCTGGGTGGCGACGCGGACCCAGCGGCGAAAGACGGTCTGCAGCACGAGCACGGCCTCCAGTTCGTCCTCCATCGCCTCCGGCACCTCACCGGACCAGACGATGGTCGCCGCACCATTGTCCTCGGTTACCACGGCGAGCTCGAACCGGCCCGCGACCGCGTTCCGCTCGAGTTGCATCGCGATGCGGTGCGCCGCTGGCTCGCGTTCGCCCAGGCGGAGGGTCAGCCTCGGATCGGCTGCCCGGACGAGGGCGGGCAACTCGGTCACGGCCTCCAGCAGCCACGCCCACAGACGATCGGCCGGCAGGTCCGACCGGCTTCGCAGAAGCAGCGCGCCCACCGCCGCGCCAAGTCCTACCCGGCCTTGCCGGGACGGAGCGGGACGAGGACGAGCGGCACCGGCGACTTGTTGACGAGCGACTGGGCGACCGAGCCGGCGACGAGATGCTCCAAGGCGCCGTGGCCGTGCATGCCGGCGACGATCAGCCCGGCGCCGAGCCGTTCCGCCGCCTCGACGATGGCCCGCGCCGGCCGGTCGTGGGCGACGTGCCAGGCGGCGAAAATCTGGGCGATCGGGGCGCCATCGAGATGCTTGGCCGCGAACGCCTCCAGGCACCGTTCGAGCTGGACGGTCTGTTCGCGGGCGACGGCCTCCTCGTGGCGACGCATGCCCTCGACACCGAGCACGTTCGCGACCTCGGCCCGGCCGATGGCGCTTGGCGGCTCCTCGACGTGCAGCACGTGGATCGGCACGCCGAGGCCGCGGCCGAGAACGACGGCCTGGGTGAGCACCGCGTCGCTGGAATGCGAGAGGTCGATGGCGCAGAGGACGAGCGAGGGGGCGGTGAACATGGTCGGGCTCCTCCCGAACGTGAGGGAAACGGGTCAGCCGCCGGGGGCGAGGCCCGGCAGCCAGAGAACGAGGTCGCGCCAGATAAAGACGATGACCACCGCGATGCCCTGCAGGACGATGTAGGGGACGACCCCCTTGTAGATGTGCATCAGCGTCACGCCGGCTGGAGCCACGCCCTTCACGTAGAACAGCGCGAAACCGACCGGCGGCGTGAGGAACGACGTCTGGAGGACGATGGCGAAAAGGAGCGTGAACCAGATCAGCGCCTGCTCCGGCCCCTCGAAGCCGAGGTCCATCCACATCCCGCTCATCGGTTGCGACGGGTTGCCGATCAGCGCGCCCGCCAGCGGCAGGATGACCAGGACGATCTGGATCCAGTCGAGCACGAAGCCGAGCGCGAAGACGATCAGCAGGATGACGATCAGCGTGCCGGTCGGCCCGAGGTCGAGCGCGAGCAGCGAGGTGCGGATCAGCAGATCGCCCTCGAGCCCGCGCAGGACGTGGGCGAAGGCGACGGCTCCCACGACGATGGCGAGGATGAAGGCGCTGGTGCGGGTGGTCGCTTCCGAGACCTCCTTCACCACGCGGAAGTCCACCTTGCGGTTGGCGAGTGCGAGGAGGAAGGCGCCCAGCGCGCCGACCCCCGCCGCCTCGGTCGGCGTGGCGATGCCGAAGAAGATCGTACCCAGGACGGCGAAGATGAGGCCGAAGGGCGGGATTACCGCCAGCAGCAGTTGGACGATCACCTTGGCCGTGATGGGCTCGGCTTCCGCCGGCGCCGGCACGGTACGGGGGAACAGCACGCCCAGGACCACGATGTAGACGATGTAGAGCGAGGCCAGCATCAGCCCCGGCAGGAGCGCGCCGAGGAACAGGCCGCCGGGCGAGATGGCGAGCCGGTCGGCCATCAAGACCAGCATGATGCTGGGAGGGATGAGGATGCCGAGGGTGCCGACGGCGGTGACGGTGCCGACCGCGACCTCCGGCTTGTAGCCGTTGTTGAGCATCACCGGCAGGCCGAGCAGTGCCAGCAGTACGACCGAGGCGCCGACCACGCCGGTGGAGGCGGCGAGCAGGATGCCGATCATGACGACGGTAATGGCGTAGCCGCCCCGCAGCCGCCCGAAGACGCGGGCGAAGCTGGTCATCAGCGTTTCGGCGATGCCCGAGCGGTCGAGCATGTAGCCCATGAAGATGAACATGGGCAGCGCCACCAGCACCTCGTTCGCCATCGCCTGCGACCAGATGTTGCGGACGATGGCCGACATGTAGGACCAGGAGATGTCGAGCCAGGTATTGGGGAACGCCTGGACCAGCCAGTCCTGCATGTTGAGGTCGACGTAGATCGCGACGGCCGCGACGATGAGCGAGAAGCCGCCCAACAGCCAGGCGATGGGAAAGCCCGTGAACAGCAGCAGGATGAAGCCGCCGAACAGGACCACGGCCAGCCAATCGTTGAATTCCACGGCTCAGCCCTCCCGCCCGCCGGTGAGCGGCTTGGGGAAGCCGAACAGGTAGGCCGTGGTGCGCGTCAGTCGCGACAGGAACGCGAGGATGAGCAGCGAGAACGCAACGAGCAGCACGCCCTTGATCAGGAACCGATAGGGCAGGCCGGACGGGTTCTGCGAACGCTCGCCGGCGACGTAGGAGGCCACGACGAACGGCCACGCGTAGTAGAGGATGAAGAGGGCGAAAGGCAGCGCAAAGATCAAGATGCCCAGGAAGTCGACCCAAGCCTTGGTGCGCAACGAGCGCGAGCCGTAGACGACGTCGACGCGGACGTGCTCGTCGTGGACCACGGTGTAGGCGAGGCCGACGAGGAAGGCCGTGGCATAGAGGTGCCACTGCAATTCCTCGAGCTGGCCGATGTTGTTCCTGAGGATGTAGCGGTAGACGACGTTGACGACGATGGCGACGACGACGGCGATCCACAGCCACGAGGCGAGGGAACCGAGAAGGTTCAAGGCGCCGTCGATGCGCCTGGAGAGCGCCGTGTGGGGCAGTGCCGCCGCACCGGTATCGCCGAGCGGCAGGGCGTTCGTGTCGTCGGACATGGGCACTCCCCGAAGCCCCGCTCTCCGGCGGGCGAAACGTCGTCGTCGAGCCGAACCGAGGTCGGCCGGAGGATGCGCCAGCGCACCCTCCGGCCGGCGGGATCAGAAGTCGCGCGGCAGGTAGCCGAGTTCCTTCCAGTAGCGGTAGTTCTCCGAGAACGCCTGCTGGCTCTCGTAGACGCGGGCGAAGTCGGCATCCGCCGCCGCCTGCTCCGCCAGGACCGTTTCCGTTGCCGCCTGCAACTCGCGCAGGACCTCTTCCGGGATCACGCCGGCGGTGACGCCGATGTCGGGGAAGCCGGCGATCACCTCGCCCTGCAGGCCCTCGCTGTCGGCGAGGTTGTTCATCACGCCGGCCTGGCAGGCCATGCGCAACAGGGCCTGGTCGGCGCTGGAGAGGCCGTTCCAGGTCTCGAGGTTGACGATGAGATGGAAGGCGGTGAAGGGCTGGTGCCAGCCGGGGAACAGGTTGTAGGGGGCGACGCGGTAGAAGCCGAGCCGCTGGTCGACCACCGGCAGGGCGAACTCGGCACCGTCGATGACGCCGCGCTCGAGCGACTGGTAGATCTCGCCGCCGGGGATCAGCGACACCGAGGCGCCGAGCGAGGCGATGACCTGACCGCCCAGGCCGGCGAAGCGGATCCGCAGGCCCTGCAGATCCTCGACCGATTCGATCGGCCCCTTGAACCAGCCGGCGGTCTCGGGACCGGTGATGCCGCAGAACAGCGGCATGACGTTGATCTTGCCGTAGACCTCCTCGGCCAAGTCCTGGCCGCCGCCGTGCTTCCACCAGGCGATGTACTCCCAAGGCTCCATGCCGAAGGGCACGGCGGAGAAGAGCGGCGAGGAGGGGATGCGGCCCTGGTCGTAGCCGAGCCAGTTGTAGCCCGCCTGGATCTGGCCCTGGCCGACCGCCTCGGAGAGCTCCAGTGCCGGCACCATCTCGCCCGGCTCGACGGTGCGCAGCTCGACGCGGCCATCGGTCGCGGCCATGAGCTGGTCGGCCACCCACGGCATGTTGTCGCCCAGCGCCGGCAGCGCCGAGGGGAAGGCGATGGGCACGCGCCAGCGGATGCGCTCCTGCGCGTCGACCGGGACGGCGGTGAAGGCGAGGGCCCCGAGGCCCACGGCAGTGGCGGTGAGCGCGCGGCGGAACCGCGCCGTTGCGGGCATGGACGTCATCAGCAATGGCCTCCCTGGCTCAAAGGTGCTTGACGAACCGACAGCACGAACCATGCCAAGTAACGTTCGATGGCCGGGATGCAGGCTTTGCCGAGAGGAGTGCCCGCGCAGGCATGGGTGCCTTGCGGCGATGCTGTAGGCTAATCCGACGATTTCCGCCATCGCAGAGCGGAAGCCAGGGAATCGGCGGTCGAGATCTGTCCGGAAATCCGACGCTATGTCGCCAATTCCGACAGCCCGAGGCTCGCCATCTTGTCGTAGAGCTTGGAACGGCTGATGCCGAGCCGGCGCGCGGCCTCGGCTTTGCGCCCAGCGCTCGCCGCCAGCGCCTCCTCGATGAGACGCCGTTCGAGCGTGGCGACGGCCGCTGCGAGACCGGGCGCCGCCGGACCGGGTGTTGTCGGCGGCGGGGCCAGCTCGGTGCGGGCGGTCGGCTCGAGCACGGCGTCGACGTGCGCCGCGTCCAGCACCCGGGCGTCGCTCAACAGACAGAGCCGGGCCAGGACGTTGCGCAGTTCGCGCACGTTGCCGGGCCAGCGGTGGCGCGCCAGCCGGGCGACCGCCGCTTCGGTGAGGACGCGCGGCTCGGCCCCCTGCTCCACCACCTGCTCGCCGAGCAACTGGTCGCAGAGCGCGGCGAGGTCGCCCGGCCGTTCCCGCAGCGGCGCGGTGCGCAGGGTGAGCACGTTGAGCCGGAAATAGAGGTCGTCGCGGAAGCGCCCCGCGGCGACCATCGCTTCGAGGTCGCGGCTGGAGGCGGCGATCAGCCGAACGTCGACCCGGCGTACGCGGTCGCCACCGACCGCCTCGATCTCGTACTCCTCCAAGACGCGCAGCAGCTTCGCCTGCAACTCGAACGGCAGGTCGCCGATCTCGTCGAGAAACAGCGTGCCGCCGTCGGCGAGGCCGAACTTGCCGAGCCGGCCCTTCTTGTCCGAGCCGGTGAAGCTGCCTGGGGCGTAGCCGAACAGCTCCGACTCGATGAGGCCCGCCGGCAGGGCTGCGACGTTGACCGCGACGAACGGCCGCTCGCTGCGCGGTGAACTGGTGTGGATCGACTGCGCGAGCAGTTCCTTGCCGGTGCCGGTCTCGCCGAGCAGCAAGATCGGCTGGCTCATCCGCGCGGCGCGCAGCGCTTGACGCTTCAGCTCGACGACGGCCGGCGCGCTGCCGACGAAATTGGCGAAGCTGTAGCGGGCACGGCGTTCGGCGACGAGGGTGCGCTCGGCCTCCGTCAGCCGCCGTTGCAGGCCCTCGAAGCGCTCGATGAAGGGCTTGAGATAGGCGAGCTTGTCGTAGAGTACGAAGCCGACGGCGCCGATCACGCCGCCGTCCTCGTCCTTCAAGGGCAGGCGGCTGACGACGAAGTGGCGGCGGCCGAAGCGCATGATGTCCAACAGGATCGGTTGACCCGTCGTGACCACGTCGCGCATGCGGCTCTCGGGGATGATCGCCTCGATCGGTTGACCCAGCACGTCGTCGCCATCGCCGACGCCGAGTAGCTCACGGTACTTGCGATTGATCCAGACGACGCGCGCGTCGGTGTCGACCGAGATCGCGCCCTCGCAGATCTCCTCGAACACCTCGAACAGCGAGCGCACCGCACGGCGATGCACCGGCTGGCCATCCGTTGCGGCCCGCGGGTCGTCGGACAAACTCCGCCCTCCAGCACCTCAACTCCGCGCCATGAGGCCACGGCCGGCGAGCCAGGGCAAGGGCGCAGCCTCAGGTCGCGGTGAGGCGGTGGGCAACGGTCTCCAGGTGTAGCCGCATCGCCCGTTCCGCGCCGACGCGGTCGCGCTCGGCAATGGCGTGGACGATCGCCTCGTGGTCGGCGAAGGAGTGGTGATCGGCCGGGGGACCCTCGGGCGCGGCCCTGAGCCGACCCCAGACGACGGCGCGGCGCACCGTATTGAGCGTATCGAACAGGGCAAGGGCGAGCGCGTTGTGCGTGGCCTTGGCGACGGCTCGGTGCAGGGCGTTGTCCTGGGTTTCGTAGTGTCGCCACGAGCCCGCCGCACGGGCACGCGCGACACAGAGGCGCAACTCGTCGAGGTCGGCGGGCGTTGCGTACAGCGCCGCCTCGCGGGCGAAGACCGGTTCCAGCATCAGCCGGGTGCGCATGACCTCCGCCGGATTGGTCCGGCGCTCCAGCCCGGCGAGGTCGACGACGTCCTCCAACGGACCGGCACCGACGAACGTGCCCTTGCCGACATGCCGCCAGAGCACGCCCTCGCGTTCCAGCACGTGCAGCGCCTTGCGCAGATCGCCGCGCGAGACGCCGAGCACGCCGCAAAGCTCGCGCTCGGACGGCAGCCTGGCTGATTCCGGCAGTTCGGCGCGCGCCAGCCACGCCCGTAGCTGCACGAGCGTAGCGTTGCCGTGGTGGTCGTTCGGTGTGCGGTCCATCGGCCTCGCGGCGCGGTCGAGAGCCACCCTTCTTGCTCAGGACCGCGCCCCTGTCAAATCCCGGCGTCTTGACCAATCTCGTAATGGGCTTTAACCGGTCGGGCAATCCAGGGAGGGTATGGCGGCGTGACCGCAGGGCATCCGATCCAGGACTTCCTCGCCGCGCTGATCTTCGTCGCCATCGGCGCCGGCGCGTTCGTCGTCGCCGGCGACTATCCGCTCGGCACCGCCCGCCGCATGGGCCCCGGCATGTTTCCGCTGCTGGTGAGCGGTCTCCTGGTGGCGGTGGGGATCGGCCTCGCCATCCAGGCGCTCGCCGGCGGTGCCCTCCGCCTCCACCGGCTCCACGTCGCCGATCTGCGCACGCTACGCGCGCTGTTCTTCGTCATGCTCGGTCTCCTCGCCTTCGCCGTGCTGATCCGGCCGGCGGGCCTGTTCCTCGCCACCGCGGCGATCGTGTTCGTCTCGACCCGCGCCGAAGCGGGGCAAAAGCTGCTACCCGCGGTCGTACTGGCGGTCGCGGTGGCGACGGGGGCGACGCTGATCTTCGTGCAGGCGATCGGCCTGCCGATCCGTGTGTGGCCCTGAGCCATGGAATTTCTCGCCAACATGGCGCTCGGCTTCGAGGTGGCGCTGTCGCCGACGGCGCTGCTCTACTGCCTTGCCGGCGTCACCCTCGGCACCTTCATCGGCGTTCTGCCGGGCATCGGCCCGCTGGCCGCCATCGGCGTGCTCCTGCCGATCACCTTCCACGCGCCGGCGACCGAAGCCATCATCATGCTCGCCGGCATCTACTACGGCTCGATGTACGGCGGCTCGACCGTGGCGATCCTCCTCAATCTGCCGGGTACGGCAGCGTCCGCCGTCGTCGCCCTCGACGGCCACGCCATGGCCAAACAGGGCCGGGCCGGGCCGGCGCTCGTGATCACCACGCTCTCGTCCTTCTTCGGCGGGTGCGTTGCCATCGTCATCGTCTCGGCCTTCGCACCGCCGCTCGCCCAGTTCGCCCTGCGGTTCCAGTCGCCCGAGTACTTCTCGTTGATGGTGATGGGCCTCCTTGCCGCCGCCGTGCTCGTCCAGGGGCCGCTCCTGAAGGGCCTCGGCATGGTGCTGTTGGGCCTTTTGCTCGGGATCGTCGGCCAGGATACGATCTCCGGCCTGCCGCGCTACACCTTCGGCAATCTGCACCTGTTCGACGGTATCAGCTTCGTCGTGGTGGTGATCGGGCTGTTCGGCCTTGCCGAGGTGATCCACAACCTCTCGCTCGCGCAGCGCAGCGGGTCGTTCACCGAGCCGGTGCCCTGGCGCGAGCTGATTCCGTCGCGCAAGGACGTGCGCGAAAGTGCATTGCCGACGGTACGCGGCACGGCGCTCGGCTCGTTTCTGGGCGTGCTGCCGGGTGCCGGGCCGGCTATCGCGTCGTTCGCCGCCTATGCCGTCGAGAAGCGCGTCTCCAACACACCCGAACGCTTCGGTCGCGGTGCCATCGCCGGCATTTCCGCGCCGGAGGGCGCCAACAACGCGGCGGCGCAGACCTCGTTCATCCCCACCCTGACGCTCGGCGTCCCGGGCGACGCGATCATGGCGCTGATGCTCGGCGCCTTGATGATCCACGGGCTCACGCCGGGCCCGCAGATCATCCAGAACAACCCGGAGTTCTTCTGGGGCCTGATCGCCAGCTTCTGGCTCGGCAACCTGCTGCTCTTGATCCTCAACCTGCCGGTGGTGGGCTTGTGGATCCGGCTGTTGTCGATCCCCTACCGCATCCTGTTCCCGACCATCCTCGCCTTCGTTGCCATCGGCATCTACACGCTGCACCGCGACCCGTTCGACGTCTATCTCGTGATGATCACCGGGTTCGTCGGCTTCGTCTTCATCAAGCTGCGGATGGAGGCCGCACCCTTGCTGCTCGGTCTCATCTTGAGCCCGATGGTGGAAAACAACCTGTTGCGCTCGATGCTGGTCTCCAGGGGCGACCCCTCGATCTTCCTCGAGCGTCCCATCAGCGCCGCCTTCCTCGCGGCCACGGCGTTGATCCTTACCGTCGTCATCATGGCCGCGATGCGCCAAAAGCGGCGCCGGAACGTCATCGAAACGATCCCCAGGGAGGACCATCCATGACCATGATCCGCACGCTCGCGGCGGCTGCGGCCGCCGGCGCGCTCGCCCTCCACGCGGCCCCGGCCGCGGCCGACTATCCCGAACGCGAGATCACCATGATCGTGCCCTTCGGTGCCGGCGGTTCGACCGACATCGTCGGCCGCATCGCCGCGCAGGCCCTGTCCGAACGGCTCGGCGTGCCGGTGGTGGTCGACAACCGCGGCGGTGCCGGCGGCACGGTGGGCACGCAATACGCAGCGCAAGCGGCGCCCGACGGCTACACCATCACGGTCGCCACCACGAGCACGCATGTGGTCGGACCGCTCACGGTGGACTCGGTCCTGTACGACCCGCTCGAGGACTTCGCCCACATCGGCATGATCGCCGAGACGCCCTACGTCCTGACGGTCAACCCGGAACTCGGCACCGGCAGCGTGCAGGAGGTGATCGACCTCGCCAAGGCGCAGCCGGGCGACCTCAACTACGGCTCCGCCGGGCAGGGCTCGACCACCCACCTCGCCACCCTGATGTTCCTGGCCGCCGCCGACATCGAGATGGAGCACATCCCCTACGGCTCCAACGCCGAGGCGACCACCGCCCTGATGGGCAACGAGGTACAGGTGCTGGTCGGCTCCATGCCGGCCGTCCTTTCGCAAATCCAGGCAGGCTCCATCGACGCACTCGCCGTCGGCACGTTGGAGCGGTCGCCCGAGTTGCCCGACGTGCCGACCATGCAGGAGGCGGGCCTAGAGGGCTATCGCGCCTCGTTGTGGCTGGGCCTCGCGGCGCCGGCCGGCACGCCGGACGACATCGTCGTCAGGCTGGCCGAGACCCTGGGCGACGCGCTGCAGGATCCGGCCGTGCAGGAGCAGCTCCGGAGCAACGGCGCCGACCCGACGGTGATGAGCTCCGGCGCCTTCCGCGAGCTGATCGCCTCCGAGCTGGACGTCTACGGCGGCATCGTGGATTCGATGAACTGAGCGCTCGTTCGGACGAAGCGCAGGGGGCTTTTGGCCCCTGCGCCCCCGGCCGGCGGCCTTGCCGTCGGCCCTTCGGTGGCGACGGCAGTCCCGTCGCCTTGGGGCGCGCGGCGGGGCCAAGAGCCCCCGACCCTCGCGCAACGGCCCGTTGGCCGGTTATACGCTGTCCTCACCGTCACCCGAGAAAGGATATCCGCCGATGGCAACCGCATCCGCCGCGGTGAGCACCAAGCCCCTGCTCTTTGCACCGCAGCCCCTCGTCACCCTGCCGGTGCAGGGCAGCGACGCGCTGTTCCCGGTGCACCGAGTCTACTGCGTCGGCCGCAACTACGCGGCGCACGCGGTGGAGATGGGCCACGACCCGGACAAGGAGCCGCCGTTCTTCTTCCAGAAGAACCCGAACAACCTGTCGCTCGCGGCCGAGTTTCCCTATCCGCCGGCAACCAAGGACGTGCATCACGAGATCGAACTCGTGGTCGCGCTGCACAAGGGCGGCAAGGACATCGCGGTCGACCAAGCGCTGGAGCACGTGTTCGGCTACGCGGTCGGGCTCGACATGACGCGCCGCGACCTCCAGGGCGAGGCGAAGAAGCTCGGCCGTCCCTGGGAGGTCGGCAAGGCGTTCGAGCACTCGGCGCCCATCGGCCCGCTGGTGCCGGCCTCCAAGATCGGCCATCCGGCCAAGGGTGCCGTCTGGCTCGACATCAACGGCGAGCGCCGCCAGGAGGGCGATCTCGAGCAGCTCATCTGGAAGACTCAGGAGGTGATCGCCTATCTCTCCGGCCTGTTCGAGCTGCGGCCGGGCGATCTGATCATGAGCGGCACCCCGGCCGGCGTTGGCCCGGTGCACAAGGGTGACCGCCTGCACGGCCACGTCGACGGCGTCGGCGACCTGCACGTCACCGTGGTCTGAGGCGGAGGGGGGCGCGGCCGGCGCCCCCGTCCTCAGCTAGCGGATGCCGGCAGGCGCGCGTCGGGGTGGGCGATCAGACACTCGACGAGTTCGCCCGGCACGCCCTCCAGATGCGTCCTGGCGAGCCGCTGGGCGGCGAAGTCGCAGCGCTCCGGCCCGCCACTGCCGGACAGCATTTCGGACCACGCCTGCCACTCGGCGAGCGAGACGTCGCGGGCTCCGCCCAGGTCCTCGACGCGCTTGCCGACCAGGGCGCGGCCGCCCGTCGGCACGTCGGCCTCGGCGAGCACGAGCTTCGCCGCGTAGCCGCCCATGACGGTGGTCTCCAGCTCATGCTCGCTGCCGAAGAAGCCCGGGCCGCGATGGCGGACCTGGCCATCCCCTGCGTCGGCGAGGCCGCAGACGAGACGGGCGAAGGGCACGACCTGCCGACCCATCAGCGTCGGCCGCTCGAGGTCGCGGGCCGCGATGCCCGCTGCCCGCACCGGCGGTCCGCAGCGCTCGTCGTAGATGGCTTGGCGGATCGCCGTGGCCCGTACCGCTGCCCGCTCGGCTTGGGTGGCGGCCGCGATGTAACCCTCGGCTGCCAAGACCTCGCTGCCGAGCTTCACGGTCAATGCGTCGGCGAACCCTTCGGGGCTCGCGGGCAGGCTCGCGAGGATGGCCTCCAGCTCGGGCAGTCGCGCCTC
Organism: Geminicoccaceae bacterium; assembly: GCA_050485385.1. GTDB lineage: Bacteria > Pseudomonadota > Alphaproteobacteria > Geminicoccales > Geminicoccaceae > RECO01. Next base: position 3,546 of record JBJHBG010000086.1, on the reverse strand, counting down.
GATGATGGTGTTGCGTTTGGCGACCACCGCCCGCCGCCAGCCATCCCAGGCGGAACCCTCGGGCGGGATGAAGTCCAGGGCGATCCGCTGGAGCTGGTGCTCACCCTCGGCGTCGTCGGGCAGATCCCCGACGAGGGCCTCGAACTCGGGCAGGGCCAAAGGCGCCATCGACTCCAGCCTGGCTCGCGCGAGGGCTACCAACGACTGGCGTTCCGGTTGGCCGAGATACCGGGCGAGCGGTCCGAACATCGTGGCGGCATTGACCTCGTGGATCACGGCGGCCATGCCGTCCAGCGTCGCCGGCAGGGCCTCGATCGCCGCCTGCCGCTCGGCAAGGCCGACTTGGACGGCGAGCGCCCGCCGCTCGGCGATGGCGCCGTGGAGCGCCGTCTGGTCGTCGCGCTCGAGCGCGGTGGTTCGCAGTCGGGCTTCCAGCGCTTGCAGTGCGGCAAGCCCGTCCAAGCTCGCCGGCGTGGCTTCGATTTCGCCGCGCAGCGCCAGGGCGGCGTCGCGCGTTGCGGTCAGCGCCACGAAGCGCGCCGGCTGGTCTTGGGCGCGGCGGTGCAGGTCGACGATGCGGTCGAGGGCCGCCTGCATGTCGCGCGGATCGCCCGCGAGCAAGCCGGCGCGGCCAACGTCGCGGCAGTGCTGGGCAAGCCCGCCCAACGCCGTCAGGTCGGCTGCGTCCCAGCCCGGGAAGGGCTTTCGGAACAGGGCCTCGAAGGTAGGTTCCTCCAGCGTGGTCAGGATCGAGCCCGCCGACGTCTGCCGCGCGTTGCGGGGATCGATGGTCGCGGCCCAGACCAGTGCCTCCTCGCAGGGCGGCAGCCGGATCGGCTGGGGCGCCAGGGCGGCGAGCGCGGCGGCGATGGCCTGCTCGCGCGCCGAGGCCGCGGCCTCGACCGGGGCGGCGCCGTCCCGCAGGGCAAGCGTTGCGGCGAGAGCTTCGCGGCGGACGAGTAGAATGCCGTCGAGGCTCTGCGGAGCGGCCGCGATGGCCGCGAGGTGCGTTTCGACGATGCCGCCGGCGAGGGCCGCCGCGCGCTCGGCGGCAGCCGCCCGTACGGCGTCGCCCTCGACGGTCGGTAGTTGCGGCAGCATGCGGGCGATGGTGCGGAGCTGGGTCGAGTTGCTCCGAAACCCGCCGAGCGCGTCGAGCGACGTCGTGGCGAGAGCGTTCAGGCCGTCGGCGAGACCGGGCGAGGCCTCGGCCTGATCGATCGCCGCGAACGCCTTGGCGACGTTGTCACGCGCGGTGTCGGCGTCGCGCAGCAGGCGGACCGGCTGCGTGATCGCGCGGCGGAGGCCGGCGAAGAGGTCTGCCGTCGCGCGGTCGCGGCCGGCGGCACGGCGGCAGGCGTCGAGCGCGCCGTCGAGCGCGCGTCCCTCGGCGTGGGTCCAATGCGAGAACGGCACGCCGAAGGCGGCGGTGGTGGCGGCGTCGTCGAAGGCGGGGGGCAACGCCACCACCGCGTTGAACGCAACGCTCGGCGCTCCCGCCACGCCCTCGCCCCAACTCAGGAGGCCGTCACAGTCCGGGGGCTGGAACGCGTGCGCGGGCAGGGCGACGAGGAGGCCGGCACCGAACACGGCGAGCCGGAGGACGGGGCATGACATGCTCTTCGTTCTTTCGTAATGACAACGCCTCCATCGCCATTACGAGCGAGTCGGCATCGCGACAAGCGCGTCCGTCGCACCGCCGAGTCGGCCATAGTGCCATGCCGGACCCTCCAGACCTGGGCCACTCCGATGCGCCTTGGCCATTGGTCGACAATCCCGCCTACCGTGGAGCCGTGCGACCGCGTCGCCGGGGGAGTCAACCCAGCATGCCGAGCCTGGCAGCACGCCCGCCGTAGCCGGTGGCAGTCGGCTCACTCGGCGGCGCGGGCGAGGCGGGCCATGGTCCGTCGTTGCAGCCAATCGTGCTCGGCGTAGAACGCCTTGCCGGCGCGGTAGCCGGCGTGGAAGAGGATCTCCATGTTCGAATAGGACCAGTCGAGCACGTTGTCCCAGTGATCGTGCGGGATCTGGTCGGCAAAACTCAGCCTATGCAGGTATTTGCGCGGGTCGCCCTGCGGATAGTCGTAGTCGCGCTCGAACGAGCGGATGCACTCGTTGGAAATGGAGACCAGCGGCACGATCATCTGCAGCACCCAGGCGTCGTAGAGATTGCGCGGCCGGCGCACCAACTGTTCGGTGCCGAGCGCGTCGAAGACGACGATCTTGCCGATGGCGTTGATGTCGCCCTCGATCCGTTCCTCGTAGTCGAGCGCCCGCGCCACCGCCGGGATGCGGCGCATCGCCGCCTCGTCGATGCCGCGGACATGGCTCTGGGCTTCGGCCAGTGCCGCCGTCAACTCCTCGGGTGGCCGGGCGCGGACCTTCAGCGACGCTTCGTGGGCCGCCCACTCGGCCTCGCTCACGAGATCCTGGATGCCGCTCTCCCCCTCTGGTCCGCCGAGGGCGGCGTAGCGCAGGATCTCGGGCCAGCGCTTGACCAGTTCTTCGCGCAACAACGGTGGGTAGGCCTTGTTGTAGTGGGCATCGTAGCGCAAGAGACCCTTGAGGTTCAGCGTATCCATCGCCGAGCCCTCGATGTAGAAATCGCCATTCATTTGGAACGGCGGGTAGATCAACGGAAAGGCCAGCGCGGCACGGAAATGCTCCGGGGTGATTTCGTCCTTCTCGAAGACTTCCATTTCACGAGCGCGGATGTTCCACGCGTTGATGTAGAAATCGGGGCCGAAGCGGCGCAGCGCCGCGAAGTCGACGACGTCCTCCAGCCACGGCGCCGCCGCGCACATGCCCAGGCTATCGGCCGTCATGCTCGATGGCGACCAGGCGGCGGTCCAGAGATGCACCAAGTCGCGGAACAGGCGCTGCTCGCTGGTATCGGTCGGCAGCAGGTTCACGAACGGCATCACGCTCCGGTAGTAGAACTCGGCGAGCGGCCCCGGCTTGTAGAAAACTTTGTAGTTGATCGGGAAGTGCTTGTAGATCTCGTCATGCACGCCGAGGTGAATCGTCCGACGCAGGGCGGCGCGGCGGTCGCCGTCCTTGGCCGCGGCGTAAAGCAGGCCAACCAGCATGCCGGCGCCGGAAGTGGAGATGACCTCGAACTCCACGCCCTCCTCGTCCAGCGCGAGCAGGGCGCCGGCCATCAGGGTGAGCGTCGGCGCGCCGCCGCCGAGGACGAGGGCGATGCGGTCGGTGAGGTAGTCGTCGTCGTCGTGTCGGCTCATGTCTCGCTTCCCGTCGCCGTGTGCATCAGTGCGGGTGCCGCGCCCATGCGTGTCAGCAGTGCCGTGGCTTCGGCCTCGGCGGCCCTGGCCGCTGCCGCCTCGCCGGCGGCAGCCAGGAGCCGGGCGTGCACCAAGTGGCTGGCGGCGAGGTCGGGCACGAGGCCGAGCTGGCTTTGTAGGGCGATCGCCTCCGTCAGGGGCTCCAGGCAGGCCCGTGGCGGCTCGCCGCCGACGAGGCGGGCGAGGGCGCGGGTGCGCAGCGCGATGGACCGGCTCCAGGCTTCCTCGCCGCGGCCGGCGAGGT
>JBJHBG010000085.1:0-21179 GCA_050485385.1 Geminicoccaceae bacterium | reverse complement strand
CTGAACGGCGACGTGGGTCGGCGGTTCGCCCAGCGCGTCGAACGCTTCGTCGGCCATCAGCATGTAGCCGGCCATGACGTCCTTGGGGACGTCGACATAGCCCGGATACGAGGTGTCGGAGACCACGTGCCAGCCATGGGCGGCGGCGTCGGCAGCCGCTTGGCGCACGCTGTCGTCGTAGGTGCCGGGGGTGCGCACCACCTCCGCGCCGAAGGCCTCGATGGCGCGCTTGCGGCCCTCGCTCACGGTGGCGTGGACGTAGATGCGGCAGCGGCAGCCGAAGCGCGCCGCACCCCAGGCGACCGAGCGGCCGTGATTGCCGTCGGTCGCGCAGGTGACGGTGACCTCCGCGGCCGGGCGGTCGAGCCGCGCCAGGAGGCGCTCGACGGCATAGGCGCCGCCGAGGGCCTTGAAGCTCTTGAGGCCGAAGCGGGAGGCCTCGTCCTTGTAGTGGATGGCACCCAGCCCGTGCGCCCGGGCGAGGCCGCCGAGCGTTCGGAGCGGCGTCGGCGCATAGTTCGGCCAGACGGTGATCGCCGCCCGCGCCGCCGCGAGCGAGGCGGGCGCCAGGATCGGCTCGAGGTGACGGGGATAGGGGCCGGCCGCGACGGCGCGGTTGCGGTGACGGTCGAGCTTGGCGAAAGGCATGACGGCGTTCCCGAACGAAGGATGTCCGTCTTGGCGACTTCCGTTCCGGCCGTCCAGCCGCAGCGCGCCCGACGCTTGCTTTCGCCGCCGAGTTCCCGTAAACGCGCGCCATCTCTCACGCGGGTCACGCGGCTTTCGGGCCGCATCCGGTGCCTCCTACGAGGCCTCGACCCGCGGCGGCTCAACCGGATCTGGAACGACGACCATGAGCTTTCCGACCTTTACCATGCGCCAACTGCTGGAGGCGGGCGTGCATTTCGGGCACGTCACGCGGCGGTGGAACCCGCGCATGCAGCCCTACATCTTCGGCTCGCGCAACGGCGTGCACATCCTCGACTTGACGCAGACGGTGCCGATGTTGCACCGCGCGTTGGCGATCACCCGCGAGACGGTGGCGAACAACGGCCGCGTGCTGTTCGTAGGCACCAAGCGCCAGGCGCAGGAGCCGATCGCCCAGGCGGCGCAGCGCTGCGGCCAGTACTTCGTCAACCACCGCTGGCTCGGCGGCATGCTGACCAACTGGCGGACCATCTCGCACTCGATCAAGAAGCTGCGCGAGATCGACACGCGCCTCGGCGACGAGCAGCAGAGCGGCCTCACCAAGAAGGAACTCCTTCAGCTCGAGCGCGAGCGCGACAAGCTGGAGCGCGCCCTCGGCGGCATCAAGGATATGGGCGGGCTGCCCGACCTGATCTTCGTGATCGACACCAACAAGGAGCAGCTTGCCATCGCCGAGGCGAACAAGCTGAACATCCCGGTGATCGCCGTGGTCGACAGCAATTCGAGCCCGGAGGGCGTCAACTACCCGGTTCCCGGTAACGACGACGCGAGCCGGGCGATCAACCTCTACTGCGATCTGATGGTCGGTGCGGTGCTCGACGGCATCCAGGCCGAGATGCACGCCTCCGGCGTCGACATGGGCGCGTTGAGCGAACAGCTCGAGGACGTGGCGGAGGACCTCGCGGACGTTCCGGCGGAGACCCCTGCCGAGGCGCCCGTGAGCGAGATGGCGACCGCAGAGACGAGCGCCGACGAGGCTCCCGTCGAAGAGACTCCCGTCGAAGACACCCCCGTCGAAGAGACCCCCGTCGAAGAGACCCGGGCGCCGGCCGCCCAATAGCGGCCGCCCGGCAGTACGATCTGGACATCGGAGGAACGATGCCTGCCATTACCGCCCAGCTGGTGAAGGAGCTTCGCGAGAAGACCGGCGCCGGCATGATGGATTGCAAGAGGGCGCTGGAGGAAACCGACGGCGACGTCGAAGCGGCGTCCGACTGGCTGCGGAAGAAGGGGCTTGCCGCCGCCGCCAAGAAGGCGGGCCGCGCCACTGCCGAAGGCCTCGTCGGCGTGACCGTCGAGGGATCGACCGGTGCCCTCGTCGAGGTCAACAGCGAGACCGACTTCGTCGCCCGCAACGAAGCCTTCCAGGAGATGGTCAAGGCCATCACCGTCGCGGCCCCCGCGGCCAAGGGCGACGTCGAGGCGCTGAAGCAGGTCGAGCTCGCAACCGGCCGCACGGTCGCGGACGAGATCGCCAACGCCATCGGCATCATCGGCGAGAACATGAGCCTGCGCCGCACGGCCGTGCTCGCGGTCGAGCACGGCGCCGTCGGCGGCTACGTCCACGCCCAGACGGCGCCCGGCCTCGGCAAGATCGGCGTCCTGGTAGCGCTCGAGTCGACCGCCGCCGATCGGGCGAAGCTGGGGGAACTCGCACGCCAGATCGCGATGCACGTGGCTGCCGCCAATCCGAGCTCGGTCACGGTCGCGGAGTTGGACCCGGCGCTGATCGAGCGCGAGAAGGCGATCCTCGCCGACCAGGCGCTCGCCAGCGGCAAGCCCGCGGCGATCGTCGACAAGATGGTCGAGGGTCGGCTGCGCAAGTACTACGAGGAGGTGGTGCTGCTGGAGCAGGTCTACGTCATCGACACCGACAAGAAGGTGAAGGACGTGGTCGAGGCCGCCGGCAAGGACCTCGGTGCGCCGGTGACGGTCACGGGCTTCGTGAAGTTCGTGCTCGGCGAGGGCATCGAGCGCGAGACGACCGATCTCGCGGCGGAGGTCGCCCAGCTTGCGGGCAATTGACCGCTTGACGTAAACATCCGGGGGTTGGGTGGCGGCGCGCACCCCTTCCGACCAGGTCCATCCGTGGGAAGACCGCATGCCCGACCTCGCCCCACCGCTCTACCGCCGCGTACTCTTGAAGATGTCGGGCGAGGCGCTGATGGGGCAGGGCGAGTTCGGCCACGACCCCAAGATGCTGCGCCGCCTCGCCGCCGAGGTGCGCGCGGTTCATGCGATGGGCGTCGAGCAGTGCCTCGTCATCGGCGGCGGCAACATGCTGCGCGGCTCGGCGGCGGTGGCGAGCGCCGGTATCGAGCGGACGACGGCCGACTACATGGGCATGCTGGCGACGGTCATCAACGCGCTCGCCGTGCAGAGCGTGATCGAGCAGTCGGGCCTGCCGACCCGGGTCATGTCGGCGATCCCGATGAGTGCGGTATGCGAGCCCTACATCCGTCGCCGCGCCATCCGCCACATGGAGAAGGGCCGCGTGGTGATCTTCGCCGGCGGCACCGGCAATCCGTTCTTCACCACCGACAGTGCCGCCGCCCTGAGGGGTGCCGAGATGGGGTGCGACGCGATCCTGAAGGGCACCCAGGTGGACGGCGTCTACTCGGCCGACCCCAAGCGGAACCCCGACGCCGAGCGCTACGATCGGCTGACCTATCTCCAGGTCCTCGCCGACGACCTGAAGGTCATGGACGCCTCGGCGATATCGCTTGCGCGGGAGAGCCACATCCCGATCATCGTGTTCTCGGTGCAGACCGAGGGGGCCTACGCTCAGGTGATGCGGGGCGAAGGCCCGCATACCATCATCACCGAAGACTAGGCATCAGGGCACACCAGGAAGCACTCCCATGACCGACGCGTCGAACGAACCCGATCTCGACGACCTGGAACGGCGCATGGACGGCGCCGTGGCGGCGTTTCGCCACGAACTCTTGAGCCTCCGTACCGGTCGCGCCTCCGCGAGCATCCTCGAACCCGTCACCATCGACGCCTATGGCAGTCAGCTGCCGCTCAATCAGGTGGGCTCGGTGAACGTGCCGGATGCGCGGATGATCACCATCGCCGTCTGGGACAAGGGCAACGTGGGGGCCGTCGACAAGGCCATCCGCAACGCCAATCTCGGGCTCAACCCCGTGGTCGACGGCACGCTGATCCGCATTCCCATCCCGGAACTCAACGAGGAACGCCGGAAGGAACTGGTGAAGGTGGCGCACGGCTACGCCGAGACCGCTCGCGTCGCCGTGCGCAACGTGCGCCGGGCCGGCATGGACGAGCTGAAGAAGCTGGAGCGCGACGGCCATCTCAGCCAGGACGACCACAAGCTCTATGCGGACGAGGTCCAGGCGATGACCGACAAGCATATCGCCGCGATCAACGAGCTATTGGCCAGCAAGGAGAAGGACATCCTGACGGTCTAGGCCCATGTGCAGCCAGCTCGCCCCCTCGCCCGCGCTGACGGAACCCGGCTCGTCGCTGCCGACCCACGTCGCCATCATCATGGACGGCAACCGGCGATGGGCGCGAGCGCGCGGCCGGCCGGCCCTGTACGGCCACCAGCAGGGTGCGCAGGCGGTGCGGCGCGTGCTGGAAGCCGCCGACGATCTCGGCATCCGCTATCTGACGTTCTACGCCTTCTCGGCGGAGAACTGGAGCCGATCGGCGAGCGAGATCGGTGATCTCATGAACCTCCTGCGCTTCTACCTGCGCCGCGAAGTGCGCACGCTGGTCAAGCACAACATCCTGCTCCGCTTCATCGGCGACGTCGCCCCCCTGCCGAACGACATCCGCGCGCTGGTGGAGCACGCGCTCGCGGCCACGCGCCACAATACCGGCCGCGTCGTCACCTTCGCGCTCAACTACGGCAGCCGGCAGGACATCGTCCGGGCGGTCCGCGACGTGGCCGGTGCCGTCAAGCGTGGCGAGGTCGCGCTGGAGGACCTCACGGTCGACCGGTTCGGTCAGGCGCTCACCGGCGGCGTGCCCGACCCCGATCTGCTGATCCGCACCAGCGGCGAGCAAAGGCTGTCGAACTTCCTCCTGTGGGAGCTGGCTTACGCGGAGTTCGTCTTCACCAAGGTGGCGTGGCCCGAGTTCGACGGCGCACATTTCCGCGCGGCGATCGAGGAGTTCGCCCGGCGGGAACGACGCTACGGGGCGTCGGGTGCCTGACGGCTGGCGGCGCGAGCTCCGCCTGCGCATCGCCTCCGCCATCGTGTTGGTCGCCGTCGGCGTCGCTGGCGCCTATGTCGGCGGCTGGCCGTTCGCCATTCTCGTCGCCCTGGCCGCGGTGGCGGTTGCCCTGGAGTGGGGCGCGCTGGTCGCCCGCCGGCACGAGGTGGGCGGGCTCCGCCGTTGGAGCACGGGTACCGCCGCGGCCGCGGCCGTGACGGGCGTCCTCCTCGCCAAGCTCGACCTCGTCTGGATCGGCCTCGTCGCCGTGGCCGCGATCGCGCTCGCCGCTGGCGCCTTGGGTCGCGGCCGACACTGGCCCTCGCGCTGGCTCGCCTGGGGCGTCGTTTACGTGGCCCTCACGCCCCTGCTGCTCGTCTGGATCCGCGAGCGCGGCCCCGACGGCTTCGTCTACGTGCTGTTCCTGTTCGTCGTCGTCTGGGCCACGGACACCCTCGCCTTCACCGCCGGCCGCCTGCTCGGTGGGCCGCGTCTCGCCCCGGTCTGGAGCCCCAACAAGACGTGGGCCGGCCTCGTCGGCGGCGTGGTCGGCGCGGGCGCTGCGGGCGGGGCCGTCGCCACCGCTTTCGCCCTGCCCTTCGTCGGCGGCGCCGTGGCGCTCGGCGCCGCACTCGGCGTCGCGGCCCAGGCGGGCGACCTGTTCGAGAGCCGGTTCAAGCGCCTCGCCCACACCAAGGACGCGAGCCTGCTCATCCCCGGCCACGGCGGGGCGCTCGACCGGCTGGACGGGCTGATGTTCGCAACCCCGGCCTTCGCCGGCTTCGTGGCCCTGCACCCATGACCCGTCGCCGCCTGACCATCCTCGGCGTCACCGGGTCGATCGGCCGCAGCACCCTGGACCTCGTCGCGCGACAGCCCGACCGCTTCGAGGTGGTGGCACTCACGGCACGACGCAGCGTGGAGGCCCTGGCCGAAGCCGCCGTTGCGACCGGTGCCAAACTCGCCGTCGTCGCCGATCCGGGCCGCTACCGCGAGTTGAAGGAACGGTTGGCCGGTCGCGCCGTCGAGGCCGCGGCGGGGCCGGCGGCGGTGGTCGAGGCGGCGGCCTTGACGAGCGACTGGACCATGGCTGCCATCGTCGGCGCCGACGGCCTCGCCCCCACCCTGGCCGCGGCCGAACGCGGCGGCACCCTGGCGCTTGCCAACAAGGAGGCGCTGGTCTGCTCGGGGCCGCTCCTGCTCGACGCGGTCGCGCGGTCCGGCGCCACCCTGTTGCCGGTGGACAGCGAGCACAACGCGCTCTTCCAGGCTCTCGCCGGCCACGATCCGAGCCACGTGCGGCGGCTGACGCTGACCGCCTCGGGGGGGCCATTCCGGACGGCGACGCTGGCGGAGATGGCCCGCGCCACGCCGGCCCAGGCGGTGGCACACCCGAAATGGTCGATGGGCGCCAAGATCTCCGTCGACAGCGCGACCATGATGAACAAGGGGCTCGAGGTGATCGAGGCGCACCTCCTGTTCGCCATGCCGCCGGCCAAGCTCGGCGTGCTCGTCCACCCGCAGTCCATCGTCCACGGCATCGTCGAGTATGCCGACGGCTCGCAGCTCGCCCAGCTCGGCCCGACCGACATGCGCGTGCCGATCGCCCATACCCTCGCCTGGCCGGACCGTCTCGACCTCGCCGACCAGCAGCTCGACCTCGCCGCCGCCGGCCGGCTCGAGTTCGAGGCCCCGGACGAGACGCGCTTTCCCGCGCTGCGCGTGGCCCGCGAGGCCTTGCAGACCGGGGGTGGCGCCCCCACCATCTTGAACGCGGCGAACGAGGTCGCGGTCGCGGCCTTCCTGGCTGGCCGGCTCCGCTTCCTCGACATCGCCGCGATAGCGGAGGCGGCCCTGCAGGTCCTCGCGACCAAGGCCCCCGCCACGCTCGACGACGTGCTGGCGCTGGATGCGGCGGCGCGGCGGGCGGCCGAGGCAGCCATTGCCGCCACCGCCCGCGCCCGAAGCTGAACGCGGCGCCCGGCCTTATCTCGAGGAACGTGCATGGATTTCGTCGGCGGGTTTCCCCTTTACGTCGTGGCCTTCCTGGTCGTGCTGTCCATCGTCGTGTTCGTGCACGAATGGGGTCACTACTGGGTCGCTCGCAGGAACGGCGTCCATGTCGAGGCCTTCTCGATCGGCTTCGGACCCGAGCTGTTCGGCTGGCAGGATCGAAGCGGCACCCGCTGGCGGGTCGCCGCGATCCCGCTCGGCGGCTACGTCAAGATGCTGGGCGACGCCGACGCCACCAGCGCCACGAGCGATCCGCGAACGCGGAACCTCGACGCCAGCTTTCCGGGCAAGTCGGTGTGGCAGCGCATGGCCATCGTCTTCGCCGGCCCCGGCGCCAACTTCCTGTTCGCCATCCTGGCCCTGGCCCTCTTGCTCGCGCTGGCCGGCCGGCCCGTCCTCCTGCCGGTCGTCGGCGAGGTGCGCGACGACGGGCCGGCGGCCGCCGCCGGTCTCGAGGCCGGCGACCGCATTCTCGCCATCGACGGCGTCGAGGTCGCCACCTTCGCCGATCTCCAGCGAATCGTGGCCGATGCGGGCAGCGAGCCCCTGACCCTCCTGGTCGACCGCGCGGGCGCCGTGTTCGACCTCGACCTGACGCCGCGGCTGGAAACGGTCGGCGAGGGCGAAGCCGCCGCCAGCCGGCCCTTGATCGGTATCGTCGCGGCACCGCCGGTGTTCGAACGGGTCAACCCGCTCTACGCCCCGCTCGACGCGACCAGGCAGGTGGTCAGCATGATCGGCGACATCCTCGTCGCCGTCGGCCAGATCCTGACCGGCAGTCGCGGCGTGGACGAACTCGGCGGGCCGTTGCGCATCGCCGAGCTGTCCGGCGAGGCCGCGCGCCTGGGTGTCGCCGAGTTCACGTGGTTGATCGTGGTTCTTTCCGTAAACCTCGGGCTCATAAATCTTTTTCCCATCCCGATGCTCGACGGCGGGCATCTGGTGATGTACGCCGTCGAAGCGGTGCGGGGTCGTCCGTTGGCCGAGCGTGTGCAGGAAATTGCGTTTCGCGTCGGGCTCGCCTTGGTGCTCGGGCTCATGGTGTTCGTGACGTGGAACGACATCATGCGCTATCTGCCGGGGAACTGAGCACCCCGCCCGGGGCTTGGGCTTGCGGGAGAGGTCGATGGCCCATCGGGCTTGGTTGGTGCTGGCGCTCGGGCTGGCTCTTTTGGTGTCCCCCAACGCCATGGCGCAGACGACGGGGACGATCGCCGATATCCGCGTCGAGGGGAACGAACGGATCGAAGCGGCGTTCGTCGAGACCTACCTCACCGTCGGCATCGGCGACTCGTTCGACCCCAGCGCGCTCGACGCCTCGCTGCGCGCGCTGTTCGCGACCGGGCTGTTCGAGGACGTCCGCCTCGAGCGCGACGGCGACGTGCTGGTCGTGGCCGTCGAGGAGAACCCGTTCATCAACCGCATCGCCTTCGAGGGCAATCGGCGGATCGACGACGCCGTCCTGGCGAGCGAGATCGACCTGCGCCCACGCGAGGTCTTCAGCCGCGCCCAGGTGCAGACGGCGGTCGCCCGCATCCTCGAGATCTACCGCCGCACCGGGCGCTACGGCGCCACGGTCGAACCGCAGATCATCGAGTTGGACCAGAACCGCATCGACCTCGTCTTCGAGATCCTGGAGGGCCCGCTCACCCAGATCAGCGGCATCAGCTTCGTCGGCAACGAGAACTTCAGCGATGCCCGGCTCCGCGAGGTCATCCAGACCACGGAAGCCCGTTTCTGGAAGATCTTCACGACGTCGGACACCTACGACCCCGACCGCCTCGCCTTCGACGAGGAACTCCTGCGCCGGTTCTACTACGACCGTGGCTTCGTCGACTTCCAGGTACGCTCGGCCATCGCCGAACTGACGCCCGAGGGCGACGGCTTCTTCATCACCTTCACCGTCGACGAGGGCGAGCGGTACCGTTTCGGCGAGATCGGCGTGGAAAGCCGCATCCGCGATCTGGACCCCGCGGAACTCGAGGGAGCCGTGCGCTTCCGCACCGGTCAGACCTATCGGGCCTCGGACGTGGAGGCGACGATCCAGGCCATGGTCGAGCGCGTCAGCCAGCTCGGCTACGCGTTCGTCGAGATCGACCCCCAGCTCCGCCGCAACATCGAGGACCGCGCCGTCGACATCACCTTCGTGGTCAACGAAGGGCCGCGCGTCTACGTCGAGCGCATCGACATCATCAACAACCTGCGCACCCTCGACGAAGTGGTCCGGCGCGAGCTCCTGCTGGCCGAGGGCGACGCGTTCAATTCGGCGCTGCTCCGTGAATCCGAGCGACGTATCCAGCGCCTCGCCTTCTTCTCGCGGGTCGACATGCGGACGCGGCAGGGCAGTGCGCCGGACCGCATCGTCATCGAGATCGAGGTGGAGGAGCAGTCCACTGGCGAGCTTGCCTTCGGTGCGGGCTTTTCGACCACCGACGGCCCCCTCGGCCAGATCACCTTCAGCGAGCGCAACCTGCTGGGCACCGGTCGTGCCGTCCGTGTCAGCTTCACGATCTCCGGTCGCCGTCAGGACCTCGACCTCAGCTATACCGAGCCCTACCTCCTCGGCTACGAGATCGACGGCGGCATCGACGTCTTCAGCCGGGAAACCGACTTCCAGGACGAATCGTCGTTCGACGAGCGCAACACGGGCTTCGTCCTGCGCGGCACCTATCCGCTCACCCGCAACGTCAGTCACACCGTCCGCTACACCCTGCGCGACGACGACATCCGCAGCGTTCGCAGCGACGCCTCGGTCTTCATCGCCGACGAGCGCGGCTCGTCGATCACCTCGGCCATCGGCCAGACCTTCCTGATCGACCGGCGCGACAACTTCCAACTCCCCAACGAGGGCTACGTCCTACGTCTGGATCAGGACTTCGCCGGCCTCGGCGGCGACCGCACCTTCCTCAGCCAAGAGGTCACCGCGTCGTACTACCAGCCCATCATCGGCGACCAAGTGGTGGCGAATTTCCGCATTCTCGGCGGCTACGTGTTCGGCATCGGCGACGACGTCCGACTGTCCAACCGCTATTTCGTCGGCGGCAACGACTTCCGCGGGTTCGCGGTCGGCGGCATCGGTCCGCGCGATTCGCAGACGCGCGACGCACTCGGCGGCAATGCCTACTACGTCGGCACGGCAGAGGTGCGCTTCCCGCTCGGCCTGCCCGAGGATCTGCGCTTCTTCGGCCGCGCCTTCGTCGACGCGGGCACACTCACCGACATCGACGTCTCGGGGCCGACCCTCGTCGACAGCGGCAACCTCCGGGTCACGACCGGCGTCGGCCTGTCCTGGCTCTCGCCCTTCGGTCCCTTGTCGCTCGACTTCGGTCAGGCGGTGGTCAAGGACGACCTGGACGAGACCGAGTTCTTCCGCTTCTCCTTCGGCACGAGGTTCTGAGCAGCCCATGCGCCGGCTCGCCCTGCCGTGGATGCTCTGCCTCGCAGTCGGCTTCGGCACGCCGCCGACCGTCGCCGCCGATAGCCCCCCGCCCCTGCCGCCCGCCGTCGTGGCGATCATCGACTATCAGCGCGTCCTGCGCGAGAGCCTCGCCGCCCAGAGCATCAGGCGACAGGTCGAGGACCTCCGCGTCCGTTTCGAGCAGGAGATCGGTGAGCAGCGGGAGCGGCTGGAAGCGGCCGACAGCGCCTTGAACGACGAACGCGCGGGCTTGAGCGCCGAAGCCTATCGTGATCGGCGCCGCGAGTTCGAGGCCGAGGTGGCGACGGTCCAACGGCTCGTGCAGGAGCGCCGACGCACCCTCGACGAGGCCTCGGCCGAGGCCTTTCAGCGGGTGCGCGACGAGATCGTCGAGGTGATGAACGACCTGGGCGACGTCTACGCCTTCAACGTCGTGCTGCCGCGCTCCGACGTGCTCGTGTTCACGCCCGACATCGACCTCACGGCCGAGGTCATGACGGCGCTCGACGAGCGGCTGCCGACCGTCCCCATCCCTTTGCCGCGGGAGTGACGCCTTGGCCGATCCCCGGTTCTTCGATCGCGCGGGCCCGTTTCGCCTCGCCTTCGTCGCCCAGCGGGCCGGTGCCCGGCTGGAGGGCGACGGCGAGCGGTGGATCGAGGACGTGGCCTCGCTGGACCTCGCCACACCGGACCAACTCGCGTTCTTCGACAGCCGACGGCTGAGGGCGGCGCTCGCCGTCACCCGCGCCGGCGCGGTGATCGTGCGCGACGGCGACCGTGACCTCGTGCCGGCCGGCAAGGACCTGCTGGTGGCACTGGAGCCCTATCGGGCCTACGCCGCCGTGGCCCAGCTCTTCTATCCCCGGACGGAACGGCCCGGCGACGGCATCGCCGCCGGCGCCCACGTCGATCCCACGGCGCGGCTCGGCGACGGGGTCAGCGTGGCGCCGGGTGCGGTGATCGAGGCGGAGGTCGAACTCGGCGACGGCTGCCGGATCGGCGCCAATGCGGTCATCGGCCGGCGCTGCATTCTCGGGCCGAACTGCGTCGTCGGCGCCGGGGCGACCCTCAGCCATTGCCTCGTCGGCGCGCGGACGGCGCTGCACCCGGGCGTGCGCATCGGCCAGGACGGCTTCGGCTACGCGCTCGGCATCGAGCACGGCAAGGTGCC
Organism: Geminicoccaceae bacterium; assembly: GCA_050485385.1. Taxonomy (GTDB): domain Bacteria; phylum Pseudomonadota; class Alphaproteobacteria; order Geminicoccales; family Geminicoccaceae; genus RECO01. The sequence continues at coordinate 9,687 of JBJHBG010000085.1, read as the reverse complement.
GCAGCTCGGCCGCGTGCTCGTCGGCGACGACGTGGAGATCGGCGCCAACACCACCATCGACCGCGGCGCGCTCGGTGACACGGTGATCGGCAGCGGTACCAAGATCGACAATCTGGTGCAGATCGCGCACAACGTCGTCATTGGTGAGCATTGCGTCGTGGTGGCACAGAGCGGTATCTCAGGCAGTGTCGAACTCGGCCATCATGTCGTCGTCGCGGCGCAGTGCGGGATCGCCGGCCATCTGACGATCGGGCCTGGCGCACGGCTCGCGGCGCGGACGGCGGTGATCCGAGATCTCGAGGGCGATCGCGACTACGGTGGCGCGCCGGCGCTGCCTGCCAAGGATTGGCGGCGGCAGATCGTGGCGATCGGACGCCTCGGGCGGCGCAAGTGAGGACGCTGGTGTTGGACGAGACCATGACGGATGCCGTCGCTGCAGTAAGTGAGCCGTACGAGATCGACCTCGACGGCATCATGCGGAAGATTCCGCACCGCTATCCTTTTCTGTTGATCGACCGCGTCGTCGACGTCCGCGTCGGCGAGAGCGCCGTCGGCATTAAGAACGTGACCATCACCGAGCCCTACTTCCAGGGTCACTTCCCCAGGCGGCCGGTGATGCCCGGCGTGCTGATCGTCGAATCGATGGCGCAGACGGCGGGCGTCCTCGTCGGCGCCACGCTCGGCCCCAAGGCCGAAGGCAAGCTGGTCTACTTCATGACCATCGACAGCGCGCGGTTCCGGGCACCGGTCATCCCGGGCGATCAGCTCCGCATCGAGGTCAAGCTCCTGCGCTCGCGCATGTCGGTCTTCAAGTTCGAGGGCAAGGCGAAGGTCGAGGATCGCGTGGTCGCCGAAGCGACGTTCTCCGCCATGATCATGGACGACTGAGCGCATGGCGCGGGACATCCACCCGACCGCCCTGGTCGATCCCGAGGCGCGGCTCGGCGAGAGCGTCCGCATCGGTCCATACTGCATCGTCGGTGCCGGCGTGGTGCTCGGCGAGGAGGTCGAACTCGTCAGCCACGTCTCCGTGGTCGGCCGCACCTCGGTCGGCGACGGCACCGTCGTCTACCCGTTCGCCGCCCTCGGCCACCCACCGCAGGACCTGAAATATGCCGGCGAGCCCACCGAGCTGAAGATCGGTGCCGCCAACCGCATCCGCGAGCACGTGACCATGCATCCCGGCACCGTGCAGGGCCGCGGCCTCACCGAGGTGGGCGACCACAACCTGTTCATGGCGGCGACCCACGTCGCCCACGACTGCCGCATCGGCAACCACGTCATCATGGCCAACAACGCCACCCTCGGCGGCCATGTCACGGTCGGCGACCACGCCTATCTGGGCGGCCTTTCGGCCGTGCATCAGTTCGTACGCATCGGGCCGACGGCGATGGTCGGCGGCCTGACCGGCGTCGAGGGCGACGTCATCCCCTACGGCCTCGTCATGGGGGATCGCGCCATCCTGGCCGGGCTCAACCTCGTCGGGTTGCGCCGTCGCGGCGTCGGACCGGGGGACCTGCGCGTCATGCGCAACGCCTTTCGCCAGCTCTTCGTCGACGAGCGCGGCGCGTTCGCCGACCGGCTCATGGAGGTGGCGGAAGTCTACGCCGATCAGCCGCGCGTGATGGAGATCGTCGCCTTCATCAAGGACCGCGGCCACCGTGAGATCATCCAGCCCGCAACCGGCAAGCGCTAGGCCGGTGCCGCGGGTCGGCATTCTCGCCGGCGGCGGCAGCCTGCCGCCGGTCGTCGCGGAAGCCGCACGTCGGAGCGGGCGCGAGGTCGTGGTGATCGCCTTCGCCGGCCATGCGGACCCGACTTGGCTCAACCCCTACCCGCACGAATGGGTCCGCCTCGGCGCGGTCGGGCGCACGCTCGCGCTCCTGCACCACCACGGCTGCGACGAAGTCTGCATGATCGGCAAGGTCGGCCGGCCGTCGCTCGCGGCCGTGGCCCTCGATCGCCGAGCCCTCGCCATGCTCGCCCGGCTGGGTACCGCCGATGCCGGCGACGACCGGCTGTTGCGGCTGATCGTGGCCGAGTTGGAGGGCGAGGGCTTTCGTGTGGTCGGCGCCGACGAACTGGCCCGCCAGCTGCTGGCGCCCGAGGGTCTCGTCGCCGGCCCGCCCCCGGACGAAGCCGCCCTCGCCGACATCCGCCGCGGCGCCGAGGTCGCCCACGCGCTCGGCCGCACCGACGTCGGCCAAGCCGTGGTGGTGCAGGGACAGCTCGTCCTGGGCGTCGAGGCCGTGGAGGGCACCGACGCGCTGCTCGCCCGCTGCGGGGGCCTCCGACGCAAGGGGCCCGGCGGTGTGCTGGTGAAGGGCCGCAAGCTCGGCCAGGAGCGTCGCGTCGACCTGCCGACCATCGGCCCCGCCACCGTGGAGGCCGCCGCCGCCGCGGGCCTGCGCGGCATCGCCGTCGAGGCGGGCCACACCCTCGTCGCCCAGGCGGACGTGCTGGCACGGCGGGCCGAGCGCCTCGGTCTCTTCGTGATCGGCGTGGAGCCCTGGGCATGACGCTTCGGGTCTTCGTCGTCGCCGGCGAGACCTCGGGCGATTTCCTCGCCGCGCGGCTGCTCCGCGCCCTTGCCCCCCAAGTCGGCGGTCTGGAGCTGATGGGTGTCGGCGGCCCCGAACTCGGCCGGCTCGGCCTGGAAAGCCGCTTTCCCATGGACGAGCTGTCGCTCATGGGGTTCGCCGAGGTGGTCCCCCACCTGCCGCGCCTGATCCGCCGGCTCGGCGAGACGGCAGCGGCGGCACGCACGATGCGGCCTGACCTCGTCCTCACCGTCGACGCGCCGGCCTTTACCCTGCGCGTCCTGCACCGCCTGCGCGACCTGGAGGCCGCGAAGGTCCACTACGTCGCCCCCCAAGCCTGGGCATGGCGGCCGGGCCGTGCCGCCAAGCTCGCGCACCTGGTCGACCGGCTGCTCGCGGTGCTACCCTTCGAGCCGGCCTTCTTCGCCCGCTACGGGGTCGACGCCGTCGACGTCGGCCATCCGATCGTCGAACAGGTGCCGGCCCTGCCGGCCTTCCTCGACCGTCGGCGCGGCGAGCGGCCCCTGCTCTGCCTTCTGCCCGGCAGCCGGCGGGGCGAGATCGCCCGCCACGTGCCGATCCTCCGCGGCACGGTCGCCCACCTTGCCAAGCACCATTCTGGGCTCGGCTGCGTCCTGCCGACACCGCCCGCACGGGAGGGCGAGGTCCGAGCACTGACGGCGGATTGGCCGGTTCCACTCACGATCGAGGCCGATCCGGAGCGTCGCTTCGCGTGCTACGCAGCGGCCGACCTGGCGCTCGCCGCCTCGGGCACGGTCGGCCTGGAACTCGCCCTTGCCCGACTGCCGACCGTCGTGCTCTACCGCACGAGTTGGCTCACCGCCGCGGTCGCCCGCCGACTGATCCAGGTGCCGTACGTCAGCCTGATCAACCTCGTAGCCGACACCGCCGTCGTGCCGGAACTGCTCCAGGAACGCTGCACGCCCACCGAGTTGGCCAAGGCGTCGCGCACGCTGCTCGGCGACGAAACGGTGTGGCGGGCCCAGGTGCGCGCCCTCGACGGCGTCGCCAAGCAGCTCGGTGCCGGCGGCCGACCGCCGAGCGAACGCGCCGCCGCGGAGGTGCTGGCACTGCTGCGGCGTTGACGCGCCGAGACGGGCGACGAACGAGGCAGGGGCCGATGCCCCCCGGCTTGCCGCCTCAGTCCAAGAAGCCGGCGACCATCGGCAGCCAGAGGGCGATCATGGGGAACGTCATGATCAACACCACGGCGCAGAGTTGCAGGATGACGAAGGGGATGATGCCCCGGTAGATCTGCTCCATGCGCACCCCCGCCGGCACCGCACCCTTCATGTAGAACAGCGAGAAGCCGAAGGGTGGGGTGAGGAACGAGGTCTGCAAATTGACCGAGATGAGCACGGTGATCCACGGCAAGGCCCAGAACATCGGCCCGACGTGGTCGGTGAAGTCGAGGCGTGTCAGGATCGGGTAGAAGATCGGGATGACGATCAGCGCAATCTCGATGAAATCGAAGAAGAAACCGAGAAAGAATACCAGGATCATCAAGAAGATCAGCACCTGCCATGCCGTCTCGATGCCGGCGGCGCGCAGGATGTCGAGGACGACGTCGTCGCCACCCAGGGTACGGAAAACGAACGAGAAGATGGTGGCGCCGATGATGATGAAGAAGACGAGGGCGTTGGTGGTGCCGGCGCTGTGGATGATCTCCTGCAACATCTTGAGGTTCAGCCGACGATAGGCGACGGCGAGCGCCAAGGCGCCGGCACAGCCCATGGCCGAGGCCTCGGTGGGGGTGGCGAGCCCGCCGAAGATGGAGCCGAGCACTACGACGATCAGCACGACCGGCGGGATCAGGCTCTTCAACACGAGGACGGCGAGATCGAGCGTGTTCTGCGGCCCGATCTCGGCGGCGAGCGGTGGAGCGTCCTGCGGCCGCAGAAACGAGAACACGCCGATGTAGACGAGGTAGAGACAGGACAGGAGCAGGCCCGGGACCACGGCGGCGGCGAACAGGGTGCCGACCGGCACCTGCATCAGATCGCCGAGGATCACCAACATGATCGACGGTGGGATGAGGATGCCGAGCGTGCCGGAGGCGGCAATGGTGCCGGTCGCCAGCGGCACGGAGTAGTTCCGTTGCAGCATGGTGGGCAGCGCCATCAACGTCAGCATGATGACCGACGCGCCGACGATGCCGGTGGTGGCCGCCATGATGGTGCCCATGGCGCAGACGGCCATGGCGAGCCCCCCGGGCACCCGGCGCAGGAGAATTTGCAGCGTCTTGAGCAAGTCCTCGGCGACGCGGCTGCGCTCCAGCGTCACCCCCATGAACACGAACATGGGTATGGCCATCAGCACTTGGTTCGAAATGATGCCGCCATAGACCCGCGGCATGATCATGCCGAAGCGGGCGAGCCGGAACACGTCGAAATAGTAGCCGACAAAGCCGAAAATGATGCCGACGGCGCCGAGCGTGAAGCCGACCGGAAAGCCGCAGAACAGGCTGACGATCAGCGTCAGGAACATGAAGAGCGCGAGATGCTCGATCAGCCACTCGCCCATCATGGCCGGCCTCCGGCACCGCTACGCAGATGCGGCGGGCCGAAGAGGTCGACCAGGCGGCGGCAAATCAACGAAACGGTAGCGAGCAGGAGGAGGCCGAGGCCGCCGGCGGCGATGTACTTGATGATCCAGCGGGCCGGCAGACCGTTCGGGGCCGGCGAACGTTCGTTCTGCACCCACGAGACGGCCGCGTAGGTGAAGGCGTAGTCGATGACGACGAGGCAGAACGGCAGGGCCAGGACGATGCAGCCGACGAGATCGATCCAATGCCGGGTGCGCTCGGGCAAGCCCGCCGTGAAGACGTCGATGCGCACATGGGTGTTCTTGATCACCCCATAGGCCAGCCAGCCAAGAAACAGGGCCGACGTGATGTGCCACTGCAGCTCCTGCAACCGCGTCGACGTCCAGTACGGCAGTTGGTAACCGAGCTTTCGCGAGAAAACGTCGAAGCAGATGACGAAGATGGCGGCGAGGAACAGCCAGCCCGTAATCTGGGCAATGCGCGTGAGCAACGCGTCGATGACGTTGCTCAGGACGAGCAGATAACGCATGGCAGGAGATCCGCCTCGAACGGCCGGACGCGCCGGCGGACTGGGCCGGCGGCCCCGGACGACAGCACCGTCCGGGGCCGGGTAAAGTGCGTCAGTTCACGTAGCCGCGCAGCCGCCAGGGCTCGTAGCTCTCGCGGAACGCGGAAAGACTCGCCCACATGCGGGCGAACATCTCGCTTTCTTCTTTCTTCTCCTCGACGACCTCTTCCCAAGTCTCGCGGAAGAGATCGAGTATTTCGTCGGACCACATGTGCATGGTCACGCCGTGGCCTTCCATCTCCGCCATCGCCGGACCCTGCGCCGCCTCACCGTAGGTGAACTGCCACATCATGTTCGATTCGCAGGCGGTCTCGATGACGAACTGCTGGTGCTCGGTCAGGCTGTTCCAGATGTCGAGACCGATGGTCAGGTCGTTCAAGGTCGACTGCTGGTGCCAGCCGGGGAAGTAGTTGTGCTTGGCGACCTGATAAAAGCCGTAGGACAGGTCCATCGACGGCATCGAGAACTCGGTGGCGTCGATCGTGCCGAGTTGCAGCGCCTGGAAGATCTCGCCGCCGGGGATGAGCTGGGTGGAGACCCCGAGCTTTTCCATGACCTCGGCGCCGAGCCCGTAGAAGCGCATGCGCAGCCCTTGGAAATCCTCGGGCGAGGTGATCGGCTCGCGGAACCAGCCCGAGCTTTCCGGTGGAATGACGCCACAGGGGATCGCCTTGACGTTGTAGCGGCCGTAGAGTTCGTCCCACAGCTCGCGCCCGCCGCCGAACTTGATCCAGGCGACGTACTCGCCGACGCCGGGACCGAACGGCACCGAGCCGAGGATGGCGAAGGCGATGTCCTTGGCGGTGTTGAAGCCGGGCGTCGACCATGCCGCGTCGAGCGCGCCGCTGCCGACGGCGTCGAGTTGCTCGAACACCGGCACGAAGGCGTTCGGTTCGTGGAAGCGGAATTCGAGGCTGCCGTCCGACAATCGATTGATGGTCTCGACCAGCCGCAGCTGCGTCGGACCGAGCACGCCGACATTGGCGCCGAACGCACCCTGCATGTCGACGCGGGTGGTGCGTTGCGCTTCGGCATCGCCGCTGCCGGCGACGAGGACGGCCGCACCCGCGGCCGCAACCAAGAGATTGCGCATGGGTATGCTCCTTGCGTTTGCGGCGGAGCTCTTTTCTTATCTCCGCCTCCCTGACCCATCGACGGGTAGCAAAAGGTGACGGCAGCGCAAGCTTCTCGTAGTCTCAGCCTCCTTCACTGCGAGTTGGCGGACTGCGGAGCGCGGGATTGATGGCGTTGGTCCGTTCGGCCCCCTTCCGCCGCGCGACGCGACCGCTGGCGGTGCCTCCGTACGGCCACACGGTCTGGGTGCGGCATTCGGCGCGGCCAGCGCCGGAACCGGCAGACGACGGCGCGGTCCTTCCGCGCAGCCTCGCCCGGCCAGCACGCCACGACGCAGGTCCCGATGCCGTCCGGCGTGACGCGCAGCGCGAAGCCGGCTAGGTCGTCGACGCGAAGGGTCGGCGCCCGCGGCTGCCCGAACCGTTGGATACCCACCGAAGCGAGAATCGAGGGCAGCAGGATGCCACGAGCAGGCAACGAAGCAGCGCCAGTCCGGCATGCTTGGCGAACCAAGTCCGCAGGACGCAACGGCCTTCCGCCACGTCGTTGCCACGCGGTCGCTTCTTCACGTCCGGCCTGCGGCAGCGACGCCCTGCCCGCCGACCTCGTCCGGCGCGCGGTGGTGCTCGTCCGATGACACACGGCTACGAGCACGGCCGGCTCGACCTCCCGTTCGTCGGCATCGCCACCTTCGCCAAGCGCGCCTACGTCCAGGACTGGGACGCGATCCAAGCCGATTTCGCCGTTGTCGGCGCACCGTTCGATGCCGGCACGCAGTGGCGCGCGGGTGCGCGCTTCGGCCCGCGCGCGATCCGCGAGGCCTCGACCCTCTTCGCCTTCGGCCATGCCGGCGCCTACGACCACGAGGACGACGTGGTCTATCTCGGCGCCGACGTCGGCATCGTCGATCTGGGCGATGCCGACATCGTCCACACCGACACCATCAAGAGCCACGCCAACATCGCCTTCGCCGTGAGGAAGGCGCTGGCCGCAGGTGCGGTACCGGTGACCCTCGGCGGCGACCACTCGATCACCATTCCCTGCATCGAGGCCTTCGCCGACCACGGCCCCCTCCACGTCGTCCAACTCGACGCGCACCTCGACTTCGTCGACGAGCGCCACGGCGTGCGCTTCGGCCACGGCAACCCGATGCGCCGGGCGGCGGAAAAGCCCTACGTGACGGGCCTTTCGCAGTTCGGCATCCGCAACGTCTCCTCGACCGCCAAGGAGGGCTACGACGACGCTAGGCAGCGCGGCTCGGACATCCTCTCGGTGCGCCAGTTCCGCAAGCTCGGCACCGACGCGCTGCTCGCCCGCCTCCCCGAAGGAGCCCGCGTCTACCTGACCATCGACATCGACGGCTTCGATCCGTCCATCGCACCGGGCACCGGCACGCCGAGCCATGGCGGCTTTCTGTACTACGAGGTGCTCGAGTTCCTGGCCGGACTCGCCAAGCGTTGCCGCATCGTCGGCGTCGACCTCGTCGAAGTGGCGCCCGACTACGACAGGACGGGCACCACGGCGATCCTCGCGGCGCAAATTCTCCTGAACCTCATCGGCCGCATCGCCCACGCCGAGAAAGGGAGGAAGCGGGGGGCTTGATGACCCTGTACGGACCGGAGACAAGGGTTACAGGCGTACGAGGAGATGGGTGACGGTCGGGCGCGTTGGGTCTGGCGTGAGGTCGACGTCGGCGATGCGCCAGTTGGCGAACCAAACGTGGAAGCGGCCGTCCGTCGAGGTGGGTCGGACGGCGACGTGCTGGCCGGCGAACGCGGTGGCGAGTTGGAGGTCGAAGCGCGGGCCGCGGCGGTCGGGGCGCCAATGCAGGCCACCATTGCCGCGGACGAGGCCGACCGCGTCGCCGTCGCGGTAGCGGGGCTCGGGCAGGCTGGCGGGCATGGCCCGTTCGCTCATGCGGTAGTGGCTGGCCGGGACGGCGCCGTTCAACGCCTCGTGGGGGCGGTCGTGGTTGTAGTGCCGGCGCCAACGGTCGAGGCCGGCTTGGGCCGCATCGAAGTCGGCGAAGCGGCGGCCCTGCAGCAGCTCGCTCCGCAGCGAACGGTGCAGCCGCTCCAGCTTGCCGAGGGTTTGCGGGTGGCGGGGCCGGGCGTGCAGGGGTGTCACGCCGAGCCGCAGCAGCCAGACGTCGATCCGGGTCAGGCCGATGCGGCGTCCGTTGGCGCCCTGGATGGTGGTGTGCGGGGTGCCCCAGGGGGCGCCGTTGTCGGCGAGGATCGCGTCCGGCAGGCCGTCGCGGCGGAAGACGCCCTCCAGACGCCCGCGCACCGTCGCCTCCCGCTCGTCGGCGCAGGCCCCGGACGGCAACTGGGGCTGCGAGCTGGTAGCGCGAATGGTCGTCGAGCACGGTCAAGGGAAAGCAGCGCACGCCCTTGCCGTCGGTCCGGCCGTCGAGGGCGAAATGGCCCTCGAAGTCCATCTGCCACAGCCGGTTCGGTGCCTCGGCCTCGAAACGGACGAAGGCCTTGGGCGCGGCCTCACGCGGCCCCAGCAGCCCGTGGCGGCGCAGGATGCCGGTGATCGTGCTCGCCGCCGGCACCAGCTCCGCCGCCAACGCACCGGCGTTCAGCAGCGCGTGCCGGATCTTCCGCCCGCCCCAGGTGGGACGCGCCCGCCGCAACCCCACCACCGCCGCTTCGATCACGGCCGTGGTCCGCGCGGGCGAACGGTGCGGCCGCCGCGAGCGGTCCACCAGCCCCTCGAGACCCAGGGCGTCGTGTCGCTCCAGCCACTTGTAGCCCGTCTTGCGGCTCACCCCGAACCGCCGGCACAGCTCCGCCCTGTTGGCCCCTTCGAAGCCCGCCAGCGTCACCAGGTCCCGCCGCAACCCCACCTCGTCCACCGCCTGCCAAGGCATCGAGACCCTCCCGACCATCACACGCCGGAAGTGTCACCCATCTCCCCGCACAGACGTTACC